>JAAFIA010000029.1 GCA_013298545.1 Bacteroidota bacterium | reverse complement strand
TTTCGATAATTTTTAAAGAAGGCAAATCGGGTAAACGGAAAACAAAAAAAGTACTCAATAAAAATACTGTTGCTGCACCAATCAAACCAGCCGTTACAAAAGCCACAGCAGAATACTGATAATGGCTAAAAATACACGCCGACATGATGCCGATAAGCAACAAAGCTTGTGTCAATAACAAACCATTGTAGTGTTTAATTTTTTCGCGCCCAATCAAGATATTTTGATTGACTGAATGTAACGAAAGCAAAACAGCAATCGCTACCACACGCCATTGGTATTCGGGATTGATATCGCCAAAATGCACCACGAGCCATCCAAACACCGCATTGATGCCCAACGCCCAACTATAACCAATCCACAACAAGGGACGCAGCCGGGTGCGCGGAACGAGATAAACCATGCCCGGCCCGCCCGCCACATCGCTCAGCAAATGCAAGATATTTAACGCCAATTGAATCAAACTAATTTCGCCACGCGCATCCAAACCGAGGTAATTGGTCGTCAGCAAGAGGATCAAAAAATTAATGATCGCACCCGCAAAACGCGCAGAAAAATTGGCAAGGATATTTTCAATCATCGGCCCGATACACGAAGTAATTTACGATTCAAGGCGCGCTTAAACGCATCGAAATTAAACTGATGACGTTTCACATCAATCAATGTTTCCGATGTGCCAAATGCCGAAAGTGTGTGTAAGCCTGTTGTTGCTGGCCAGTTTGTTCCTGGATGCAAGACACGCACTTCACGTTCTTCAAAAGCGGTTTCGGTGAGTTTCACTATTTCGTGAATCACAACCGCTACGCCGTATTCGGGCACACAACATTGTGCCGGACGATATAATTTTCCTTCATGCACAAAAGGCGTTCCAGCAGGTCGCGCCGAACGCACATCCATCTTCACCGGATTCGCAGCATGTGGTTCAAACGCACTATCATTGTTATCCGCAAAATAAATGTACAAGGCTTCATTCGCACCCACATCTTCGCGTGTACAAAACAACCACCATTTTCCTTCGTAGAAAACCACCGAACTATCAACTGCCGGAATGCCGTGCAACAATTGCATATCGGTTTTTTCTGGACGATCTAAATAACGCAACGATACATTGTTGTTTTCATGCGACTCGGGCAAAAACATCACATCGTTAAATACTTCAAACAAATAGGGATATGAAAGATGATGTGTGCGTTCTAAAAAATCTGTCATCACACCATTGCGCGTAATCGAAACAATGTGTCCTTTGCCAACTTTATAATCGTAATGCTCGCAAAGAATTAATTCACGCTCCGGCGAGTTGATTCCAAACGGATCGGCTTGATAGGTTCCGGCTTGTGTTTGCGGAATCCAATGCACATTGGTCGTAATGCCATTGTGCATAATATCCGCTATGCTTTGCGGAACAATGCCCAGTTGCCAAAATTCGGCACGAAATAAATCATTGAAATAAAATTTCCAAGCAGCCATCCGACTCTTGAACAAATAATCGAGCATCCGAAAATTTCCGGGATACTTTTTAATTGGTGCTTTGGTTTGAATCGGAGTAGCGTTCAAATATTCCGCTTCGTTGTTGTGAATATCCACACAAACCTGTTTCATCCATAACGTTGTTCCCCAAAGCAATTGATCCACATTTGCAGCATGCGATTTGGCGATGGTTTTAAACCAGCCTTTGCGCAACAAAATACCCGCATCGAGCGATTCTGTAAGACGTTGCAACAAGGCACCAGAAACCATATTGCCGTGAATAATTTCCCAGAAACCGCCCGGCCCACCACGATACACCTGTTCGTCGGCATGATGAAACGACCAAACACCGTATTTCGCTACGGTCAGAATTTCGCCCCGAATGATGTTGAATCCAAAACGTAAAATAAGATCCGGCGCATGTTCGCGAATACGCGCAAGATCACCCGATTTGAATTGTTGTGTGTATTTGCCGTGCCATTCAGGTTCGCATTTCAGTTTCGGAACAAGTCGAAATTCTTCGTCTAGTTCTACTGTACGCGCTGCCGAAATGTGTTTGAGGCTTCGCCGTTCGTGAATGCGCCAAAGCAATTTACGGTCCAATATTTTCTGAAAAAACGAACGCGGCGCAGGTTCAGGACTTGCATCTTGAATGAGTAAAACAGGCTCAACAAAATCGAGTGCCAAGACTTGACGAATGCACTCGGCTTCCCAAGCTTCAAAAACTTCGGAGCGGCATAAAATGGCTATACGGAGTGGTGCTGTATTCACGTTTAATGTTGGAGAATGCTGTTGTAAAGATCGTATAATTGTTGACCCACCACACGCATAGCATAAGTTTCGGTAGCACGTTTGCGAATGGCTTCCCGATCAAACAATTCGGGTTGTGTGGCAAATTTACGCATGGCCTGTTCCAGCGCCGCTTCATCGCCAGCATCCACGAGCATGCCCTCTTGCTCCCGCACCATGTGTTCGATATGGCCCACGCGCGTTGCCAAAACTGGCAAGCCACAACTCTGCGCTTCGATGATGGTTACAGGCATTCCTTCAAACCAACTGAATAAAACGAGGGCATCTGCTTGTTGCAAATACGCCGCAACTTGTTTGGGCTGAACCAAGCCATGAAACGTAATATTCGTCAAATCGGCTGCTTGATTTTTAAAATAAGCAACCTGTTCCGCATCACCACCCACAATATCCAAATGAAGATCGGTAATGGCTTGCACACGACGCATGACACGAATCAATCCAGCAATATTTTTCTCGCGATCAATGAGCATGGAAACGTGTAGCAGTTTAATTTTTCCGTCAGGTTTTCGTTGCTTGGGTTGAAAGAAATCGGTGTCCACTACATTGGGCAACAAATGGTACGTTCCCTGCAATCCATGTGCGCGCATGGCAGTTTCCATGCGTTGCGAAACAACGGTGATTGCTGATGCTTGGCGCACGGCCTTTTGTGTAAAATACTGTAATACACGTCCGCGGTAATTGCCATCTTCTGGCAAATAACCCGACCAATGTTCGGAAATAACAACAGGCACATCGAATTGTTTTTTCACCGCATCGAGTACGAGTGCTGGAGGAAAAATAACATGCAGATGAATTAAATCCGGTTGTCCATTTTTTTGCACCGCGTGTTCAATTCCGGCGAGCATGGCTTGGGTGTAGCGTTTTTTCTTTTTGAGCGCGGAGAGAATGGGAATGGTTGTATTTGTTTTTTGAAAGCGCGCAAAAATTTCGGTTACGCCATGTGTTTCGTTGGTCGTAATTGCGGATGCGGGTGTTGCTTCTGAATACACATACACCACACTCACGCGTACGTGCGCTGCGACGGCTTGCGCGTGGCGGCGAATAAATTCGCCCAGCGCGGGATGTGCGGCTGTGGGATACCAACCAGCCAAAAACAAAACATGTATAGGTTTCGGTTCGCTCACTCGGTTATACGTTTGGCAAAAATATCAATCATCATATCAAATCCGTTTTCTACAGTCGTATCAAGCAGCGGCGATTGGGTGGTGCCGCCACGCAGGGTATAGCGAAACTTGTGTTGTGTGAGCAAACGCAATAATTCGTGCAAGTCTTGCGGTTGATCTTTGCGGCTATGGTATTCTACAAAAAGATGGTCAACGCGTTCGAGTACGTCTTGGCAATCGTGTAAGACCGCAAGTTCGGCACCTTCAATGTCCATTTTTAGAAAATCAATGCGTTGGTGTTTTAGCAATTCATCGCGCAGACGCATGGCCGGAATTTGACGTGTGCCATGTCCGGCCTGACCACCTTGAGCACCATCGGCTTCAAAGGAAATGGTTCCGGTAGCAGTCCAAGCCGCGGCAGCATAAACGGTTACATCCGTCAATTTATTTTGCTGCACATTTTTTTGTACCACTTGCGCAATGGTTTGATCGGCTTCAAATGCAATAACTGTTGCTTGCGGAAAACGTTTTTTGAAATACAAAATCCCCAAACCCAGATTGGCACCACAATCTACAATGACGGGTTTTGTTGTGGCCGCTTGAAACGCATAAATCTCGTGTACAAAAATTTCGTCCCATTGATTTAAAAACGAACTGGCATCGTGTAGTTCGATTTCAAATCCCGCTGCGTGGATGTGTTGCCGCTGTCCGGCAGGAACGTTGCGCAGGCTTGCGTGTAGGCGAAGCGTTTGGCGGTAATTTGGATCGCGCAGCCAGAGTGCGGCTGGTTTCAGCATTTTTCGGAGTAAAGCCAGCATGAATTAAAAAATCTTTTTAAAACGGAAACGAATGGAATTGCCAATCACCACAACATCTGAAAAAGCCATGGACAAAGCAGCTACCATCGGACTTAAAAAGCCAAATGCCGCAATGGGAATAGCAATGACATTGTAGAAAAATGCCCAGAATAAATTTTGTTTGATGGTCAGTAAACCATGTTGCCCAATCTGAATGGCTTCGCGTAGTTTAAGCAGTCCGCCATCTTCTGCATTTCCGAGTAAAACCACTTGTGCCGATTGCATGGCAATTTTAGAAGCATCGCTTACCGAAATGCCAACCGTGGCCAAAGCCAAGGCTGGTGCGTCGTTGATGCCATCGCCAATCATGGCTGTTTTTTGTTTTGCAGTTGTGGCACGCATGAAATTCGCTTTATCTGCGGGCAATTGTGCCGCATGTACTTCGGTAATGCCTAAATAATCGGCAACGGGTTTGCAACGACTTAGTTGGTCTCCGCTCAACATCACCACACCAATATTTTTCGACTTTAAAAAATCGATAAGTGCTTTTGCATCGGGACGAATTTCATCTTCGATATAAATAGCGGCCACTTGTTTTTTGTTGCAACAGATGTATAAATCGGCACCTGCGTCGGCTTCTAATCCGGCACTGCGCCACGAACCGAGTGTCCACGAATTGCCTTCTTGATCGGTTGCCGAAAGTCCGATTCCTTTTTCTTCGCTGATGCGTTGAAAACGTGTATCGGCAACAATATTTTCTTGTTGCAATTCGCGTGTGATGGATTGTGCGATGGGATGCGCCGAACTGGTTTCGAGTGCGAGTAAGATGGATTTTATTTCGGCTTCCGTTAACGCAGCATTCGATTCGATTTTTTGGATGCTGAATTTTCCGGTGGTGAGTGTTCCGGTTTTATCAAACACAACTTTTTCAATACGAGCGAGTTCTTCGAGTGTTGTTCCTCCACGAATTAAAATCCCACTCCGAGCTGCGCGGCCAATTCCAACAGAAACGGCGGTTGGCGTGGCTAAACCCATTGCACACGGACACGAAATGACAAGCACGGCAATGGCTTGCAGCAAACTTTGTGTCAACGAGACATCAAATGCCAGCCAAGCCAATAAAAAGGTAAGCACCGAAATACCTAAAACCACCGGAACAAAAACAGCACTGATGCGATCGGCCAAACGTTGTACGGGTGGTTTATCGAATTGGGCATCTTTTACGAGTGTGATGATGCGCGCGAGCACCGTATCTGCACCCGTGCGTGTAATGCGGATGCGCAGGTTGCCTTGCAAAAGAATTGTACCGCCTACAACATCGGTACCCGCAATTTTGTGCGCCGCACGACTTTCGCCCGAAATCATGGCTTCATTGACTTCAGCATCGCCTGAGACCACTTCGCCATCGGCAGCAATGCTTTCGCCGCTATTGACCTGAATGAGATCGCCTACACGAAGTTGATCGGCAGGAATTTCTTCCAGGTGTTCGTGATCGTTGTGCGTGGTGATTTTTCGGGCTTTTTCGGGTTTCAATTCTTGCAAGGCACCGATGGCAGTAGTTGTCGCTTTTACGGAGCGGTGCTCAATTAAATTGCCCAATAAAACGAGGGTAATGATGGTTGCGGTTGTTTCGAAAAACAAATAATCGTGTGTGTGTGTGCCTGCGGGAAGTTTGGCCACGAGCGGATATAAACTGTATAAAAAAGCGGCTGTTGAACCAATAAAAATAAGCACATCCATATTCGGAATGCCTGATTTGATGGAGCCGAAAGCACTTTTACCGAAATGCAAGACACCAACGGCAAACACGGGCAAGCAAAGCGCCAATTGAAGCCAAGGATTTTGCAAGGCCGAATCGTGCGGCAAAAGGATATGTCCGAAAAACAAGGGCAGGGTAAAAATCAGGCAAAACCAGAATTTTTTTTCGGTAGAGAACCAATTCGTTGCATTTTTTTGTCCGGCCACTTGACGCACAACGTGATAGCCAAGGCTTTCGACATCGGCAATGGCTTGATCGAGGGTGGTTGTGGGATTGAGGCAAAGCGAGGCTTCGCCGGTAGCAAAATTGACTTTTACATCAGAATGACCCGCCTTGGTCAGCTTGCGCGTGATGCCTAGCGCGCAGTTGGCGCAATCCATGCCCTCGATTTGGAGGGAAACAGGTGGTACGGGCTGGTTCATGATTTTGAACAAAATTAACGAAAAGAAGCCCGATGTCTTGGAGTTTTCACAGGAATTGGTACTTTTGCATCCGTTCTGCTAAAAAAGCAGAAGCCACGGTGGATGTAGCTCAGTTGGTTAGAGCGTCGGATTGTGGTTCCGAAGGTCGTCGGTTCGAGCCCGATCTTCCACCCCAAAAAGGTGATCTGAATTTTCAGATCACCTTTTTTATGTTCTGATCTTGGATAGCTACTTCTTCGAGATTATGCAACGATTAAAACACACACGCATTTCCAAGCACGCTTTCCCACAAACAAGATCCAATTTCATTAAAATTAAAACCTAGCAGAACTCAGACGTGCTGATCGATCAAAATCGCATTGCCGTCAGGATCAACCAAGACAATACTAGCAGGGCCGCTTGTGGTTTCGTCGGCTTCGCTTACGGGTGTTATGTTTTTGCTTTTGAGTGCGCGTTGAATTTCGCGCACATCATTGTATGATTCGAGCGTTTGGGCGTTTTCGTCCCAGCCGGGATTAAAGGTTAAGATATTGCCTTGAAACATGCCTTGAAATAAACCAACCAAGGCATTGCCATTTTTCATGATGAGGTAATTTTTCTCCATACCACCACCAAAAACCGAGAAGCCTAAGTTTTCATAAAATTGTTTCGATGTTGCCAAATCTTTAACGTTGAGGCTGATGGAAAATGCGCCGAGTTTCATGGTGTTGTTTTTTTGTGTGGACTGTTTTTTGAAATACAAGGATAGGAAAAATGAACTAGCGATTACACAAAATTTAGGAAACTGTATTCCTACGTCATTTTCACCGCCTTGTCATCCAACTTCACGTTGAAACTTATTTCAGCTTTAAGGGCTTTAAATACTTTGAGAATGGTATCAATGGTTGCGTTGTTGGTGCTGTTTTCTAATTTAGAAATTTGTGCTTTTTGAACACCAACGAGTTGGCCAAGTTGCTCTTGTGTAAGGTTGCGTTCTTGTCTATTAGCTCCGCATGATTTGCAATCCTGCGGCAAACACCATTTAAAAATCATTTAATCGTAATTAATCTAGGACTGACAATTTCAACACCGCTCCGCAGGATTTGCAATCCTGCGGCAAACACCATTTAAAAAATCATCTAACCGTAATTAATCTAGGACTGACAATTTCGACCTCACCGCTCCGCAGGATTTGCAATCCTGCGGCAAACACGATTTGAAAAATCATCTAACCGTAATTAATCTAGGACTGACAATTTCAACATCAAGAACACTTTCAAGTCCAAAATAATTTGTTGCAGAAGAATAAATCCAATCTTGCGGTTCTCTCACCAATCCTGCTTTTACGGGGTTGTTATGAATATAATTTATTTTATCCCAAGTGAATTTTTCGTTATATAATTCAATCGCATGATTTCCTGTTTTCCAAAATTTATAAAAAGTATGTTTTGTACTTGGCTTTGCACTTGACGCAAACATAGGCAGCATCCATTCGCTTCTACTTTCGGGTTCGGCATGTAATTGTTCAATAATCTTTTTTGATGTAAACTTTTTAAAATCGCGTATGGTTTCTTCTAATAGAAATGGTTCATGCGTTGCAGCAATCAAATGAACGTGATTGCTCATAATACAATACGCATAGACAATCAATCCTTTATGCTTTTGACAATAACGAAGCGATTCAATAAGTGCGTCGCGGTGATTTTTGCGTGTAAAAACATCTACCCATTTTTCAACCGTTAAGGTTAATGCGTACGCTCGGTCTGTTTTGATCGTTTGCTTTACGCCTTGCTTCATAATTTTTGCTTTATTTCTATTTACGTTAAACTTTTATGCTTCGCTCCGCAGGATTTGAAATCCTGCGGTAAACACGATTTTTCAAAACACAATCGTTACACTTTAATTTCATGCACTTTAATTCTTACAAGTAATTTACGCAGCCGCAGGATTGCAAATCCTGCGGAGCGGGGGGGGGAATGCGTACGCTCGGTCTGTTCTGATCGTTTGCTTTACGCCTTGCTTCATAATTTTTGCTTTATTTCTATTTACGTTAAACTTTTATGCTTCACTCCGCAGGATTTGAAATCCTGCGGTAAACACGATTTTTCAAAACACAATCGTTACACTTTAATTTCATGCACTTTAATTCTTATAAGTAATTTACGCAGCCGCAGGATTGCAAATCCTGCGGAGCGGGAGAGATTGTAAATCCTGCGGAGCGGGGGTACTTATTTTTTCTTTGCCACCGTTTTTTTTGCTATGATATTTTTAGCGGCTGCTTTCTTAACTACTTTTTTCACAACATTTTTTTTTGTTACGGCTTTTTTAATCCTTGTCTTATCTGTAGAAGTATTTTTGACATGCTCTTTATTTCCTATGAGTTTATCTTGGTGCTTCAAACAAAAGTTAATAAACGCTTCTTCTTTGATAAATAGTCGAATTGCAACAGGAAGAAAAGTATATATTTTTGTAAATGCAACTTTAGCACCTTGCTCTTTAAAAGTCTTTATTACATTATTGTTAATAAGGCTTTGGGCTAGGGGAAGTAATTGTTCCAATGTCATAATAGGGTGATTTAAAATTGATTTAGTAATAATAGTTTTGGTAGTTATTGTGTGTGTGTGTGTGTGTTATTGTAACTTAATGTGTACTTCGGACACTTTTAATTGCAAATCCTGCGGAGTGGGGAATATATAATTTGCTTAATCTATATTCATTTTTAATTCTTCAAACGGGATGTCAAAATGCTTAGAAGGCGGAATGAACAAAGAACACCTAATTATAAAATGATTATCCAACCTTTTATGAAAGATTTTTTTCAACATCCAAGTTTCGTTTTCATAATCGAAATCTTTTCCAATGAATTGTTGACATTTTGCAATAATTAAATTTGCTTCATCTTCGCTATCATATTTTTTTCTGATCAGTTTCATGCGATTGAGAATTCATCTCATGTTTTAACATTGGCTTTTCTTCGTCCTTTATGTTGAATTATTTTAATATTTAATGACACTATACTCCGCAGGATTTTGATTTAGGCTATCTCCTTTGATTTATCATAATGTTCAACTGTCCCTAATAAATTCTTTGAGTACTGAAAAATATCATCTAGTGATAGTATTTCCGTTTTGATTTCTTTCTTTTGTTCGTCGAATGTCCCAATATATTTTTTGTTGCCATTCAAGTAAAGTCTGCAAATTGTCTTTCTATTGTTGTCGTCTAATAAAATTGCAAAATAAGATTGAGCATCTCTAAACGCCACTCTTGTTGGAACGATTTGCTGTCTTAAAATAGTTTTCACAATCAAAAACGCTTCCATTTCTTCTGCTGTTGTAACAATTTTACTCTCATCATCAGTCGTTTCTGGATTGTCTGAATTTCTTACAGCTTTTGATGTTTCGTCTTCTTTTGTTAATGCGGTTTTAAGCCTTTCTGAAATTAGGTCGCTTATGTGTTGTTGGATTGATTTCTTTGTCAATACTGTAAACTGTTCTAACACTTTTGCCGTTACAACACTTGGATAAACTTGTCTTGCAAAATGTTTAACGAAGTCAGCGCTAGGGTTTACTAATTCTTGTTGCAATAAATGTTTTAGCTCGTTTGTGTATTTTAACTCACTTGCTGTATTTACGATACTGTCAGCGTCAAAATAAACTTTGTGAAATTTCTTTAATTCGTCAATTTGATTGTCTTTAATTTCTGTGATATTAAATTCCAAAAACGGTTTTTCATCCATTTTGTTTGGTACAACTAAATCAGAATAGAAACGATAACTAATTCCGTTTGTTAAAAGTCCAAACTTTGCATTTGAAACGTGAAAATACCTCAATAGTTGTCCATCGTGTAAGTTCAAGTTTTGTCGCCAGTCTTTGCACTCTACAAGTATTGTTGGTTTTCCGTCTTTGAAAATTGCGTAATCAATTTTTTCACCTTTCTTTATTCCAATATCTGCAACAAATTCTGGAACAACTTCAAGTGGATTAAAAACATCATAACCTAATGCCTGCAAAAAAGGCATTATGAAAGCGTTTTTAGTTGCTTCTTCTGTTTGGATTTGGTCTTTAAGTTTTACAACCCTGTCTGCAATTTGTTTTAATTGATCTTTTAAGTCCATAGTATTTTTTGGGTTTACTTATTTTGTATATATGTTTGGAGGGTATCATGCCAATGCTAACAAACATCTAATTGACTCTAATTAAATTGTACCCAAACCTAAACCATCCCCACCAAAAATCCAAATAATATTACCAATAAACCATCAACAAATAAAAATTAACTACTTAAAACTAAAATTTAAACCCAAAAACATTAAGACCAATCGCAAATAAATCCTTCCAAAACCCCAACAAAACCAACCTCATACCCGACAACAAACATTTACAAACATTTACAAACGGATATAAACACTTAAAAACACCTCTGTTCAAAAAATCGTAAGACATTTGCCGCCGTTAAATCCATTTGTTCATTTTATTCCTTGTTCTTTGTACCGCATCATGACAACGCTTGCCCTTACTCCCGCTTCTATTCTTCAACACTATTACGGCTATTCCAGTTTTCGGCCCTTACAGGAAGATATTATTCAATCTGTCCTCGATGGCCGCGATACGGTGGTGATTATGCCCACCGGCGGCGGAAAATCCATCTGTTTTCAAATTCCCGCATTACTCAAAGACGGTGTTTGTATTGTTGTGTCGCCGCTGCTGGCGCTCATGAAAGATCAGGTAGAAGCCCTGCAAGTCAACGGCATTGGCGCTGCTGCACTCAACAGCACCACGCATCCCGGCGAAGCGCAAGACATCCTCATGCGTTGCCAAACGGGCGAAATCAAACTCATTTACGTCTCGCCCGAAAAACTCATCACCGATCTGGCTTGGCTCAAACAACAATTCCCGATCAGCATGGTCGCCATCGACGAAGCGCATTGCATCTCGTCGTGGGGCCACGATTTTAGGCCCGAATACACGCAGTTGCATACCATCAAAACCATGCTGCCCGATGTTCCGGTCATGGCCCTCACCGCCACCGCCGACCGCGTAACCCGCCGCGACATTGCCACACAATTGCGCATGCACGAACCGAATGTGTTTGTGGCTTCGTTTGATCGGCCCAACCTGAGTTTGGCCGTGCGTGCGGGTTTGAAAGCAAAAGACAAAATCGTGGAGATTGTTACGTTCATTCGCTCGCGCCCCAATCAGGCCGGAATTATTTATTGCCTCAGTCGCAAAAATACCGAAGCGGTGGCCGAAGCCCTGCGCGCACAAAAAATCGATGCGGTGTGTTACCACGCCGGAATGCCGAACCACGAACGCAACAAAGCACAAGACGATTTTCTCAACGACCGCACACAAGTGGTTTGCGCCACCATTGCGTTTGGCATGGGCATCGACAAATCGAATGTGCGTTGGGTCATTCACTACAACTTGCCGAAAAACATTGAAAGTTATTATCAGGAAATTGGTCGCGGTGGACGCGATGGCGAACCTGCCGATACGATTCTGTATTACAACCTCGGCGATTTGGTCTTGCTCTCGCGCATGGCACAAGAAAGCGGACAAAGCGAAATCAATATCGCCAAACTAAAACGCATGCAGCAATTCTGCGAAGCGAATATCTGCCGACGCAAAATTCTGATCACGTACTTCAGCGAATCGTTGCCCGACAATTGTGGCAATTGCGATGTGTGCCGTCATCCACGCGCCTTGTTTGAAGGAACGATCTTGGCGCAAAAAGCCTTGTCCGTGGTAGCGCGCACGGGCGAAAAAGAAGCCGTGAATTTGCTCATCAATGTCTTGCGCGGCTCGTCGATGGCCGATGTCTTGGAGAAAAATTACCACACGATTAAAACCTGGGGCGCAGGAAAAGATATTTCGTTTGCCGATTGGCAACAGTATTTTTTGCAGTTGATTCAACTCGGCACCTTGGAAATTGCGTACGACGAAAACTTTGCCTTAAAAATTACGGATTTCGGTCGCGATGTTTTGTTTGGTAAACAAACCATTCAACTCGCCGAAATTGTGCGCGAAGCAGAAGATGAAATTCGCGAAAAGCCACGCCGCGAAAAGAAAACCGGAACTACGTCAAACACACCTGTTGATCCCGAATTATTTGAATTGCTCCGCAAGCTTCGCCTCGATCTGTCGAAACGCGAAAGTGTTCCGCCATTCATGATTTTCTCTGATGCCGCACTACGCGACATGACCGAAAAATTTCCGCTCACCGGCGAATCGTTCCTCAGTGTTTCAGGCGTTGGTCGTGCGAAGTATGAAAAGTATGGCGATCTTTTTCTCGAATGTTTGCGCAACCATGCCCGCGCACAAGGAAAAACGCTTCCCGAAAAAAATGCGGTGCTTCCTCCCACCGCTTTCGTTACAAGCATTGCCGCACCCAAAGTACAAAAAGGAAATACCTACATCGAAACGCTTGCGCTTTACCGCCAAGGCTTGCCTGTTGAAGCAATTGCCAAACAACGCAATTTGAATGTAGAAACGATTTGGTCGCACTTGGCCTACCTCGCCGAATCGGGCGAATCGGTTGACTTGCGCGCCTTTGTTACACCTGCAACGGTAGCACGTGTGCGCGAAGCGGTAGAAAAAACGGGACAAGACAGCGCCTTGCGTCCTATTTTTGAATTTCTGAATCAAGAAATTCCGTATGCACAAATTCGTCTTGCACTTGTTTTGCTGAAAAAATAAATGCGATGGAGGACAGAAACAAAAGTTTAGATGGTTTGCGTGGCATGGCCGCTTTGATGGTTGTATTCTATCATTTTCTGTATAGTTTTTATCCCGCCATTTTAACGCTACAACCTACACAAACCCATACAAGCGCCAATCTTGAATTAAGTATCGCACCTTCTTTCCTCTCTGCTTTTTTCAATGGCACATTTGCGGTGTGTATTTTTTTTGTGTTGAGTGGTTATGCCTTGAGTTACCGTTTTTTTGCGCACAACGATTCGCAATCGCCTGTGGCGGGAATCATCAAACGTTATCCACGCTTGGTGATTCCGGTGTTTGCATCGGTCTTGCTGGCGTATGTTTTGTTACACCTGCAAGCCTTTAGCATTGCCGATTTAGGAAAAAATTACACACACAACACCACCTGGCTTCCCAAGCTCTGGAATTTTCCGCCCGATTTTTTGAAGGCTTTGTCTGAAACATTTTCGGAAGCATTTTTTTATGGCGGCACGCTCGAATACAATCCGGTTTTATGGACGATGTATGTGGAGTTTCTAGGATCAATGTTGGTCTTTATTTTTCTGCTTGCCTTTGGTGGCTTGCGGTTGCGCGTGTTGTGCTATGTTGCCATTGGATTGATTTTCCTCAAAACATATTTATTAGCGTTTCTGCTCGGCGTAGCTTTATGCGATTACCGTTACAGTAAATTTTACCGTCCGATTGGATCGTATTTACCGCTTGCCTTGGCGCTGTTGGCCTTGGCGGGGGGGAGTTTTTTCTGGTACCAGTATGATGCGACGAGTAAAATGGGTTTATTGAGCAATGCCAATCCCGAACAAAACCAATGGGTATTCATTGGCTCGGCCACGTTGTTGGTATTTTCTGTAATCGAAAAATCTATTTTATCGCAGCTCCTTGCAGCAAAGCTTCCTGTTTTTTTAGGAAAAATTTCGTTCAGTTTTTATTTGTTGCACTTGATTGTCTTGGGGTCATTTTCGGCGTTTGCATTTCGTTTTTTTATAGAGACTATCCAACTCAATTATCACCTCAGTTTTGTATTTACGTTTCTTCTTTCCTTGGCGTTAATTTTTTTCCTTTCCAATTTATTCACCAAATACATCGACCAAACCGCCATCCGTTTTTCAACATTCGTTTACAAACGTTTCTTCGAACGTAAAAGTTAATGACTTTCAAAACGCAAAATTGGTGTGTTTTTGAAAACGCAAAGCCCATTGCTTGAAAATTAACCGCAAAGAGCGCAAAGAAAGCGCGAAGAACGCAAAGACCATTGCTTGAAATGCTTTGTATAAAAAAAACTTAGCGCCCTTTGCGAAAACCTTTGCGCTCTTTGCGGTTAAGCAACTCCACTAAATTATTTCTTAAAAAAAAACTTCGCGGGCTTTGCGAAAACCTTTGCGGACTTTGCGATTAAACAACTCCACTAAATTATTTCTTTTTAAAAAACTTCGCGGGCTTTGCGAAAACCTTTGCGGGCTTTGCGGTTAAACAACTCCACTAAATCATTTCTTGAAAAAAACTTTGCGGGCTTTGCGAAAAACTTTGCGCTCTTTGCGGTAAAAAAAGCCACGAATTTTGCAGTTAACAATAACCTGTGCGATTTATGCTTTTTGCTTAAACGAATTAATTGCATTGACGGTAAACTCGGAAAGCACCAAGGTGCCACTCATTTCGGCGCGTTCGTATAAAAGTGTTTCCCAATGATCTGTTCCTTTCCAAAATACGTTTTTGAGCATCTGCATCGCTTCTGGATTGCTAGATGCTAATTTTTTAGCCAACGTATCGAGTGCAGCATCCATTTCTTCTACGCTTGCAAATACATCGTTGTAAAGTCCTTTCGCTTTCCCCCACTCGGCGCTACGCCATTCGGTTGCATTGATGGCCATTTCGGCAAAAGCCGATGTTCCGATCTTACGCTCTACCGCAGGGCCAACAACAAACGGTCCGATTCCCACGGCCAGCTCACTCAATTTTGCAGACGCACTCGATACAGCAAACGTATAATCGCCAGACGAAGCCAAGCCCACCCACAGCCTTCCCTTGCACACGCACCAAAACAAATTTTGGAGCCGTACGCATCGCATTGATCACGCCTGCAAAACCAGAGAAAAAGCGTTTGCCCGTTTCAATGTCTTTGATCGAAATGAGTTCGTCGAACGAAGCCCCCGCACAAAATGCCTTATCGCCTTCGCTGCGCAACACAATCACGCGCGCTTCAGGATTTTTTCCTACGGCCTCAATTTCTGCTGCAAGCTTGCGCAACAAATCGCCGG
Organism: Bacteroidota bacterium; assembly: GCA_013298545.1. GTDB lineage: Bacteria > Bacteroidota > Bacteroidia > Palsa-965 > Palsa-965. Next base: position 35,070 of record JAAFIA010000029.1, on the reverse strand, counting down.
GCAACGAATTACTCTGTGGATGAAAAAATGTAACGGTTCCAATGCCGTCAGCAATATGCGTGTGAACGTGTCCTGTTGTTGTCATGCCGCAAAGATAAAGGATTCGATTTATTGACACATACCGTTTTATAGCGCGAAGAAAGAGCGCGGAGTGCGTTTTTCGCTCTGTTTCTCCGCTCTCCGCGCTGTTTCTCTTGCGGTATTTCGTCTCACGTCTCATGTCTAGCGTCTCATGTCTAAAAAAACGAGCGAAGCGAGTTTGAAAATAAACCAAGCATAAAAAAATGTACCTTCATCCTATACTAATTAAAACGCCAGCCTATGCCTATCTTCAATTCTATTGCTTCTTGGCTCATGGTGAAACGTATGCACCAAATCGAACTGTTTCAGAAATATCCGCACGAGGTACAGCAAGAATGGTTTCATAAACTGATCGAATCGGGAAGAGAAACGGAATGGGGCAAAAATTGGCATTACGATGAGATTAAAACACCTGAACAATTTCGGCAGCGCGTTCCGATTCAAACCTACGATTCCATCAAACCATACATCGATCGGCTTCGCCGAGGTGAACAACATTTGCTTTGGCCTACGGAAGTAAAATGGTTTGCCAAATCATCAGGCACAACAAGCGATAAAAGCAAGTTTATTCCCATCACCGAAGAATCGTTGCGCGATTGCCATTACAAAGGCGGGAAGGATATGGTTTCGATTTATTGCAGCAATTATCCCGAACATCAATTATTTACGGGCAAAAATTTGGCTTTAGGTGGCAGCCATCAAACCGATTTGCTCGAAGATTATGAATCGTATCATGGCGATGTATCGGCCATCATCATTCAGAATTTACCACTCTGGGCCGATTGGTTGCGGGCACCGAATGTGCGCATTGCGTTATTAAGTGAATGGGAAGAAAAGTTGGAACAGATGGCGCGTTCTACGATGAATGAAAATGTAACGAGTCTTGCTGGTGTTCCTTCGTGGATGTTGGTTTTGTTTCATCGCATTTTAGAACTTTCTGGAAAGAAAAGCATTCGCGAAATCTGGCCCAATCTCGAAGTGTATTACCACGGCGGTGTCAGCATCACACCTTACCGACCACAATTGCGCGAAACGTTGGGTGCTGATATTCATTATTTGGAATTGTATAATGCGACTGAGGGTTTCTTCGGCATTCAAGATTTAACGGCTGGTGGCGAATTGTTGTTGATGTTGGATTATGGGATTTGGTACGAGTTTCTGCCTGTTTCGGAATGGAATAAGGAGGACGGAAAAGCGATTGGTCTGGAAGATGTAAAAATTGGAGAAGAATATGCGCTGGTTGTTTCTACAACAGGTGGTTTATGGCGTTACCAAGTGGGCGATACGATTCGGTTTACGTCAACATCGCCTTACCGATTCAAAATTACGGGACGGACGAAGCATTATTTGAATGTTTTTGGTGAAGAGGTGATGATTGAAAATGCGGAACAGGCCTTGGCGCAAGCATGCGAGCGTACGGGTGCAAGTATTGCCGAATACACGGCTGCGCCTGTATTTATGGACAAAGAAGGCAAGCAAGGGGCACATCAATGGTTGATTGAATTTGCAATTGCTCCAGACGATTTGCAGCGGTTTACGGTTTTATTTGACACTGCGCTGAAAGCACTCAATTCAGACTATGAGGCCAAGCGTTACCGCGATTTCGTTTTGCTGATGCCTCAGGTGAAAGCCTTGCCTATGGGCACATTTTACAATTGGCTCAAACACAAAAATAAATTGGGCGGACAAAATAAAGTGCCGCGTTTATCGAATGAGCGAAAGTTTGTGGAAGAAATTCTCGAATTTTTAAGGCTTAGTACCGAAGCATCGGCCTTATCACCGAACTAAACACTTTTTTACCGTCAGACTTTAAATTTAAACTGCGACGCATCGAGTTTTTTTGCGCCATCAAGCACTTTGGTTTTAAGTCCTTCTTTAAATGCTGCGATTTTGATCTGAACGGTTGGTTCGTTGCTGCCGATAATCTGCGCGGCAAGAATTCCGGCATTTTGTGCGGCATTCAGAGCAACAGTAGCTACAGGAACGCCATTGGGCATTTGTAAAATAGATAAAATCGAATCCCAACCATCAATGGAATTGGATGATTTTACGGGAACGCCAATCACGGGCAAAGGCGTAAGCGAAGCAACCATTCCGGGTAAATGAGCCGCACCACCCGCACCTGCAATAATCACCCGCAAGCCACGCGTAGAAGCCGTTTTGGCGTATTCGACCATACGTTCCGGTGTGCGGTGGGCCGATACAACTTCTACTTCAAACGGAATTTCAAAGTGTTCAAGAATGGCGGCGGCTTCTTGCATGACAGGAAAGTCAGATGCGCTGCCCATGATGATTCCTACTTGTGCTTGCATGGGTCAAAGGTAATAATTCCAAAATTCCACGCACCACGTTCAAAAACGCTAAAGATGATTCTGGGTGTGTACTCGCTGCGCTCGTTTTTTTTCAGACGTGAGACGAGAGACTTGAGACATGAGACTTGAGACGAGAGACTTGAGACCCCATAGTTGCAGTGCGGAGAAACAGAGCGAGTACATCGCTCTCCGCACTTCGCGCTGTTTCGCTTGCGCTATTGTGTCTCAAATCTGCGTAGGTCATGCTCGGCTGGTAAATCACCAAGTCTCATGTCTCTCGTCTCAAGTCTCTTGTCTCACGTCTGCGTAGGCCATTTGCGTGGGGAAAACAGAACGTAATTTGGAACTTAATCGGTTTCGTCGGCAGGCGTCAATACAAACCCATTTTCTTTGGCAAATGCTTCTTGCGAACCGAGGAATTTTGCATCGAGAATTTTTTCTTTGGCGCTTACTGCTGCGAAAATTTCTTCTACGCGTTTTTGTTCCACTTCGGTATATGGCGTAGTATAAATGATTGGGATGAGTTTCGTGTATTCTACGGCAAACATGTCGTAATAAAACTGAAACAAATCAAATGCGGCATTGCGAAATTCGATACTACCGTTCCATGCAGGCATGGCTTTAATTTGATCGCGGTATTGCGCCACTTCGCTTTGCAATTCGAGCCGCAAGTTTTCGGCATCTGCTTGCGTTTTAGCCGTATCGTTGAGCAATGCGATCATGCGATTCATGCAAGCCCCAACACGCATTTGCCGCGAAATGATGTAATCGTTGTAATCTGTTGCTTGTGTAAATGTAGGATTGGCGCCAGTTTGCGCCTGCATCGAAAAACTGCATGCAAACAAAAAGAGAAGAATGGCTTGTTTCATGAAACGAATTTACTGCTTTTTGCAATGCTTCTAAGCAACTTTTAGAAATGCGTTTTCGGCCCCACTAAACCACGGTGGCAAGTATTCGCGTTATGAACAATCCGACACACTTATCAACAAAGCGAAAAATCCTGATTTTACTGGTGTTTCGGCTCTGTAAACTTCGTAGTTTTGAATCGCTTTTCACAAGCTTTTTATGAGCAGTCCAAAAAACATCAAAAACGCCTTAATTTCAGTCTTTTACAAAGACAATTTAGAGCCAATAATCCGTCGTCTTCACGAACTGGGCGTGGGCCTGTATAGCACAGGCGGAACACAAACCTTCATCGAACAACTCGGTATTCCCGTTACACCTGTCGAAGAGCTTACTTCCTACCCTTCTATTTTGGGCGGACGTGTCAAAACATTGCACCCTAAAATTTTTGGGGGCATCCTTGGTCGTCGTGAGTTGGATGCAGACATTGCGCAACTCGAAGAATTTGAAATTCCAGAGATCGATCTTGTGATCGTAGATCTTTACCCATTTGAAGCAACAGTTGCTTCTGGCGCACCCGATCAAGACATCATCGAGAAAATCGATATTGGCGGCATCTCACTCATTCGTGCGGCAGCCAAAAATTTCAAAGACGTGCTGATTGTTTCTTCGCGCAACGAATATCCAACCTTGCTCGAATTGCTCAATTCCAAAAACGGAAGTACCGATCTCGCAGACCGCAAGCAATTTGCCACACGCGCTTTTGCCATCTCTTCGCATTACGATTCAGCAATTTTCAACTGGTTTAATGCCGACGGACAAGAAATTGCCTTGCGTCAAACAGCCAATGGCGGACAAGCTTTGCGTTACGGCGAAAATCCACATCAGAAAGGATTTTTCCACGGCAACCTCGATGCTATTTTCGATAAACTAAGCGGCAAAGAACTTTCGTACAACAATTTGCTTGATGTGGATGCTGCGGTGAATCTTATGGCCGATTTCAGCGATTGTACGTTTGCCATTCTCAAACACAACAATGCTTGTGGCGTTGCTTCTCGCCCAACCGCGCTCGAAGCGTGGAACGATGCGTTAGCCGGCGATCCGGTTTCTGCTTTTGGTGGCATCTTGATTTGCAACCGCACCATCGACGCGGCAGCAGCCGAAGCCATTCATAAAATTTTCTTTGAAGTCATCATTGCTCCTGCATACGATGCCGACGCACTTCAAATCCTGCAACAGAAAAACAACCGCATCATTCTCGTTCAGAAAAACGCCGCTTTACCAAGCCGCCAAATCCGAACCTTGCTCAATGGCATCATCGAACAAGACAAAGACCTGCGAAATGAGACGGTTGCTGATATGAAACCAGCTACCAAAGAAGTGCCAACCGAAGCGGAATACCGCGATCTTGTTTTTGCCAATAAACTGGTGAAGCATACCAAATCCAACACCATTGTGCTTGCTAAAAACGGGCAGTTGCTCGCAAGCGGTACTGGTCAGACTTCGCGCGTGGATGCGTTGCGTCAGGCTGTGGCCAAAGCACAAAGTTTCAATTTTGATTTAAATGGCGCAGTCATGGCTTCGGATGCTTTTTTCCCGTTTGCCGATTGTGTTGAAATTGCCCACAACGCGGGAATCCGTGCGGTGGTGCAACCTGGCGGATCTATCCGCGATACCGATTCGGTAACTTATTGCGATCAGCACGGCATGGCCATGGTCATGACAGGCGTTCGGCATTTCAAACATTAACCACAACCAATACACCATACCACACGCGCGAATTATCTTATGGGAGTGTTCGACATCTTTACTCAGGAAATTGCGATCGACTTAGGCACAGCCAACACGATCATCATTCACAACGACAAAGTTGTTGTGGACGAACCATCGATTGTTGCTGTTGACCGCATGAGCGGCAAAGTCATTGCGGTGGGGAAACAAGCTATGCAGATGCACGGCAAGACCCACGAAAACATTAAAACGATCCGTCCTTTGAAAGATGGTGTTATTGCTGACTTTCATGCGGCGGAGCACATGATTCGGGGCATGATTAAAATGATCAATCCGGGACGGCGTTTGTTTTCGCCTTCGCTGCGTATGGTTATTTGTATTCCATCGGGTATTACGGAAGTAGAAAAACGTGCTGTTCGCGATAGTGCCGAACATGCGGGAGCCAAAGAAGTGTATCTCATTCACGAACCCATGGCGGCGGCTATTGGTATTGGTATTGACGTGGAAGAACCGATGGGCAATATGATTATTGATATTGGCGGTGGTACTTCCGAAATTGCGGTTATTGCACTCGGTGGTATTGTTTGCGATAAGTCGATTCGTATTGCGGGCGATGAGTTTACGGGCAATATCGAAGAATACATGCGTCGTCAACACAACATCCTCATTGGTGAGCGTACGGCAGAACGTATCAAAATTGAAGTGGGTGCAGCATTGACCGAAATTGAAAATGCGCCACCCGATTTTCCAGTTCATGGCCGCGATTTGATGACGGGTATTCCGAAAGAGATTTATGTATCGTATGTCGAGATTGCGCACGCGCTCGATAAGTCGATTGCAAAAATTGAGGAAGCGATTTTGAATGCGCTCGAAATGACTCCGCCCGAACTTTCAGCCGATATTTACCGCACTGGTATTTATTTGGCGGGTGGTGGATCGTTGTTGCGTGGTTTGGATCGTCGTATTTCGCTCAAAACAAAATTACCTGTTCACGTGGCTGAAGATCCGCTTCGTGCGGTGGCGCGCGGTACAGGCATCGCGCTCAAGAATATCGATAAGTTCCCATTCCTGATCAAATAAGCAGTCGTTTCAACCACCACGGAACATTAGCCGATGCGTAATCTGGTTGTTTTTCTTGTACGACATTATTTATTCTTGCTTTTCATCCTGCTGGAAGGCTTGTCGTGTTGGCTATTGGTGCGAAACAATTTTTTCCATCGCGCAGGTGCCGTCAATACAGCCAATCAAGTTGTGGGATCGATGTTGGAGACACGTAATGAAATGACAGCGTACCTCGATTTAAAAGATCAGAATAAAATGTTGATGGAGGAATTAGCGCGGTTGCGGTCCATGCAAAAATCATCCTTTGCTCCTTATTCTTCCAATACCTTTTCGATTCGCGATACGGTTTTTCGTCAGCAATACGAATACATCGCTGGCCAAGTTGTCGATAATACCGTAAACAGACGCAACAATTTTGTTACCATCAACCGTGGCCGTGCGCAAGGCATTCGTCCCGACATGGGTGTGTTGACGACCAATGGAGTGGTAGGTTTGGTATTAAATGTATCGGATAATTTTTGCACCGTCATGTCCTTATTGCATAAAGATGTGAAAGTGAGTGCGCGCTTGAAAAAAGACGGCACATTTGGACAATTGATTTGGGCAGGAACGGATTATCGCACGGCGGAGTTGATTGATTTGCCCACACACGCCAAACTTGTAAAAGGCGATACACTCATCACAAGCGGTTTGGGCGAAGCTTTTCCGGCTGGTGTTCCCGTAGGTACGGTTGTTTCTTGGGAGAAAAAAGCGGGCGACAAAACGTACACCGTTCAAGTGCAATTAACAACCGATTTCAGAAAATTAGAACACGTGATGATTGTGCGTAATCTGTTCCGCGACGAATTGCAACAGCTTAAAGATTCTAGTGGAGTAAACAACGCCGAATAGTTATGCTGAACGAAATCATCCGCAACGGCCTCCGCTTTTTCCTCCTCATTTTGGTGCAAGGACTTATTCTCAAAAATGTAGAACCGGGTCCATACATCAATCCATTTCTGTATTTGCTTTTCTTGTTGTTATTGCCGTTTGATCTTCCGGCTTGGTTGGGGATGTTGTTGGCCATGATCACCGGATTGTGCATTGATTGGTTTTACAATACCTTGGGCATGCACATGGCGGTTTGTACGTTTATTGGTTGGATTCGTCCTGCTGTACTGCGCCTTATTGCTCCGCGCGATGGGTATGAGAATAGCAAACAGCCCACGATTCAAGACATGGGTTTTGCATGGTTTATCACGTATGCGGCTTTGCTCGTGGTGATGCATCATTTGCTCTTGTTTTATCTGGAAATGTTTAGTTTCCGCGAATTTTTCCATACGTTATTCCGGGTGTTGTGCAGTTCATTAGCAACACTGCTCCTGCTTGTGGTTACACAATTTTTATTTAACCGTCAACGCGAAAACGCATGAACCCACTGGCAGGAAGAAAATACATTATTCTGGGTGTAGTGATACTCACTGCGATTCTTTACATATCGCGGTTGGCTTATATCCAGTTGGGTACGGATAAATACAAGATGAGTGCAGACAATCAGGCATTCAAATACTTAACCGATTACCCGCCGCGTGGTGCGATTTATGATCGGAATGGAAAATTGCTTGTTTTTAATCAAGTAGCGTATGATTTGATGATTGTGCCACGTGAAGCGAAAGGCTGTGATACTTTGGCTTTGTGCAAAATACTAAACATTACAAAAGAAGATTTTCTCAAACGATTGATTCGTTTGTGTGGTAATTTGGAAAGTGCCAAAAAAGATTATCGGGAATATATTTTTGAAAGTCAGATGTTGCCCGAATTGAATGCGCGGATTCAGGAAAAGCTTTATAAGCTAAATGGATTTTATGTGCAGGCGCGTACGGTGCGGCAATATCCGAAACCCATTGCAGCGCATTTGTTAGGTTACATTGGCGAAGTGGATGAAAAGTACATCGAAAAACATCCGTACTACAAACAGGGCGATTATGTGGGCATGTTTGGAATTGAGCGTGGTTATGAAGATGCTTTACGCGGCAAGAAAGGGGTGAGCATTAAAATCCGCGATGCCAATAATAATATTCAGGGCAGTTACAAAGATGGTTTGTACGATACATCTTCTGTTCCGGGACAGAATTTGGTGTGTACGTTGGATGCCGAATTGCAAGAGTATGGCGAATTGCTGATGCAGAATAAAATTGGAGGCTTAGTAGCCATGGAACCAGGTACTGGAGAAATTTTAGCCTTGGTAACCAGTCCCACGTATGATCCGAATATGTTGGTGGGCCGCGATTTTCCGAAGAATTATGGGAAGTTGCAAAAAGACACATTAGGTCGCCCGCTGATCAATCGTGCGTTAAAATCGTTTTACCCGCCAGGATCGACCTTTAAATTATTGAATGCCTTGGTTGCACAACAAGAAGGCGTGCTCACACCATCGACGCTTTATCCCTGCGCGCGCGGCTACCCGCCATTGGGAGGAAAACCCAAATGCCACGCGCATGCCAGCCCAACAAATTTGAGTGGCTCCATCGCAACCTCATGTAACTCGTATTACTCATACGTGTTCAAATCAATCGTCGAAAACAAAAAATATAAAAACTCGGTCGAAGGTTTTGAAGCATGGCGCAATTACGTTTTGAGTTTCGGAGTAGGCAAAAAAATTGGCACCGATCTTCCGTTTGAAGCCAAAGGAATTGTTCCAACTGTATCGTATTACGACAAAGTTTTCGGGAAAGGCGGCTGGCGCGCTTCGACCGTTATTTCGCTTGGCATTGGTCAAGCCGAAGTGAGTGTTACACCTTTGCAGATGTGTAACATCATTTGCTGCATTGCTAATCGTGGTTATTATCATATTCCGCATGTCATCAGAAAAGTTGGCGACAAAGAAGATCCGAAATGGCGCGAAAAACAATTCACACTCGTAAAAGATCGTCAGATCTACGAGAACGTAATTGAAGGGATGTCGAATGTGGTCAAAGCCGGAACAGGACGTATTGCGCAATTGCCAGGTATTGAAGTATGCGGCAAAACAGGAACAGCACAAAATCCGCATGGCGAAGACCATTCCGTATTTGTACTTTTTGCACCACGTGAAAACCCCAAAATATGTATAGCTATTTTGGTCGAAAATGCAGGATTTGGAGCAACCTGGGCAGCGCCAATTGCGAGTCTGTTGTCTGAAAAATATTTGACCGGAAAAATTTTGCGTACCGACCTCGAAACGAAAATGATCGAAGGCGATTTGATTCATAAACATCCATCAGGCGGAGCAAAACCCAAGCCCGCGCAACATTAACAATACATGCGTGAACGTTCAGAAAGTATTATCCGAAATATCGATTGGTTTACCGTCGGTATTTATTTGGTGCTTTTGACGTTGGGCTGGCTAACAACCTATTCAGCAGTTTACCAAGCCGGAGAATCTGACATTTTCGATCTTTCGCGCAAAGAGAGCAAACAATTGATGTTTGACGGCATTTCGATTTTATTGGCGGGTTCCATTCTCATCATCGATGCATCGTTTTTTACGGCTACCGCTTTTTTCTTTTATGGTGGTATTTTGTTTTTAAATCTCTTGGTACTTTTTTTAGGCAACACGGTCAAAGGCAGTCATTCGTGGTTTCGGTTTGGTGGCTTTGGCTTGCAACCTGCGGAGTTGATGAAATTTGCAACGGGTTTGGCCTTGGCAAAATACTTGAGCGATCTCAATCGGCCCGATCTCAAAAAAGCATTTGTAACGACGATGAGTTTCATCCTCATTCCGATGGTGATTATTGCGGTGCTTCAAAATGAAACAGGTTGTGCACTTGTCTTTCTGGCATTTATCATTGTCTTGTTTCGCGAAGGTGTTTTTCCGGTATGGTTGCTCGTGTTTGGTATTGCGTCAATTGCCTCAGCGATTCTTGGATTGAAGTATCCGACCATGTTCTGGATATTTGTATTTGTCATGATTGTGCTTGGTGTGGGTGTATTTTTATTGAGTAGAAAAAAAACATGGCGTTTAGCACTCATTTTATTTTTAGGGATTGGATTTTTTTCGGGCATTATGCACTACACGCCCATTGCGCTCGATAGTATTTCGCCACATCAACAATACCGCATTAAAATTTGGTTGGGACTTCCTGTTACTGAAAAAGTAGAAAAAAAATACGGGTACAACACCAATCAATCCATGAATGCGATTGGCTCGGGCGGATTGTGGGGTAAAGGATTTCTGGAAGGAACGGTAACCAAAAACAAGTTTGTTCCTGAACACGAAACAGATTTTATTTACTGTACAATGGGGGAAGAAGGTGGCTTTGTGGGAACATCGCTTGTGGTGATGTTGTATTTGATTTTGATTGTACGCATCATTTTTATGGCCGAGCGACAACGTTCAGATTTCAGTCGTATTTATGGCTATGCGGTGGCGAGTATTTTCTTTATTCACTTGGTCGTTAATATTGGTATGACGATTGGGTTGTTATTGGTGATTGGTATTCCGCTTCCATTCTTTAGTTACGGTGGTTCTTCGTTGATTGGATTTACGCTCTTGCTCTTTATCTTTTTACGCTTGGATGCGCAACGGTTGATGGTGTTGCGATAAATCTTTTTTCCTGTAACACAATTCGTGCTGATTTAACCGCAAAGACCGCAGAGGGTTTCGCAAAGGCCACGAAGTTTTTTTTCCCAGAACTAATTTAAGGAGTTACTTAACCGCTAAGGCAGCAAAGGTTTTCGCAAAGGCCGCGAAGGTTTTTTTCCCAGAACTAATTTAAGGAGTTACTTAACCGCAAAGGCCGCAAAGGGTTTCGCAAAGACCGCGAAGGTTTTTTGTGATAGTTTATTTGGCGATTATTTTTTTCGCTTTAACACAATTCATGTTGATTTAACCGCTAAGACCGCAAAGTTTTTTTGTGAAGGATTTACTTGGCGATTATTTTTTTCGCTTTAACACAATTCATGTTGATTTAACCGCTAAGACTGCAAAGTTTTTTTGTGAAGGATTTACTTGGCGATTATTTTTTTCGCTTTAACACAATTCATGTTGATTTAACCGCTAAGGCAGCAAAGGTTTTCGCAAAGACCGCTAAGGTTTTTTGTGATGGACTAGCTTGGCAATTGATTTTTTCCTGTAACACAATTCGTGCTGCTCTAACCGCTAAGGCCGCAAAGGCTTTTCGCAAAGACCGCAAAGTTTTTTTGTAATGGACTAGTCTGGCAATTGATTTTTTCCTGTAACACAATTCGTGCTGCTCTAACCGCTAAGGCTTTGATACTCTGGGCTTGGCGTACTTGGCGGTTTCTTTGCGCTCTTCGCGGTTAAATATTTCTGAAGATTTTTTCGTGATGGGCTTGGCGGTGAACGTATTTCCGTTTTACTCAAAAAAAACCGCCCAAGGTCTTTCGACTGGGCGGTTTCTGATGGATTAACCTTTGCGTTTAGAAAAACCGCGCACGGTTGTCTTCTACTTTCGCTTCTTCGCGAAGGACATCGCTAGCCGCAGTTTCTACGCGGCCAACAATGGTATTGATGGCTTTATTGCGTTGACCAGCAACATCCGTGAGTTTTCCGGCAGGAGTTACTTTCTCTACATACACCACATAAACACCCATTGCACCTTTAAGTGGAGCAGACAGTTTACCAGCGGTCATTTTAGAAACAACACCCATCACTTCGTTTTCGTAGGCTGCACCTTGAATGTAAGGTTGTGTAAAGGTAAGACCCTGAGCTGGAGCAACAGCTTCTTTGGCATTTGCTGCCCAAACATCGATGGTTGCACCTTTTTGTTTGTTGAGTTGATCGATGTAACGTTGTGCTTTTTTCTGCTTGCGGATTTCGAGCATGCAGATATCGCGTACCGATTGTTCGCTTACAGGCTTAAATCCTTTGTCCAGAATTTTGGTGAGGTGGCAAACAACATAACGATTGCCGCTGAGGAATGGTTCAGAAACAGAACCCACTTCGGTGTCTTCATTGTACATCCAACGAATGATCTGACGTGGTTCGGTAAGACCTGTAATTTGTTTTGCGTCTTCGCTGATGTCAGGAGCCTTCATCATATTGAGACCATCTTTCTGAGCCGCTTTGGTGAAGAGATCGCCTTTGTTGTTTGTACCTGCAAAAGCAGATGCTTTGTTGTACAAATCTTGTACGGTTTTATCAGAAGGTTCTGTTTTTTTCTCGATCGTCAAGACTTGAGCTTTTTTAGCAGGAGCTGTTTTATCAAGCACTTGAATCACGTGGTAACCAAAATCGGTTTCTGTTACTACGGTTACGCCTTTGTCGTTGTTGAAACCAGCATCTTTAAATGGTTGAACAAATCCGCTTTCGGCAGTAAACCAGCCATAATCGCCTTTGTTGCCTTGTTTAGAACCTGGATCGTCGGTGAGTTTATCAACGATGTCTTCCATTTTGGTTTTGCCCGATTTTACAACACGCAAAATACTGTCTGCACGCAACTTGGCTTGATCTTTCGTACGCGCCAAATCTGGTGGTGCTTGTGCTGCACCTTTATAGGTAACAAGGATGTGACGAACTTTTACAGAATCGGCAGCTGTGCGGTGGTTAAGCACTTTATAAACCACAACATTTTCACCTGAATTGTATGGACCAAATACTTTACCTGCTTCGGCATTGAGGAAAAGACTGTCTGCTCCAACTGGAAACTGACCAGAACCCATCCACGATTTATTGTATGTACCATTTTCGCTTTCGGTGATGGCAAACATCGAGTCATCAGTAGCTGTTTTGATACGGCCGAATTTGCTAGCAAGACTATCCATTTGTTTACGCTGTTCGGCAATATCATCGGCAGAAGGGAAAAGATCGTAACCAATGAACTCCATGTCGCGGGTGCTTTTTACCTGACGGAATTTGGTTTGATTGGCTTTGTAGTATTCTTGAATTTCAGCATCGCTCACGTCAATTGTTGAATCAGGAATTGCCGCATATTTAAGCGAAAAATACTTCACATCGAAACGGGTGTTTTCTTCAGCAAATTCTTGTTCGGCTTGAGCAGAAGTAATGTAGATGCCTTTACGAAGAAGTGTATTGTATTTTTCTTTGATAAGTTGTTTTCCAATTTCTTTTTCAACGCGAACCCATTGTGCTTCCTGCTCTGGTGTAAATTGTTTTACTGCGCCACGAATAGCAGCACCACTCAAGGTTCCATCAGGATTGGCAAATTGTGGATTGATTTGACCAGTTTGGCGATCTTGGAAAAACTGATTCATGAACATGGAAGGTTTATCACCCATCATTTGTTCCGAAAGTTCTTCGCTAGTGATTGTAACACCAGCTTTTTCCCACTGTGGTTGAAAAATGAATTCTGTTTCCAATTCGTCCCAAACACCAGCTACATACTGTTCCTGCATTTGTGGATCAGGATCGGCATCGCCAATCATGCGTTGCATGCGTGTTTGGAAATCGCCATACGAAATTGAGTTTCCGTTGATTTCACCAACTGGGCCTTGCGAATTGCCAAACATAGACGAACGACCGCCGATAAAATCGGTAAGAACAAAAGACAACAGCGCGACAAAAATGATCCCTACAATGAGGCCAATGCGGCTGCGAATACTGGAAAGAATAGTCATAAAAGATGCTTTTTATTTTATTGGGCCACGAATATAGTTGTTTTTTTGCGGATAATGCACAAACAGGCTACTGATTTACACCCTAATAATCAATCATTTACGACAAAATTAGGCTACAAACGGGCTTTCTATGGCAACAGAACTGCATTTCGGGTGGATTGTTGGTAAAATCGGCGTGATAATTGAAGGGCAACTGCTTATTTTTAAGCCATGAAAAAACACTTGCTTTTCCTTCTTTTTTTGTTCCCACTCACCTTATTTGCACAAAAACCAGCCTATTTATTTCACGAAAAAGGCATGGAACTTTTTAAAGCGGGAAACTATGCCGGAGCAATTGCCCAATTTGATCTTGCGATTAAAGCAGATGCAACTTATTTTGAAGCGTGGACTGATCGCGGGCGGGCAAACTACAATCTCGGGAAGAAAGATTTAGCCCTTTCAGATTTTAACCAATCGGCAAAACTTAATCCACGCTTTGCCCCTACTTTTTTCTGGCGTGCTGTTGTCTTTACCGATATGGGCCAAGATCAAAATGCCATTGCAGATTATTCAGTAGCTCAAAAACTCAATCAAGATTTTGTCGATACGTATCTCAATCGCGGAAAACTGTACATCAAAACGGCGCAGTATGACTTAGCGCTTGCCGATTTCAACAAAGCCATTTCGCTCGATGGGAAAAACGGTGAGATTTATTACCAACGTGGGTTGCTTCAAAACAAATCGAATAAAACAACCGAGGCCATAAACGATTTTAATAAAGCAGCAGCACTCACGCCTACCCTCGCCGGCCCGCATTTTGAGTTGGGTAAAATTTACGCCACACAAAACAAACACGACCAAGCGGTTGCCGAACTTGGAAAAGCGATTGCCCTGAAACAAACGGGCGAAGAAGTGTATAAAATCCGCGCAGCTTCCCTCACCGCACTCAGCCGCGATGCTGAAGCCATCAAAGATTACAGCACATTGATTGACATCATGAAAACAAAAGATATTGATGTCATCCGTCTGCGTGGTGATCTATTTGTAAAACAAAAAAACTGGGCAGCAGCGGTCAAAGACTACAACAAAGCATTGGCCCTAAAAAAAGACGATGTTCCCACATTACTCGCGCGCGGAAAAGCAAACTACATGCAAGGCAAGTCGAAATATGCAATGGCCAAAACCGATTTCAATAAAGTACTTGCGGCCGATGGAAATAACGCAGAAGCATCGCTATATATTGGAAAAATATTGTTTGAAGAAAATAAATTTCAAGAAGCTGTAGATGCGTTGTCTGTTGCCATCAAAAACAATCCAAGTGCCGAAGCTTATTATATCCGAAGCAAGTGTTATTACAAATTAGAAAACAAAAAAGCGTGTTGCGAAGATCTCTCCAAAGCACAACAAATGGGACATCCAGAAGCGGCTAGAGATAAAATGACTGTCGGGTGTAAATAGTAAAGAGCGGTACGAAATAATACATTGAATAAAAAAAGGAGAAACAGTTTTGTTTCTCCTTTGTGCGGATGAGGGGACTCGAACCCATACGCCTCGCGGCACCAGATCCTAAGTCTGGCTCGGCTACCAATTACGACACATCCGCAATTTATTCTACTCTTTTATTTTATTCGAGCCTCGCGGCACCATCCCGATAACTATCGGGATAAGTCTGGCTCGGCTACCAATTACGACACTAAGTCTGGCTCGGCTACCAATTACGACACATCCGCAATTTATTCTACTCTTTTATTTTATTCGAGCCTCGCGGCACCATCCCGATAACTATCGGGATAAGTCTGGCTCGGCTACCAATTACGACACATCCGCGTAATGTTGGACAAAGGTAATCACTCCTTTATAAATTTCAACATTTCTTGCGAACAAAACTCAGGATATTCCAACGGAAGGTAATGACCTGCCAACGGAATAAGTTTTGTAACCGCTTTTTTTGCGTGCTTTTGGATATAAACCAACAAATCGTTTTGTGTTAGGCTGGCATGCATAAACCGATTCGGAATAAATAAATCATGATCGCCATACATCACTAAAATGGGTTGCTCGATTTGCTTGATGAACAATGCTACTGGCTCGGCAAGCATACCTGCGGTAGAACGAATCATGGCTTCTTGAAAATTTGCAAATCGCTCGGACTGGTAATTTTGCTCGTGTAGGTTTACTAAAAACGCACTCGCTGCTGTTTGCTTTTTGAAATGCTGAAAAAATGCTTGTTGCAATTGCACAGCCGAAAATTGTTGACGATACGTTTGACTAGCCCAAGCATTCAATTTGGCCGCTTCGTCGGCAGTAAATACTTCTATACCCGCAGGAGCGAGCAAAATTAATTTTTCAATACACGTTGGCGCACGCAAGGCCATGACCGTTGCAATCTGTCCGCCCATCGAATGTCCAACGAGTACATACGAATTGATGCCAAGTATGTCAAGGCTTTGCAAGACATGTTCGGCATAAGTGGTCATGGTAAATGCACAAGGAACGGCATACGCATCGCCGTGTCCAGGCAAGTCGAATGCAATGCAGCGAAATTTTGCTTGAAGTTCCGATTGCATGAATTGCCATACGTGGCGCGATTCAGCAAGCCCGTGCAAAAAAACAAGAACCGGATTTGTACCGCCCGAATCGGTGTGCGGAAGTAGTGGTGTTGTATGCATACGCATTTACGAAGATACAACGCCTAAGCTCATTTTGGTTTGGAGTACGTCTGTGTCTGACTTCCGTTACCATCCGTTACATTAATCGAAAAGATATTGACACCAATACCAAGCGAAATCCATGGAATGCCTTGATACTCCCATTTGTAGCGGTCTTTATTGCGTCCTAACAAATCCACACCACTAAACAAACCAATTTGCCCGCCATGAAATTCATACATCAAGCCGCCTGAAAATGTATATCCTGAAACATCAATCGGTTGATTTTTATTGAGCAGTGGCGCAACCGTGCTATCAATCGCAATGGAAGAAATGCCAGTAGCAAGTACCCACGTGAAATAATGTTTTCGCAAACCCGATCCCAATGGATAACGCCATGCAAATGACGCATTCAGCGAAATGTCTTTAGCAAAATCAAAATCGCGCTTATTGCGATCAAACGCTGGACGCAATTTGATGGGAAGAATCAATGCGCCAATTACAGGCCCACCGCCAACTAAATCCGACGCTTTAGCGTTCAAGTCGGCAATCGTAACTTGAAAATAACGTACATCATTGAGCGTACCAACAGCGCTTTCAAATGCCAAACTATCGGCTCGTTCTTGCAACAAATTTTTCCCTTGCGGTTTTTCTGGCTCTACAAATTTCCAGAGTTCGATGATGTATGAACGGTTATCCGAAGCTGTTCCAATGATTGTAAATTTATAACCACGTTCGAGGATAACAGCCTTGTTTGTATCGCCAAGTTGATTCTTTGCATAATCATACGGAATAGCGCGTGTCGCAGCGCGCAGCACATAAGCTTTTCCGATAGTTACACCTGATTGTGCCGACAAGCCGACTGGAAGCAGGACAAGACATACGGCAAGAAAAAACAACGAAAGCGTTTTCATAGGGTTTGATTTTGATGACGAAACTAGGAAATGCTTTTAAAATTCATACCCGTAAAACTACCTAAAAATAACACTGGCCTTCTGCGAGCGGTGCAAAAAGGCCAGTGAAAACAAACAAGCAATCGGCGCAGAAATCAATCTGCAATATTTTAATCGCGGGCTTTGAGCCATTTGCCTACGGCAGGCGCGAGTTCTTTCTGTGATTTTCCACCAACAAAAACACCAATGTGTCCGCCAGAGAATTTGTACAACTCATGATCTTTACTTCCAATGTGATCGTTGAGCGGAATTGTTGCAGTTGGTGGAACGAGGTGGTCTTCGGTTGCATAGATATTGAGTACCGGCATGGTAATCTTTTTCAGATTGACTTGCTGGCCACCAATTTCTAAAGTTCCTTTTACCAATTTATTTTCTTGGTACAAATCTTTCATAAACTGACGGAAACATTCGCCAGCTTGATCGGGACTGTCGTTGATCCATTTTTCCATGCGGAGGAAATTCATCAACTTGTCTTTGTCTTGCATCATGTCCACCAACGAAGCGTATTTGTTGACACGCATCATCGGTTTCAACATGGCAAAACCATTATTTAAAAATTCACCTGGAACAGCACCATACGAATCCACAATGCGATCGAAGTTGATGTCTTTGGCCCAACGGAAAAGCAATCCGTCTGGCGTAGAAAAATCAATTGGCGTTACAAGTGTTACGAGATTGGCAATTTTCTCGGGATGCAAAGCGGAATAAATTGTACTGAGTGTTCCACCTTGGCAAATTCCCATCAGATTTACTTTTTCAACACCGTTGTTGCGGCGCACAAAATCAACCATTTCATCGAGAAACCAGTTGACGTAATCATCCATGGTCAGGTGTTTATCGGCACGTGTTGGGTAGCCCCAATCAATGATGTAAACATCCATACCCATGCCAAGCAGGTTGCGCACAAAGCTACGATCTGGTTGAATATCGAGCATGTCGTGGCGATTGACCAAGGCATACGAAATGAGCACAGGCGTTTTGTAAGTAGCTTTTGTTTCGCGGGTATAGCGATACAATTTTACTTTGTCTTGTTGGAAAACAAGTTCCTTAGGCGTTGTAGCCACTTCAACATCTCCGATGCGAACTAAATTATCGTAACCCGTTACGATTTTTGTTCCAGCATCTGTCATTTCCTTGATGATATTTTCTCCAGCCATGGTGTAGGGTATTTTGAAAAGCGGCGTCCTGAAAAAGAACGCCGCTATTTTAAATTATACTGTTGCAGCTTTCTTCTTCGACGATTTGGTTTCTTTCACTTCTTCTGTTGCACCAGCTTGTTTTTCAAGTGCACGAAGGCGTTTTTTCAAATCGTAAATCGTTTGGTGCAATTCGTCGGCTTCGCTGCGCATCACGATTGGCAATGGCGACAAAACAACCGTAACCATTTTCTCTTGTTGCTGACGAATTTCAAGACCTAAATCCAAAAGTTCGCCTTGCAATTTTGAATATGCATCGCTGCGGAAAAGAGCAATCATAGCTTCTTCATTTTTTGCAGTCCATTGCTGGAATACTTGCTGCGTATTGCTCAGATCTACGCCTTTTTTGATTTGCTCTTGCGCTTCGTTTACAAACTGTTCCCAAGTTTGGGCACCGTTGGTATATAAGTGGTACTGAAGCTCAGTAAGTTTTTTACCGTAAGTAGCAAGTTTCTCCATCATGGCGTTGAACAATTCGTTCATTTCGCTTTCTTTTCCTGGAGCGTACAAGCGCACGAGTGGGTTCATGGCACGTTGGTAAGCAGCAAAAACAGAATTGTTTTCTGCACCATTTCCATAAGCTAAAAATGGCATGAGTTGACGAGCGTTTTCTGGCATTTTAGCCATCATTTGCTCCATCATGTTGCGCGAATATCCTTGCGCAGTTTCCATCCAATTGCTGTATTGCTGAAACAATTCTTTTACATGAACAGGTGAAGACCAGTTAAACTGGCTATCAAACATGGTGCGGAATTGTTCTGGATTGAAAATACTTTTGAATGATTCTGGTGTCCATGTATTTTCGGTCATGTGCTTAAACATGGGCTGCCATTGCTGGTAGAAATTCATCCATGTTTGCGACATGTTGGTCATGTTTTCCCAAGCTTCTTTCATGGTTTTATCGTTCAGCTTCTCGCCGAGTTGCTGCCAAGGAGCCATGAAATTTTTCATCCATTCTTGCGATTGGTTCATCCAATTGGTCATCATCGGATTTTGCTGCATATTGAATGGGTTGCTCATCATCGGATTGTTCATCCAATTGGTAGCCGGATTCCACATGTTCTGTTGCATTTCTTGCATGCGTGTAAACCAATCTTGTGCATTGGGCATGGCAAAACCGAAGTTTTTAGATGCGTCTTGCATTTGCGAAACGGTTTTATTCATCAACTCGCGTTGATTGTTCATCCACTCGTTATAGTATGTAGTGAAATCGAAACCGTTTTTAGTAGCGCCGTTTTGTGAAAACAAACCACCGAGTTCTGATGCATTTTTAGAAGCATGCTCCGTAGCCGTTTTCGTAATTTCAGTTTGGTTATTCAACCATTCCTGATAGATATTCACTCCTTGTTCAGCAGCAGAACCATTGCGAACAGCATCCTGCATTTTACGGGCACTTTCGGTCCAGTTGTTCATGAGTTTGGTCTGGGTTTCCTGCCAGGCCGCGAAGAAGTTTTTAGTATCCATGTTGCTTTTTATATAAATATCTGAAAACAAGCCAATTAACCGTTAACAGGCCATTTTTCAGGGTGCAAAGGTACACTTTTTTTCAAATCCAGCAATAGCAAGATCATCAAATAATCATTCGTCGGTAAAATTTACATGTCCGTCGTATTATTTATGCGATTTAATAGCAATACGCATTAAAAAAGCCTGTAACCATTCGGCTACAGGCTTGATGTATTTGCTTTACGGATTAATGCGTTACAACCAGTTGATTGCGTTGGATGTGTGCGCCATTCGCAAATTCAACCAAGTAAATACCTGCGGGCAATTCAGCCGTTGATAAGGCAAACCAACCCGCTTGATTCACTATTTGCGAAAAAACCAAACGACCACTTGGATCATAAATCTGAATTTGATTTTTCTCGTTTGCTACTGTCGTACAATACACATTCACCACATCGTTCGCCGGATTAGGCTGTAACGGAAGCGACAATGCGGATTGATTTGTGTTGATGCCAAGCGGACCTGGATCATACAATACCAACGTATCCGAAACAATATTTACGGAAACCGGATTTCCGGTATGATCAATCACTTCAAGATTTGTAACAGACAATGGAATAGAAAGACTATTGCCAGAACCAATCAAGGCATTGGTTGAGGTGTAGGGAATACGCGCAATTAACCCATTTCCAGAAACGGAGGTTTGGTTGTAACGCGTTACCGCTAAGTCAAACTGTCCTGAATTCGGAACCGTATATTTTACTGAGGTTAAATTGTTGCCCGCAACGCCAAGCCACGAATTGGAAATATCAACACCCATGCTTTGCGAAAGCAATTGCGTTGCATCGAAATTGAGCGAAAACGTAAGTCCATAAATACTACTAGCCGCAATTTGAGCATCGCCCAAATACACATCAATAAATCCAGACGATCCCGCAGACAAGGTATCTGTTGTGAAATTTAACCAGAGCGAAGGGTTGCTCGCATTAAACTGATTTTGGCCGTAACGGTTGTTGTGTGTAAATCCATAGTTCTGAATTACAGCATTGGTATCAACCAAATTGACGGTTCCGTTACCATCGCAATCCATCCATTTATAATCGATGCCGTTGAGGGTTTGGCCCCAAGCTGTTGAAGGCTGACCAATCCAATTGAGCGAAGCATTTGGACGCGAAGAACCCATCGCCCCATTGACAATGGCAATATCCAATATGTCGCTCATATTAGCAACCGCATCATCATTCGCATCGCCGGGCCAAACAAAATTACAAGAATCGCCAAGCGTGATGGAAACCGAACTAAAGCACCCATTGCCATCGGTGATGGAAACCGTGTACAATCCCGATGCGAGATTGCTTGCCTGTTGTGTTACCTGATTAGAAGGTGTCCACAAATAGGTATAAGGCGGTGTACCAATAACCATAACGTCCAATACTCCGGTTGCCCCGTTACACGTACTTTCAATCATGGTCATTGGCATGATGACAGGTGCTTGTGCAGCCACAACGGTAACAGTCGCAGAAGCCGAAAGATTGAGTGAAAGGTCTGTAACAGTAACCGTATAAGTTGTTGTAGCCAATACATTGGCCGAAGTAACTAGTGCATTGGGATTTCCGAGACCGATTGTTGGTGCCCACGAATAACTATAATTGCCGCTACACAAACCGCTTGGACTTGCCGTAAGCGTAACACTAGTATTGGGACAAGCAATGGGCGAAGAACTGGATGCGGTTACCGAGACAGAAGGCGGTCCGCCTGGTGTAGTGAAAGAAGATATTGCTGACCAAGGCCCAGGCGTTCCTAATGCTACGGCCTCGCGCGCACGCCAGTAATACGTGGTGCCCGGACAAAGCGATGCAAAGGAAAGACTGATGGTTACATAAGGTTCCATGACACAGTTGTCTTGCCAATTGTTTTGTTGGTTGTAATTCGGAATGTTTAAAAGCGAATGCCACCAAGAGCCTCCAGCCTGATTCCAGGTCGCGCTCGACCAAATAGGTGGCATACCGCTAAAACCACTCGAGCTGGTAACCAATTCAACTTCCATGTGGTATGGACCGCAACCACATGACGATGCATCAGAATTGGCGTTGATGTTGAGCGCATTTCCGGTATTGGTTGCAACTAATCCAACCAGCGTTACCCCGTGACAGGCATGCGCTACATGGAAAAACAAACCAAAGCTCAAGACGAGAAGGAACTTTGAAAAATACGATTTAGGAGTAAAGTGGGTCATGGGTTAGTTTTTTAACAATCCGAAAGGTATAAAAAAAATCTTGCTGCTTGAACCTTTCTTGCTTTCTAAATTATCCTATTTTCGCTACGCACAAAAAACTGAATTTTATGTCGTACGAAACGGGATACGTTTACACCCACACTTTTCGCTTTACACAAGCTGAAGTAGCTCAATTTGCCGCCGTAACAGGCGACAATAATCCGGTACATTTGGACGAAGCTTATGCCGCTACGACCATGTTCAAACGTCCCATCATGCACGGCTTTTTAGGCGGTAGTGTTTTCTCCAAAATTTTTGGAACGCTTTTCCCTGGCGAAGGAACGATTTACCTCAAACAAAGCATGTCTTTTATGCGTCCGATGTATGTTGAAACAGACTACGAAGTGCGCATGACGGTAAAAGAAGTAATCAAAGAAAAACACCGCATGCACGTAGAAACCATCGTAGTGGATAAATCAACTGGTGATACCGTGATTAGTGGCGAAGCTACCGTCATGAATGTTACCCAAATTTAAAGCCTGTTAATTTATACAACACAACAAAAAAGCCATACCGGAATGTATCGCTTTTTAGTTTTTATGTTGCTTCTTCGACAGCAAATCGTTCAGGTTGTATCGCACAATAAATGCAGTAGTTTCAAGTCGCATGATGGCGTTCGGTTCATTCAGAACTGGACGTAAATCGGTTTGGTGTGCCAGCTCAAAACTCACGGTATTGTTATACATGATTCCGGCAGCAAAAACATAACCAAACGTAAACGTCCGATAAGCTGTTGGACGTACAATACTACTTCCGAAAACCTGTTCCCAATACGCCATATCCTGTTCATTGGCATAACTGCGTTTCAACACACTGGTCAGCGTTCCGCCAACACCAACAAAGGGCCGAAATTGTTTGTAAGCAACGTGTCCGCGAATTTGTAGATCATTCACCAGTGAATGAAAACGATCTGCTGCAAAAATGGTTTGGTGGCTTCTGGGAGGACGAATAAAAATACTCTCGCCACTTCCTCTATTTTCGTAATACATGCCTGTGATAACTGAAAAATATTTTGTTTCAACAGGTTTTGCAAAAACGCCAATTCCGGGTGAAAGAAAATTACTTGTTTGAAATGTTCCAGCATTTTCCTCTTGTGACGATTGAATCAAAACATGGCTGGCATGATAGCGCAAATCGATTCCCCACGGAAGTTTCTTGTGTTTTGTTTCTTCGTTTGCCTGTGCCGCAACTAAAAAAGGGCACAGCAAAACACCCATGATAAAAAACAGGTAACGCATCAGGAGAATTTCTTGATTGAGGGAATAAAACGAAACCTAGCTGTAAATTATTGCAGCGTCGTTACGGAAATTCAAAAACGAATTCGTGTAAAAAGTGTTCCCAACGTTACTTTACCCATATAGTAAATAGCCCGACGCATGTTGATGGAAGAAACTCCGCCTTGTCGTTCGCGCATTTTAACCGGAACTTCCCCCACCCGCAGCCCCACCCGCGCATACATCACCAAAACCTCCGGCTCGGGATACTCGTCGGGATAATAATGCATCACCCGCTCCAACGCACGCCGATTCAACACCCGAAACCCCGATGTGGTATCGTGAATGGTGATACCTGTCAACAAACGATTCAAGCGCATAAAATAACGAATGCCCGAACGACGCATCAACGTGGACTGAAAGCCTTCGCCCGTCAAAAAACGTGAACCAATGGTTACATCCCAATTATTTTTTTCTGCCGCTTCGATCAAATTCGGAATTTCATCTGCCGGATGCTGCCCATCGCCATCCACCTGAATCGCATAATCAAACCCATTATCAAACGCATAGCGAAATCCAGTCTGTACCGCACCGCCAATGCCCAAATTAACGGGTAAATGCAAAGCCACACAGGGCAATGCCTCAATAATTTCGCCCGTATTGTCTTTCGAGCAATCGTTCACCACAACAGGCATCAAATCGAGTCCACGCTCCCGCGCAACACGATGCAAATCAGCCACCACATCGGCAATCGATGCCGACTCGTTGTACGCAGGAATAACAATAGCAATGCGGGCCACAGAAAAAGATTAAGCCTCTTCAAAAAGAGTTCATTTAACAGACGTAAAACTACAAAAGAAGCTGTTTACTCATACAGAAACATTCGTCGGACAATTTTTACCATTCGTAGAACAATAGAAAAAAACCTCCGAAAAGTTGGGATATGAAAAAAAAAATCATTATATCTTTACGTTACATTTAACTACCACACCATATTCATCGTTTACACCATCGCGTCTCCCGCGCGATCACGTTATGATTGACACAGAAAGTATTACACCAACCGAATGCCTCCAGAAATTTTTTGGCTTTGATCAATTCAAAGGGCAACAGGAAGAAATCATCAACAGCATTCTCGATGGCAAAGACACCTTTGTCATTATGCCAACAGGCGGCGGCAAATCACTTTGCTACCAATTGCCCGCTTTGATGAGCGAAGGAACTGCTATTGTTGTTTCTCCACTTATTGCCTTGATGAAAAATCAGGTCGATGCGATTCGCAATTTTGGAACAGATGATGGCATTGCGCATGTGCTCAATTCATCCCTCACGAAAGCAGAAATTCAACAAGTTCGTAAAGATATTTCTGCTGGTGTTACGAAACTTTTATACGTTGCGCCTGAATCATTGACCAAAGAAGAAAACGTAGCGTTCTTCCGCGAAATTCAAATTTCGTTTTTTGCGATCGATGAAGCCCATTGTATTTCAGAATGGGGCCACGATTTCCGCCCTGAATACCGCCGTCTTCGTCCAATCATCGAAGCCATTGGCACCGTTCCCATCATTGCACTTACCGCTACCGCTACGCCCAAAGTACAGCAAGACATTCTCAAAACATTGAGCATGACCGAAGCTGCGGTATTCAAATCCTCATTCAACCGCGGTAACCTCTATTACGAAGTACGACCCAAAGTCGATGTTGTCAAAGAAGTTATCAAATACGTTAAAAAACACCCCGGCAAATCGGGTATCATCTATTGCCTCAGTCGCAAAAAAGTAGAAGAGCTCGCCGAGTCGCTTCGTGTCAATGGTGTCAAAGCACGTCCGTACCATGCTGGCCTCGACGCACAAACCCGCGCCGAAACACAAGACCAATTTCTCATGGAAGAAATTGATGTCATTGTAGCAACTATTGCCTTCGGTATGGGAATTGATAAGCCCGATGTGCGTTTTGTCATTCACCACGATATTCCAAAAAGTTTAGAAGGATACTACCAAGAAACGGGTCGCGCTGGGCGTGATGGTGGCGAAGGAAATTGCCTCGTTTTTTATAGTTACGACGATATTCAGAAGCTCGAAAAATTCATGAAAGGCAAGCCCGTTGCCGAACAGGAAATTGGAAAACAATTGCTTTTTGAAACCGTTGCTTACGCCGAGTCATCTGCTTGCCGCAGAAAAGTCTTGTTGCATTATTTTGGCGAAGTCTATAAACAAGACAATTGCGATAGCTGCGATAATTGCAAACATCCGAAAACCAAAGTTGAAGCAACCGAAGACATCACGCTTGTGCTCGAAACGGTTCGCGATGTGAAAGAGAAATTCAAAACCAAGCACATCATTCAAGTTATTCAAGGCATTGTTACAGCTACGGTTAAATCGTACAAACACGATCAACTCGATTCTTTTGGAAAAGGTATTGACGATGAAAAGAACGAAGCTTGGTGGAACGCCGTAACACGTACCGCTGTGCTCGAAGGATTTTTGTCGAAAGACATTGAAAACTACGGTTTGCTTAAACTGACGAAAGCAGGAAAAGCATTCTTAGCAAAGCCTTATCCGATAACGGTTACCCGCGACCACGATTATATTGGCACGGATGCCGATGATGATGATATTGTAACGGCGGGCGGGCAGCGCGGGGGTGGCGCAGACGAAAATCTTTTTGCCATGCTGAAAGATCTCTGCCGCCAAGAAGCCCGTAAACGCAACCTTCCGCCTTATGTTGTTTTTCAAGAAACATCACTCGAAGAAATGGCGATACAGTACCCCATCACCAAAGATGAACTCATGCGCATCAATGGTGTTGGAGCTGGTAAAGCCGCAAAATTTGGTGCGCCATTCCTCGACCTCATTTCCAAATACGTTGAAGAAAACGAAATTGAGCGTCCACAAGACATGCTCGTAAAATCCATCGTCAATAAATCTGGTCTCAAAGTACACATCATTCAAAGCATCGACCGCAAGTTGAATTTGGTGGATGTGGCCGAAGCCAAAGGATTGAAAATTGATGATGTGATCAGCGAAATTGAAAGCATCGTGCATTCAGGAACGCGTGTCAACATCAATTACTACATCGACGATGTGATGGATAGCGACAAGCAAGAGGACATCATCGAATACTTCCGCGAAGCTGAAAACGATTCGTTAAAAGCAGCGCTTGATGAATTGGGCGAAGATGATTACTCAGAAGAAGAAGTCCGACTGGTGCGCATCAAATTCATTTCCGAGTACGGAAACTAAATTTTCAAAGTCCATTTACAACTCCCGATGCATTGGTGTCGGGAGTTTTTTTATGTACCTGTTGCTGAAAATAAATGGCTTAACAAGACATTCCCAAGCCGTGTACAAACGTTTGCAAACAGAAAAACGAATCTATACAAGCACTAAAAAAAGGAATTGCGCGCAATCCAAAGACATTCATGTGTTCTTGCTTTACAGCATTGGCCGTTGTCAAAAACTATGCAAACAGTAGATTTAACGTCTATGCAACGCGCAGCATTACATTTGTTTTTTTCGAGCAATCCCTTGCTTCGGCCTTTGCTCTTTTTTATTCTTGGGATATGGATTGCAGATTTTTTCTATCCCGCTCATTGGTTCAATGCAATTTATGTATTGATTCCTAGCGCATTTTTATGCTTAGTCATTCAACATAAACTCTTGCACATTTCGTTGCAGTGGAAACAGACAGAACGTATTGCATTACTCGTGCTTTTTGTGTGTTGCGGCATTGGCGTATTTCTTCTTCAAGCGCATAAAAACCAAGGCATTCCCACACGTATTTTGTATCATACACAAGCACTCAAAATACGGCTTACCTCAACACCGCAAATCCGAAACAATACGATAAAAGCAGAAGCCGAAATCGAAGCCATACAAATTGGTAAAAAATGGATTTCGTGCAAGGCGGGAATGCTTTGTCGGTTTGAACGAACCGCTGCAACAAGCAAACTGCAATACGGCGATCAGCTCCTCGTTTGTGAAACCGCAAAGCCGGTGAAAGCACCCGCCAATCCGGGCGAATTTGATTACCGCCAATGGCTCGCGCGCAAACAGATTTTTTTGCAAACGTACATTCGCGATCACAATTGGAAACGCATTGCATCCAATCAAGGTAATCCGCTCCTGGCGTGGGCATCGCAGATACGCCAAACCTGTGTACAACGCTTTTATGCCGTTGGTTGGCATGAGCGCGAAAGCGCTGTTGCATCTGCTTTAATTCTTGGCGCTACCGATCAACTCGAACCGCAACTGATACAAGCGTATTCTGTTTCCGGTGTTTTGCATGTCTTGTCTGTTTCCGGCTTGCATGTATCGATTGTCTTCTTGATTTTCGGAAAAATCCTAACACCGCTTGCTCGAAGCAAAAAAGGAAATTATACCCGCGTTCTTTTGTTGCTCGTTTTAATTTGGTTGTATGCACTCATTACGGGTCTTTCTCCTGCGGTGTTGCGCGCGGCTTGCATGATTAGTTTTGTAATTGTTGGCCAAGCATGGAACAAGCAAGGACAAACATTTAATCTCTTGTGCGCATCCGCGTTCTTTTTATTGGCCATCAATCCACAATTACTTTTCGACATTGGTTTTCAGTTGTCGTTTTTAGCGGTTGCGGGAATTGTCTTGTGCAATCCACTCGTTGAAAATCTTTATGTACCAAGGCTTCGCATCACGAAACACATTTGGCAATTGACATCTGTTTCGCTTACAGCACAAGCAGCAACACTTCCGCTTACCTTATTTTACTTTCGTCAGTTTCCGCTTTATTTTTTACCAGCCAATTTGCTCCTCATTCCACTTTCAACCATTGCGATGTATGCGGGAATTGCCTTCTTGTGTTTTGCGCCAATTCCTTTTTTGGGCGATGGCTTAAGTTGGCTAGCCAATCAGTTATTTTGGTTACTCAACGAAGCCGTTTTACGCACAGAGCAATTGCCCGCAGCCTCAATCAACACAAGCGTCTGGAGTATTGCCGAATTGGTTTTGCTCATCATCATCATTGTAGGCTCGTTTTATTTTTTATTGCAAAAAAACATCCGCATGGTTTATCTCGTTGCATTATCGATCCTTGTGTTGAGTGGTTGTATCGGATGGAAACGTCAGCAACAAAATAAACAGCAGCGCATTATTATACATAGTTTGAACAATGCTACGGCAATCAGTTTCATTGAAGGCACAAAACAAATCCTACTTACAGATTCCACAGCCTACCAATCGACAAACACCATCGAAGTGCATTGCCTTGCGGCAGAACCTGTATTTGGTTGCGAAAATGATACTTTGATGCGCTGGGATGATGCGTTGCAATATCATCCCAAACAACCTATCGGAAATAATTTGCGCATTGCATCTATGCTTGTTCAGTTTGGAAACTGGCGCATGGTGCAAATCAACAAAGGCAACGCACAAGCTACATTTGTTTCGGCACAAGCAATTCTTTTATGCCGCAATACCAACTGCAATCTTGAACGAGCACTCGACGAAACAGCAGCAAGCATCGTTATTGCCGATGGAAGCAATGGCGCGAAGGCCATTGCGCGGTGGGAAAAAATTTGCAAGCAACACCATATCCAATTTGTTAACGTTAAAGAAAATGGAGCATTCACGTGTAACTTACGCGAAGAATAATTCTAATGTCAGATTAAATTTCATCCTTCCTCATCCTGCAAAATCTGAATACGGCATCGATAAAATTCGTTTCCGAAAACTAGTTTGCACCACTAAAAAACAGCGAACCAAAACGAAGGACAAACAACAAACCCCTGAAACGCCTTTAAATACTAGCATTTACAACTTTATTGAAAATATATTTGGATCGTAAGAAAAAACGATTTTATATTTGCACCACAGAAAAAAACAATGAATAAGAACTACAACACCATGTGTACATGTATGCGTCTCTTCGCTGAAGGGTGCTGCATTTGTGCATGTTGATGAAATCAACCATAATCACAAAAAGCCCTTCAGCACTTCCTGAAGGGCTTTTTTATGTCTTCTACCAAGATCAAAATCAATGAACCTAAACACGCCATACACAACACCTGCCAACATCGCTATGATGATGTGTTGCATGCGCTTTTCCGACGGAGAGCGATGTTGATGCATAGTTTTAGGTAATACACAACCACCCATGCGCACAAAGCCCTCCACAACCTTGGAGGGCTTTTCTTTTTTCAATCCAATCAATTTTCAAAAACAAAAACCAATTAACATGTCAACAAACACAAACTTCCGATTCGAGACCTTGCAACTGCATGCAGGTCAAACACCAGACTCAGCTACCAATTCGCGCGCTGTTCCTATTTATCAAACCACATCGTATGTATTCAACAGCAGTGAGCACGGTGCAAATTTATTTGCACTAAAAGAATTTGGAAACATTTACACACGCATCATGAATCCTACAACCGACGTCTTTGAAAAGCGCCTTGCTGCACTCGAAGGTGGTGTTGCAGCCGTAGCAACCGCATCGGGCCAAGCCGCACAATTTCTCGCGTTGCACAACATCTTATTACCGGGCGACAACTTCGTGAGTTCATCGTTTGTTTACGGTGGCACTTACAATCAGTTTAAAGTATCGTTTAAACGTTTGGGGATAGAGGTGCGTTTTGCGGATGGCGATCAGGTTGCATCATTCGAACAACACATCGATAAAAACACAAAAGCACTTTATCTCGAGACCATCGGAAATCCAGGTTTTAATATTCCAGATTTTGAAGCCATCGCTGCGCTTGCCAGAAAGTATGACATTCCGCTTATTGTTGACAATACCTTTGGTGCAGGAGGTTATCTTTTTCAACCCTTGAAACATGGAGCCAATGTTGTTACGGCATCAGCCACCAAATGGATTGGCGGTCATGGAACAAGTGTTGGTGGTGTGGTAATTGATGGTGGAAATTTCAATTGGGGTAATGGAAAATTTCCACAATTCACAGAACCAAGCGAAGGCTATCACGGGCTTAAATTCTGGGATGTTTTTGGCGAAGGAAATCCGCTCGGCCTTCCTAATATCGCTTTTGCAATACGTGTGCGTGTAGAAGGGCTTCGTAGTTTCGGACCGTCATTAAGTCCTTTCAATGCGTTTCAATTGCTTCAGGGCATAGAAACCCTTTCGCTTCGTGTGCAACGCACCGTTGATAATGCCTTAGCCCTTGCAAAGTGGCTCGAAGCACACCCACGAGTTCAGTTCGTAAATTATCCTGGACTTGATTCATCACCTTACAACACACTTGCCAAAAAGTATCTAAAAAATGGATTTGGCGGCGTACTCAGTTTTATTCTGAAAGGTACCAAAGAAGATACATCACGTTTCGTTGATGCGTTGAAATTAGTCAGTCACCTCGCAAATGTTGGCGATAGCAAAACGCTCATCATTCAACCCGCCGCAACTACGCACCAGCAACTTAGTGAGGCTGAACAACTATCAGCCGGAGTTACACCTACCCTACTCCGCATCTCGCTCGGTATCGAACACATCGACGATATTGTTGCGGATCTTGAACAGGCATTTGCTAGCGTTTTTGAATCGCAATTGGTAGAAGCATAAACATCGAAGCAAATTTTTTTTCGCCAAAACACCAACCACAACATTAAACGGGCACTCGTTCCTTCGGGTGCCCGAATTGTTGTGCTCAAAAGAAACAATGCTGTATGGGTTAATATCCGATGAAAAATTTGCAAGCAACACCATATCCAATTTGTTAACGTTAAAACAAACGGAACATTCGCGCATAACTTGCGTGAAGAATAACCACTACTTTCGTTAACGCATGAAGCGCTTGCTGAAAATTACGCTTTGGAGTTTGGGCCTTGTATTGGCATGTTACGGCTTGCTCTGGCTTACACCATTTCGGTATTCGTTACCCGGCTATCACCGTTTTTTCTATACTCCCGAAGCGTATCAAAAAACAATTGTGGCTTTCCAAAAAGAAGTCAAACAAAATGCGTCTTCCACAACGGCATTAGCCCAACACTTGCAACGTGGCGTTTCAGAAGAACTCTTTCCGTATTGGCAAGGAACGCGTTGGGCATTTCATGGAACAACACAAACGCCGGGCAAAGGACGCATTGCTTGCGGGTATTTTGTAACAACCGTTTTACGCGATTGTGGTGTAAAAATTGATCGCTCCCGATGCGCACAACTTGCGTCTGAAGCCATGATTCGCGAATTGCTCGACAAAGAAAACATCACCACATACAGCAAGAAACCACTCGCTAGTTTTTTGAGCGAAGTGAAGCAAAAAGGAACGCATTTATACCTCATCGGACTCGATTCGCACGTCGGTTTTCTCAGTGTCGAAAAAGAAGAAACGTGGTTTATTCATTCGAGCGGGCGTTATCCGTGGGCGGTTGTGAAAGAACGTGCTACGGAGTCTATTGTCTTAGAAAAATCGAACTACCGCGTCGTTGGATCGCTAACGGCAGACAAACGTTTTTTGGAAAATTGGAAACAGGCTTTACACTAAACATTTAAAGACATAAAAAAGCCGCCAACATATATGAAGGCGGCTTTATTGTTAGAAAATAAAACTTAGAAACGCTCTGTTCCGGCAAAGAAGAAGTTGCCTTCGATCGCTGCGTTTTCGTCGCTATCCGATCCGTGAACGGCGTTTGCAGCAATACTCTTTGCATACAAATTGCGGATGGTTCCTGGCTCCGCTTTAGCCGGATCTGTAGCACCAATCAAGGTACGGAAATCGGCAACAGCATTGTCTTTCTCAAGAATAGCGGCTACGATTGGACCAGACGACATATAATCAACCAGTTCGCCGTAAAAGGGGCGTTCTTTGTGAATTTCGTAAAAACGACCTGCCATATCAGCAGAAAGTTTTGTGTATTTCATCGCTACGATGCGGAATCCGGCTTCATTGATTTTCGCTAAAATAGCGCCAATGTAATTGTTGCCCACTGCATCGGGCTTAATCATGGTAAATGTGCGGTTAGTTGCCATTGCTGTATGAGTGCTTTGTTTTTCTTAAAAATGCCCGCAAAGATACACTTTTCTCCCTATTTTCTATAACATCAAGCCCTCATTCCATATCGCTCAGATCTGTGCGGGGCATGTGGGAAGAAATCTATTTACTTATTTAGACGCGAGAAGTGAGTTCTGAGAACGCATCGTTTTAGAGTGAAGTGCAGAGAAACAGAGCGAGTATCAAACACGCTCCGCACTTCGCTCTGTTTCTCCTACAATGTTGTGTCTCAAGTCAGTGTAGCTATGTGGGAAGAAAAACTCATTCACTCACCGGAATCACCATCACCACATCCTTACTCTCCCCGATCCGTGTTTCGATGGTTGTATATTGATAGCCCCAAACAGGCGTTTGCTGCGTTGTGTCCCATGTTGGATCAATGCCTGTTGCGTAGAGCAGTATTTTTTTAGCACCATTTCCGATGTCATCCAAAATCAATTTTCCCTGTTCGTCAGTAACATAGCGTTTCTCATAAAGCGATGTGTCTTGACCGGGAAATTCAAGTGTTCCATTTTTACGAAAAACAACCGCATTGGGAATTGGGATGTTGTGATGGCTCACCGTAACCAACAAACGCACGCGACCTGCATCAACCTGATCGGGATCGGGTTTGCATCCAAACAAGGCAAGCATCAAAATAAATACAAATGAATAGCGCATGTTGATAAGAGTTTGATCGCATACCATGTTGCCTTTACCGCTCCCTAAATCGCGGATCGGTAAGAAATTCGGTATCGGTAAGTGTTCGCAAAAAAGCAATGATATCGGCTTTCTCTTGTGCTGTCAGCGGAATACTTCCCGAACTTAACAGCGGATCAAGTGTTGGCGAAATCACAATGTCATTCGTATAATGATCCAAACATTCCTGCAAAGTTACCATACGTCCATCGTGCATATACGGACTTGTCTTTTCGATATTGCGCAACGAAGGGACTTTGAACAGCAGCGAGTCTAATGGATTTAAGGTAATGTGCATCCGTCCCGAATCGTTATAGGTTGGATCTACGGGCAAACCATTGTTTCGAAATCCATTGTTTGTAAACAAGGGTTCGGTATGGCAAGCATTGCATTTCGCTTGAAAAAGTTGATAGCCACTTTGTTCTTGCGCAGTAAATGAAGCACGGCCTTGACGCACTTGGTCGTACTTCGAATTATCAGAAATCATCAAGCCTTGAAACTGCGCAATAGCCCGAGTAATGCGTTGTGTCGTTACCGTTTCGTCGCCAAAAGCAGCTTTAAATAATTTGCGGTAGGCCGTTGAGGCACTCAATTTGGCAATCACATTGTTGATGTCTTCATCCATTTCCACCGGATTGGCAATAGGTCCAAGTGGTTGCGATTCGATGTGATTGATACCACCATCCCACATAAACAACGTAAACCAAGCCATATTTTGAAGTGCCGGCGCATTGCGATTGCCCAGCAAGCCATCAACACCATGACTCACATCGTGCTCGGTATTGGCAAAAGCTGAAACTTGTTGGTGGCAACTTCCGCACGAAATGGTATTGTCGCGCGAGAGCATCGGTTCATAAAATAATTTTCGCCCCAATTCAAATCCTTCGAGCGTGGGCATATTGTTCTGAAACGCATACACCGGCTGCGGAAAATAGGAAGGATATTCAAATTTCACATCATCATTCGTTAACGCAGGAATGATTTCAGGATCGCGATCGCAGGAGGCAAAAAACACACAAGCACCAACAAATGCGAAAATAGAAGTCGTTACAAGTTTGATTCGTTGACTAGGCATAATACAGCACTTAATTTGAAATATTGATCACGGTAAACATATCGGCGTAATTATCGGCCAACATTTGAGTTGTCGCATTCGGTGTTGTCGCATTGTACTGTTGCGAAAAATCAATCACGTTTGGCCCATTAAACCACGACAACACATCACTTCGCATGGTTATAATCGGAACCGTATTGGCTGTAACGAGTGCCTGTTGGCTGTTGAATGAAGGACTTGCATAGCGAATGCTGTTGTATTGTCCAGAAAATCCGCCGCAATGAAATGTAATGCGGTTGTTTCCTGCCGGAGAACTCGGCGATTTGCCTTCAATTTTTGCCATGATGTAGCCCGTATTCCAAGTCCAAAACATGCCTAAAGCCGGATCCAATGCTCCTGTTTGTGTTCCCGAAACATTGCGTACACTATCTACACCAATTGTAAATTCCATAGCAACATAATTCATGGCCGGGACATCGCGCAAATAAAAATAATGCAGGTTCGAATCAGCCTCACTAATCAAGTGATAGCTTTCGCTTTCGGTCCACACGTTATTATTCGCATCACGCAATTTCACATTGCTGATGTAGTATTTATAATTTGAAACAGAAAACGAATCGCCGTTTGTATTCTCATACAAATAAGTTGGCCCTAAGGTTAATGGCGTTGCTCCAACAACATTTTCAAAATCAATTTTAATGGCATTGCCTGTTGGCGGCGGTTGATTATTTCCCGAACCCGAATTGGTAGGCAGATCGGGTTCCGGTTCAGGCGTTTCATCTTTTTTGCAAGACGTTTGTAACAACAGACCTGCAAATAGAAATCCTACGATGGTGCGTGAAAAATTCATTGGGTGTTTTTATGAGCCTTTCAAAAGTAATCAAAACAACTGGGAAAAACTAGAAACTGGCCATCAAACGCAGAAAAGCCCCGTCATTTTCATAACTGGGCTTTTCTAGGTATTAAATGGCGCTTAGTAACTGTTTAAATTTTATCCTTTGATTTTGTTATGCGCCTTTTTGCACCATACTTCGTTGCGTTTT
Source organism: Bacteroidota bacterium (assembly GCA_013298545.1). Lineage (GTDB taxonomy): Bacteria > Bacteroidota > Bacteroidia > Palsa-965 > Palsa-965. The sequence continues at coordinate 32 of JAAFIA010000029.1, read as the reverse complement.
TCGACCGTAGCCGCCCTGCTATGGCCTTCAAA
>JAAFIA010000028.1 GCA_013298545.1 Bacteroidota bacterium | reverse complement strand
AAAAAACAGCCGAAACAAGCATGCAAGAAACTGGAACGTATTGGGGGGCGCGTATGCAGCACGCAAAAATTCCTGATACAAAAGATGCGGGCATGAAGAAAACATTGCAACGCACACTCATCAATATCTTGCTTTCAACAAACCGCGAAGCTGGCGGCATTTCGAGTTCTGCCGGAACCACACAGCCACCGTATGCCATGATTTGGCCACGCGATGCGGCTATGATGGGGTTTGTGCTTGACTGTGCGGGGTTTCACGAGGAAGCCGAGCGCAACAGTTTGTTTTTTGTGGCAACACAACGCCAAAATGCAGGCGAACAATGCTATAAACCACAGGCTGGCGATTGCTATAAAGGCACTTGGTTTCAATGCTATTACGCCAATGGAAAGCCAAGTTGGATGTATGATTTTGAAATTGATGAGGTTGGTTTTAGTATTTGGATGTTTTACAACCATGCGCTTTTTCTAGAAGGCGAAAAACAAAAAGCGTACTTGCGAAAAGTCTATCCATCCATCAAATTGGCTGCCGATTTTTTGACAACGTTTAAAGACGCTCAAACCGGATTGCAGCCCCGCGCACGCGAAGATGACCTCATGTGGAAAAGTCAAACGACACTGGGGGCTGGCGCAACATTAGTGGGGCTAAAATCTGCCATTGCTGCGGCAAAATTGCTCAACGAAAATTCAGGTGATATACAGCGATGGACAAAACGACAACAAGAACTAGAGCCAGCTATTCTGAAATACTTCTGGAAAGAAAAAACCAATCAGTTTGAATCTGCGGTGTATGGCAATTTTGGTCCACGAGGCGTTATTTTATGGCCAGCCATGTATTTTCCGGCAAGTGATTCGCGCACCGACGGACACGCACAAGCCATCTACGAGCAGATTGTGCCATTTTTTGAAAAGCAAGATCAAGCACTGAATAAAGAATGGTGGTATCTCGGAAAAACAACACTCGCTATGGCGTATGCTTGGCGAAACAACCCCGAAAAGCGAAAATTAGCAGAAAACGATTTACGCATTCTGTTGAATGAAGTTTGTACGCCCGATACCCGCGTATATGGCGAAACGCCCATGGTGCGCGATGTCTATGAAACGCGCGATGGCAAAACAACAACAAAACGTGTGTTTGATAACCGTGTCGGATTGCCGTGCAACATTGCTCCGGCATACATGTACATGACCGCTGAAATGCTCTACGGAAATGCCACGCTCATGGAAAATATGTTTCCGAACTAAACGGTTATTTCTCCGCCTCTTCTAGTTTCGTGAGTAAATTCCCCCAATCACCCATCACCTGTTCAAGCGTTTTCTTTTTTGTTTCGTACGCCGCAAAAGCCGCCTTATCGTTGACGATTTTCTGATACTCATTGCTGTCCGCAAGTTTATCATCAAATGCTTTTATTTCAGCTTCCAGTTTCGCAATCTCATTTTCTGCTTTTGAAATCTGAGATTTTAACTGGCGCACATCTTTATCGTTTTGACGGCGCTCGTCATTCGCTACATTTTTAGGCGTTTCTACAACCGTCTTTTTTACTTCTTGTGTAGAACGAAGTTCAAGATCGGCCAAGTTGTCGAGTTTGCGTGTTTTAAGAAACTCGTAAACATCGCCAATGTGTTGTTTGACCGTTTTGTTGCGGAACTCAAATACTTTGGATGTTAATCCTTGTAAGAAATCACGGTCGTGTGATACAACAATCAACGTTCCGTCAAATTTCATCAACGCTTGTTTCAAAACATCTTTCGAGCGCATGTCCAAATGGTTTGTAGGCTCGTCAAGAATAAGCAAGTTGTGTGGGTGCAAGAGCAAACGGCACAGCGCAAGGCGGGTGCGTTCGCCACCAGAAAGCACTTTTACTTTTTTGTCAATATCATCGCCACTAAACAAAAACGAGCCGAGTAAGCCACGCACTTGTTTGCGCACATCGCCAATTGCCAATTCGTCGATGGTATCAAAAACCGTTTTGTCGGGATCGAGCATGTCGGCAGCATCTTGCGCAAAATAACCAACACTCACACTAAATCCGATTTTTACGCTTCCTGAAGTTGTCGGTTCGCCATTGATGAGGCGAATCATGGTCGATTTTCCTTCCCCATTTTTTCCGACGAGCGCAATCCGATCTTCGCGCGCAATCATGAAATCAACGTCGGCGAAAATTGTTTTATCGCCATACATTTTGGTGGCTTGCGCCGCTTCAACGACAACGGTTCCAGAGCGTGGGGCGGGGGGGAAGCGGAAACGAATGGCTTGTGTGTCTTCGTCGTCCACTTCAATCACTTCAATTTTATCCAGCTTTTTGATCAACGATTGTGCAAAGGATGCTTTGTTCGCCTTTGCGCGGTATTTGTCAATCAGTTGTTCTGTCTTATCAATAAATTTCTGCTGGTTCTTAGCCGCCGCTGACTGTGTATCACGTCGTTCTTTACGCAATTCCAAATAACGGCTGTAATTCGCTTTGTAATCGTGTGTTTTGCCAAGCGAAATTTCAATGGTACGCGTTGTCAAATTATCCAAAAACGCTTTATCGTGCGATACGAGTACAACAGCGCCATAATAATCTTTCAAATAAGCCTCCAACCATTGAATCGACTCGATGTCGAGGTGGTTTGTCGGCTCGTCGAGCAAGAGCAAATTGGGTTTTTGAAGCAGAATTTTTGCCAATTCAATCCGCATGCGCCAGCCACCGCTAAACTCATCCGTCAAGCGGTTGAAATCGCTGCGCGCAAAGCCCAAACCCATCAATGCTTGTTCAATTTGTGCATCCACCGAACCACCATCCAATACGTGCAAACGTTCATTTGAATCGTTGAGTTGCTGAATCAAGTTCATATACTCATCCGATTCATAATCGGTACGAATGGTTAGTTGTTCGCCAATCCAATTGATTTTTTCTTCCAATGCCCGTAATTCATGAAAAGCGGTTGACGCTTCATCAAAAACGGTTTTACCCAAGGTCATGGCCATATCTTGTTGCAAATAACCAATCGAAAACTCATTTGGTTTTGCCACATCGCCACTGGTCGGACGTTGATAGCCCGCAATGATTTTCATGAGCGTGGATTTGCCCGCGCCATTCTTGCCCGCCAGACCAATACGGTCGCGCGGATTAATCAAAAAAGAGATGTTGTCGTAAAGGGTAAAACCGCCAAAACTGACGGTAACATTGCTGATAGAAATCATAAGGCCGCAAAGATAACAATATCAGGGGCAAAAAAAGCATGGGGAAGGCATCAAGTTCCAAGTTCCAAGTTCCAGATTCCAAATCACAAATCCCAACGCACGAATCTGAACGCTGCACCTTTGGAACCTGGAGCCTGGAATCTGGAATCTGGAATCTGGAACCTGGAACTTGGAACTTGGAATTTGGAACTTGGAATCTGGAATCTGGAACCTGGAACTTGGAATCTGGAACCTAGAATCTGGAACTTGGAATCTGGAACCTAGAATCTGGAACTTGGAACTTGGAATCTGGAACCTGGAACCTGGAACTTGGAATCTGGAACTTGGAATCTCACTATCTTTGCACTCATGTCGAATAGCAGAAAAATCATGTTTGTTGTTTTGGGAATTATATTCCTTATCGCATGTTGGTTTCTGCGTACCATTTTAATCTACATCCTTGTTGCCGCAATCATTACGCTCATTGTTCAACCCTTTGAACGACGACTTGAACGTGTGCGCATTAAAAAGAAAAAAATACCACGCAGCTTGCGCGCATTTATCGTGTTGTTTGGTGTTTATATTGTCTTGATTGGTATTCTTGCTGTTTTTGTGCCCGTCATCGTGAGTGAAGTGAAAATCATTTCTGGTGTAGATCAAGCACAACTCAGCAAGTCGATGCACGAACCCATCACGCAGCTCGAGACTGCATTTCAACAAATGCAAACGAGTGCACAAACCCAAACATTCGAACAATTCATTCAGGAAAAAATCTCGGCTTTGCTTGGTGTAGCGCAAGTATCTTCCATTACCAACAGTATTGTTAGTATTGTCAGTTCACTTTTCATTGGCTTTTTAGTTGTTTCATTTTTTACGTTTTTCTTTTTGAAAGATGGGCCTGTCATTGTTGGCATGTTGATGCTTTTAGTGCCGAAGAAATTTCAACGGCAAACTCATACCGTTTTTGAAGATGCCAAACACATGTTGTCGAAATACTTCACAGGAGTTTTGCTCGACGTATTGTTCGTTACCATATTTGTTGCAAGCGGTATGGCCATTTTAGGAATTAAGAATGCACTCATCATTGGGTTGTTTGCCGGTATCATGAATATCATTCCCTATGTTGGGCCATTGATTGGTGGTGCATTTGCTATTGTTGTTGGCGTATCTACAAATCTGCATCTGGAATTTTATTCTGGACTCATGCCACTGGCTGGTAAAATCGGATTGGTGTTTTTGCTGATGAATCTGGTTGATGGCTTTTTGGTGCAACCGTATATTTTTTCAAATACGGTAAAAGCGCATCCTGTCGAGATTTTTACGGTTATTCTCATTGCGGGTACGTTGTTTGGCATTGGTGGGATGATTGCTGCCGTTCCAACTTACACGGTGTTGCGTGTCATTGCCAAAGAGTTTTTTGGTAAAAATAGATTTGTACAGCGTCTAACCGATGATCTTGATGAGGCCACGGAAGCCGCGCGTGAACCCGATAATGAACACATCGAATTTCCAGAAACATGATCGAGAAAACAACACTGGAGTTTTTGAAGAAACTCAAAAAAAACAACGACCGCGAGTGGTTTGAAAAAAACAAAAACCTCTACATCGCATCCAAAGAAAATATCGAAGCCGAAGTTGAGTTGATTTTAAACGGTGTTCGAGGTTTTGATAAACGCATCGAAGCCGATCTTACGGCCAAGAAATGCCTGTTTCGTATTTTTCGCGATGTGCGTTTCTCGAAAAATAAAGCACCCTACAAAACCAATATGGGAGCAAGCATCAATCCCGGCGGACGTATGGCTGTTGCACCTGGTTATTATGTCCACATTGAACCTAGTGGCTCGTTTTTAGCGGGTGGTATGTATATGCCACCTGCGCCTGAATTGGCGAAAGTGCGTCAGGAAATAGATTATAATTTGGACGAGTTCAAGAAAATTATTTCCGATAAAAATTTCAAAAAATACTTTGGTGCACTCAGCCAAGAAAACGTACTTGTAACCGCTCCAAAAGGCTATGCTAAAGATCATCCAGCAATTGAGATCTTGAAACTAAAAAGTTTTATCGTAGTTCACGATTTAACGGATGAGGAAGTCATGAAAAAAGATTTTGCCAAAAAAGCAGCAGCAGTCTTTCAGGCCATGCATCCACTCGCTCTTTTTCTACAACGCGCCATCGACTGAGCAAGAATTATCACAACGTTAATAATTCTATTTTCGAAAACCCTTGCATACGTGCAGGGGTTTTTTACTTTTGGTATAACATATTACACATACAAACATGGCTTTTTTCAAGAATCTATTTGCCGGAAAATCCGAGTCGGGAAGTCCAGCAGCACAATCAACGCCCGTTGATCCTACAAAAGCAATCATTTTTGGCCGCTATACAGATGCCAACAAATCGGCCAAACAAATGAATGCATGGACACGTTCCAACGATTTGTTTAAGCAACAAAAATACGCAGATGCGCACGAAGCGTTTTTAGAATACTTGCGCGACGAAACAGTGGGCAATGTGGAATGGACGCGTTCTGGCGATCGTATTGATTTTGCCTTGACACAAGGTTCTAAAATTATTCGTGGCTATTCTACGCCCGAAAAAGTTCATGCCGAAACAGATTTGGCCCGATTTGATAAACCAAGTGTGGCGTTCATGCGCAAATTGATGACACTTAATTTCTTGCTCAATTACAGCCGCTTTTGCTTAAAAGACGATCGCATCTGCATGAAGTTTGGCTCGGCCATACTCGATGCTTCGCCAAACAAATTATTTTTCTCGCTCAAAGAAATTTGCCAAAAAGCCGATAAGCAAGACAATTTACTCATCGACGAATTTTCGATGCTACAACCTGTGGGCGAAGAGCATTTGGGTTTAATTCCTGATGCAGAGAAAGAAGTGAAGTATGCGTACTTCCAAAAATGGGTGAATGAAGCACTTGCCAAAGCCGCCAGTTTTGACGAAACAAAATTTGCTGGTGCCATTTCTTTTTACCTGCTTGCAACAGCATATCGTATTGATTATTTGTTGATGCCCGAAGGTGTTTTGGTCGCCGATCTCGAACGCATTCACGGTATTTATTTTGCAAAAGATAACCGCCCGATGGAAGCGAAAAATCGCGACATCATTGACATTTTTAAAAAGCTGCTTGAGAAACCCAAAGAATATTTCTTCGAGAGTTTTTACCGCACCCGCGCAACATTTGGATTGGTGAATGCGACAAATCGCCAAACGGTGGCCGATTTTATTTTCAACGAATCGGCCAATGATGTTTGGTATGTACAAAACAATCATCCCGATGTGGTGAAAACAATTTACGAATACATTATCGGGTATAGTTTGTTCAATCATGGTTTGTTTACGGGTTACCAAAGTATGTTTCGCATTTTTATGGAAACTTGCAATGCTGATTTTTTCGCAGCATTGGGTTTTCAGCCGCTTACTGGAGTCGATGGTATTCCAATCAAAGAGCGTGTGGATGCGCGCATTGCGGAGGTTGTTGCGCAAGAGCGAAAAGACTATCCAAATTTTTCGTTCATTACGGCAAATCTCGTTTATACCAGTTTCAATGACTTTGCAAAAAGTTATTTGAAAGAATTGGATGTACTCGATTTTACACCCGCACTTGCCCCAACTTCACAAGCCTAAACTCATTTATATTTTATACACATGGTTACTCAAGACGTTATCGAACAATACCGCAATGTGCTTTTCCAGATTGCGACACCTTCCGGCACCGGCACTGGTTTTTACTTGAAAGAACATAAGCTGATTGTTACCAATCGGCACGTCATTCAGGGAAACAACGAAGTCGTCATTAGCGCGCGTAACATGCCCAAAAGCATGGCGAAAGTGGTTTATCGCGATTCCATTCATGATTTGGCGTTTATTCAAATTTCCGAAAATCGAGAGATGCCTTTGGTTTCGCTTGCAGCCGTTGAACGCCACCCGCGCGAAGGCGATCCGATCATTGCTATTGGTCATCCGTACGGATTGAAATATACCGCTACACAAGGCATCGTTTCTAAGTCCGAACGTGTTTACAACAATGTGGGCTACATTCAAGTCGATGCCGCAATTAATCCGGGGAATAGTGGTGGGCCGCTCATCAATGCGCATGGCGAAGTTGTTGGTGTCAATACCTTCATCATTGCCGATGGAAATAATTTGGGTTTTGCACTTCCGGTCAAACATTTGCACGAAAGCCTCATCGAATTTTCGCAAAAAAATACGAAGGATGCACTCCGTTGCAATTCCTGTTCCGTTGTTTCTTCGATTGATGAATTGGAAGGCGGTTACTGCCCCAATTGCGGCAATAAAATTGACGAGAACGAATACAAACCCAAGCCCTTTCAGCCAACGGGTGTTGCTAAAACAGTTGAATCCATTCTCGAGAAATTGGGCCGTGATGTGCGTTTGGCGCGCATGGGGCCAGCAAGTTGGGATATTGAAGAAGGCAGCGCACGCATTCGTATCGACTATCATAGCAATACGCGTTTTGTGGTTGCCGATGCTTTGCTTTGCAAATTGCCAAAAACAAATATCGCGGCCATCTACGAGTTTTTGCTGCGCGAAAATTATAAACTCGATGGCTTGTTGTTTAGCATCAATAACCAAGACATCATGCTTTCGCTGTTGATCTTTGACGAAGACCTAAACATGGAAACAGGTGTTCCAACGTTTGGTGATTTATTCAAGTTTGCCAATCACTACGACGATATTCTTTTGAATGAAATGGGCGCAGTAGCGCTCAATCGCGAAGAAGATTAGTTGATAGATCAATAAAAATAAATCTCCTCCACGTTTTTAGCGCGGAGATTCGAGATTCGTTAGCCTTGGCTAATAATGCGAAATCAGAGATGGTTAAATTTAGAATCATTGTGTGCGTGTTTCATGCAATGCGCGTTTTAAACGCGCTTCTCATGCCTCCGCGTTATAAACGCGGAGGAGTTTTGATTAGTCGCGAAGAAGATTAGTTGATAGATCAATAAAAATGAACCGCCGGTATTTTTCAATATCGGCGGTTTTATTTTCGGCTTTCCCTCAGTAGTTCCCTGTGCCGAAAAATCAGATGATGAACAATTTATTCTTAAGCATCATTTACTCCAATTCGCAGCAACATTTGCGGGGAGATGTCCACGGAAGGTGCGAAGTTGCATTTGAAAATGAGCTAAACGGCCCATATCGTCAGGCTCATTTTCATTGCAATTTGGTTTCCGTGGTGTCTTTTTTGGGTTACCTTTTTGGACAAGCAAAAAGGTAACAGAAAAATTCCATTTCCAAACCCCAACCGTAAGCCCGCCGCAGGCGAATTGTACCCCACCATCACCAGTATCTCATACCAACACCAACAACTCGTTTCCGCAAATCATCAGACGAATTCATTCCTTCGAAAATCAATAATGCCACATGTCGCTTTCAAAATTGCGCATGTCTTCTTTGATGCGTTCGGCATCGAGCTGTGCATCTAGACCCGTGTAATAACTATTGATAGGGCGATCATACACATTTGATTCTTTATGAATGTAACTGCTAAACAACCGCTTGCTAAACATTTCGTCATACGTCGGACGTTGCGAAAAATTTTGTCCTAAAAACGTTTCTTGTTTAGCAAGTAGTGGACGTAATTCAGGAAAATAAATCCAAAACAAAGGTTGATAACCAATCACATCGCCCGTAGATGGATCTTTCTTTTCTTTGAGCGGACAAATGCCGAGAATACGCACATCCATGACCGATCGCTGCTTGTCGAAAAACCAATCTTCTTTAATCCAATAGGCTTTAATTTCCATGCCTGTAATTTCGTTGCGCATCGTATCGCGGCGATAGGTGCCCGGATTGAATGGGTCTTCGACATCCACAAGTTGTTCATCCACCAAAAGCGCGGCAACTTGTTCTACCCGCATGGGTGTTTTAAATTCATCGTCCATCGCTGGATTGTCGAAGGCGTGAATACACTCGCCATACAAACCCAATTTGATGAGGTCGAATAAATTGCGCAGCCCATTGTACGGCACTTCGGGATAGTAATACGGATGATTTATTTTTTCGCGCAGGTCGATGGTGCGCCAAACACGTTTCGACCACATGACATCGGCTTCGCGCAGGGGCGAGTAGGGATAAGGCAAGCGATCGAAGCGGTTGAGGTGTGGAACATTTTCTTCCAGTGTCGGACGGTTCTGGCGAAGGTCGCATTGCGCATGCACTTTGTGCGTGATGCAAACCAGAACGAGTAGTAATAAAAGAAGTTTGAGTGCTGCGCTCAATTCAAAACGGATAACGCGAATGGCGCTGCGGGTGCGGGAGTCTGTGCGCGTGTGCATGTTTCTGTGTGCTTGTATATAAAACGTATCGCAATTGAGTTTAGTATTTCCAAAAAATAAAAAAGACTGCTTGCCGGTGTGATTGACTTGCTTCAATCGGGATTATTTTCCGGCAAACAGTCTCCGCAAAAGACACGCCTCAGAAATGGAAGAGGTCGTGCTCAGTCGTAAAGGTTTCATCTTTTACGCGATCGGCTTCGAGCAGCGCATCAACACCCGTTGCATACGCGTTGATTGGACGATCATAGACATTGGTTTCTTTGTGCACAAAACTTCCAAACTGACGTTTCCAAAATAAATCGTCGTAGGTGCGGCGTTCTGCATCGTTCTTGGTGTTGAAGGCTTCGCTACGCGCTAGAATTGGACGGAACTCGGGGAAATACACCCAGAATAAGGGTTGGTAACCAATGATTTCGCCAGTACTAGGATCGAGTTTTTCTTTGAGCGGACAAATGCCGAGAATACGCACATCCATCACGCCGCGTTGCTTATCAAAAAACCAATCTTCTTTGATCCAATATTGTTTGATGTCTTTGGATGTCATGTAGTAATCAATCGGAATTAAAATTTGTTGGTTTGGATCGTTTGGATCAGGTTGGTAGTTTGTAGAATCGACCCAATGGAACATTTGTTGGAGTTCGTTGAGTTGCATGGTTACTTTAAACTCATCGTCAAAAACCGGATTGGCATAAGCATGAAGTTCGCCAGTAAGCAAGGCTTTTTTCATGACATCGAATAAACTTTTGCGACCGTTGAGTTCTACTTCGGGGTAGTATAAGGGCAAGTTCATCTTTTCGCGCAGGTCGATGGTGCGCCATACACGTTTAGACCACATCATATCGCTTTCGCGTTCGTTGACGTAAGGTGTAGCTTTGCGGTTGCGCGCATTTTCTTTGATGTAAACGGCATCGGGTACAAGTACGCTGCCTTGTGCAAAAGCAACAACGGCAAGCAATTGAAGGGCGATGATGAGCACAAGTGCGCGTGGGTTGAGGCGTTGGGCAGCGGCTTGGCGGTCGGTGGCGAAAGTGGTGTTCATGATGCGTGTGTTTTAGCCCGTTTTCGGGGGATTTTGAGAGCATAAAGCATCGGTGTTGCAAAAGTTACTGGGATTTGAGAAAAAAAATTAGTTTTGAGGGAAATTGACCCATGAAATGAATTTTTTCTCCCCTCGTTTTATAGCAATAATATTGCTATTTCTTTGTCATTGGAGCTACGGACAAGTATATCAACCCATTCAATCTTATAGCGTTATTCCGAGCGAGTTTATAGGTACAGCAAAAGAACAAGGAGATATTGCGGTTGATCGTCGTCGCAGCTCAGGTACTTTTGTATCACCTGAAGAGGAAGAGTTCATTCGTTTGACACGGTTTCATTACAATTATTTTTTGAAATCGGGAAATGTAACGTTCAATGATTCATCATCGCTGTACATCAACCGTATTTTAGATGTTTTATTGAAAGATGATTCGGTTACTCGTTCTCAAGTTAGAGGTTATGTATTTCTTGACGATGAAGTGAACTCGTTTACACTCGATAACGGGATGATTATAGTTACCGTTGGTATGTTGACGCATATCAAGAATGAAGCGCAGTTAGCGATGGTGTTGGCGCACGAAATCATTCACTATAAATTAAGACATGGTTTTAGTCAGTACATGAATGTCATCTCGAACAATCAAAGAATAAAAACAATCGAAGATTACAGCAATCGAATTCTAGCATTTTCGCAAGAGCAGGAGTTCGAAGCGGATAGATTAGGATATAAACTTTTTCAACGTTCTGGATATGCTAGAAAAGAAGGTTTAGGGTTCTTAGATTTGCTTCTTGATGGCGATTTGCCTTACAAGCAAATTCCGTTTGAACTTTCTTTTTTTGAACACGGTCCATTTCGTTTTCCTCAAGTTTTCAAGGAAGATTCGTTGGATATGGACTCTGCCATATCTGATTATGACGATAAATTTAGTACACATCCGAATATCGAGCGCAGACGCGAGCAAATGCTGACACTTGTAAAAGGTAAAGAATCGGGTGCCGAATTTTTGGTTTCTGAGGCTTGGTTTCGACGTGTGTTTTTCATCAATCGAAATGTTTTGTGTGAAGTGCAATTGATGAAACGGCATTATATTGAGGCGATTTATTCGGCTTATCTCTTATTAAAAGAAGATTCTGGTCAGATATATCCCAAAACTGTTATTGGACGTTCATTGTTCGAAATTGCAGCATATAGTATCGACCCTTATTTTGTAGAGGTGCCGACTGTTTATTTTTATAAAACACACGAGAATCAACCTACTGAAGAAAACAGTGGTGCGAACGATAATGGAAAATATACGAGATTACATCCAGAATACTACAGAGGAGATATTCAACGTTTGTGCTATTTGTTTTGTTATCTATCAAGCGATAAAAAAGCAATTCTCGCTCTCGATTATAATTGGAGTGTATTTCAAGTTTCCGGCGATAAATTATTTCTTGGGTATTCCGAAAAACTAATCACCATGCTCCATCTCTCGCATAGACTTGATGAGTCATACTTTTATAAAAAGAAAGATTTGCCAGTAAGGATTGATAAGACGCATGCTAATAAGGATAATACATCAAACGATACTGTAGCTATAAATGAATTGGTATTTGAGGCAATACCTGTCAAAGAAAGATTTATTGAAAATAATAGCGCTGGCGATAGAATAATTAATCCTAACGAAGTTGAGTTTTGTCGTTGGGCATTAACAGATGCTTTTGAAGATACGTTGTTTCGTGACCTGTTTAGCTCACACAAAAACGACATGGTGTATCCATTTGTTAGGAAAACATGGGCATCAGCAGGCAAGTATGGAAAGGACGATTCTTGGAGTTTTGATATTGATAGTATTACCGTGATTGATCCAATGTTTTTTTATTTAAATGAATTTGACCGCGATTATCATTATACGGTAGATTTCGAAAAAACTGATGATGGTTTTAAGGCAATGATGAAAGCGATGAAAATGTTGTCCGACTCTACAGGAGTATATTGTAACTTTTTATCTGCTGATTATATTGATAGTTCGGATGTAGAGGCGTTTAATACATTCTGTATAACCCAACGTTGGTTGAGCGAAAAGAAAAAACATGTTGATAATGCTATGCCTGAAAATTGTGCAGAGAGCAAACTAAATGATTCATTGATGCAACGATTAGGTACACGGTATCTTATGACAACAACAGTAGTAAGTTATAAGCTGAAACGCATAAGAATGCCAGGTTTTTTTACTGTTTCGTGCATCATATTCTTTCCATTATTGCCAGCGTTTATAACATATGCATTTATTCCTATGGATTATACACACTATCGAACCGTTTTGTACGACCTTAAAACGGGAGAGACAATGATGTATTATACCGTTGGGAAAAACAAGTTGGCAAATGAGGCTAGATTTTTAGAATACTATAGATTGGTTTTTAAAAAAATTAATAATAAAAAGGACGCTAACAAACAGAATTAAAGTATAGAAAAGAACCGATATTTCCCAATCCATGAAAACCCTCTTCTCCATCCCTAACCTCCTCTCGCTTGGCAATTTACTCTGCGGCTGCATGGCCACGCTTATTGTCATTCGCGGCGATTTATATCCGGCGGTGTTTTTGATTGGACTTGCTTGCGTGTTCGATTTTCTGGATGGATTTGCAGCGCGTGGCCTTAAAAAAGGTTCGCCTATGGGAAAAGAACTCGATTCGTTGGCCGATATGGTTACGTTTGGCGTAGTGCCGGGCATGATTATGTTTCAACTGATTGCGGCAGGAAATTTTTATCCCGCTTATGATAGTCGGCCAAACGGAAATTGGGAAACTTTTTTGCCCTTTGTCGGATTTATTGTGCCGCTTTTCTCAGGCCTTCGTCTGGCAAAATTCAATGTCGATACGCGCCAGTCCGAGTCATTTATTGGATTGCCCACGCTGGCCAATGCGGTGTTTATGGCCGGCCTTCCCTCGTGGCTCAATTTAGCATCAACAAACCACCAAGTGCTGAAAACATTTCCAGAATACGATTTTATCGCCAATCCATTTTTTCTGGCTGCGCTTGCGGTAATCATGTCTGTTTTGTTGCTTTCGCCCTTGCCCATGTTTTCGTTTAAAATCAAGCATTTGGGTTGGAAAGGGAACGAAATACAGGTTGTTTTTCTGGCCTTGAGCCTGGTGCTAGCAATTGCCTTGCGCTGGAAAGCCCTTTCGGTTATTGTGGTGTTGTATGTGCTGCTGTCGTTGGTGAATGGGGTGCTGAAAAAGAAATAGTTTTTTCATCCCGTCATGCGCGTGGTAAATGCTTAAATTTGCACCGCGAAAGAGAAAAAATACGTTCGCCATACGACCATGAAATTCAAAGCAGAAATCGACGTGATGCCGCTCAAGGCACTTTTAGATCCACAAGGCAAAGCCGTAACTGGAAGCATGAAAAATTTGGGTCTTCCCGAAATTGAAAATGTCCGCATCGGAAAGCACATCACGTTAGAAATCGAAGCGGATAGCAAAGATGCTGCTTCTGCCAAAGTTGACGAAGCATGCAAAAAACTCTTGGCCAATCAGATCATGGAGTTTTATGAGTTTGAAATCAGCGAAGCTTAGTTTCTGATTCCAATCCTGTGTACGACCGCGACGATTTTTCCGAAGAAGAAGATTTACCTGCCAAGCCGCAACGTTGGTTTGGTATGCCCATTGCTCTTGTGGCTTATGTGATGCTTGCCGTATGGCTTGTAACACTCATTATGCAAGTTGCTTTGGGCGATTGGCCGAGCAATTTTATGCATGGTGTTGGCGTGCTTGCGTTGGTGTATTTGCTTGCTGCATTTATTCTTCACAAACTCGATTGGCCGTTTGAAGGTGCTGTTGCTGCCCAAGTGGTCTTGGTGCTTACACCATTAATCATCATGGTCAATTTGCGCGAGCCTGAACGCGATCCTGTTTTTGTATTTGTAATGCCACGCGGCTATACTGGCCCGCTCGAAATAAATTTTGTCGATATTAACGAAATGAAAGTGCGCAATTCTGCCGACACACTTTATTTTGCATTTAATGAAGAAGGTCGCATTGCGCTTTGGGAAGATTATAAACTCGTCCGCAATGCTATGCGAAACAATTTGCGCGTTGCGTTTGCCAACAATAAAACAGAATCCGTTTTGTATTTAGAAAAGCAAGAAAATTTTCCGGCAGATACCAATCGCGTTGTGGTGAAAGAAGATTCGACCATTGCAGCAAAAGGCAAGATGGTGAAGATGACGTATTATGTGGGAAGAGCGGCTGATTTCAAACGGAAGTAGAAAATACTCACGCGCGTGATGTGCGTATGACTTTTATTTTTTTAAAAGACAAATCTTGCGCGTTGCAAACGCGCTTTTCGGGCATACGCGTTGCAAACGCGCATGAGTAATGCCAATTTTAAACGGAAGTATGCGAAAGTATTAAACTCACTCACGCGCGCGATGAGCGCATGGCTTTCGTTTGTTTTAGTTTTTTGTCGCTGCTGAGTTTTTTGTACTCTTTTGAGTCAACAGCAACTAAAGCAATTTTTCCTTCTTCGTTGTTGTGAATGCCCCAGCCATACCGTTTGGTTAATGGGGAAGCACGCATACATGCTTGTCCTTTAGAGAAAAAAGTTTCGCGCGCAGCTTTTAAATCTTTTGCAGCAATTTTATTTTTAGTGGCGTAAACCTGAAATAAAATATCATCCGAAGTAAACTCGTACGGGTGATCGCGCAACAATTCAAACTGCAAATTGGCAACGGTTTTTTCGGCTGCTTTTAATGGTGGAATTTCTGCCGTTGATGCCTTGCAATCTTCGGCAATACCAATGAACGTGTTGATGTAATTAGTGGTATGCATAACAAAAAGCAGGATTAATCTTGTGGCGGCTCAGGTGCTGCAACGTAGCCTTTTTTCTTTGGTTTGAGCGTTTTCGGGAAAATAACATTGATCAATTCATCATTCATCGTCAGCAACGTTGCGCTGATGCCGTTGGTGATGGTCATCGGTACTTCGTATTTCAATTTACGTTTGAATACTTCGTAAGAACCATCTTCTAAGCGACGGTACATGGCAATGATTTTACCATCTTTCACTTCTACTTTTCCGGCATAACATTGTGCGGTGCTGCCACTGCGAATGGTGATGATGACATCTTCGTAAGTTCCGTCTTTTACCTCTTCTGCACCGCGTTCGTCAAATTTTTCTTCCCATTTGGTGTAGCAATTATCGGCTTTCGCATCGACATCAGTTTGTGCTGAAAGATTCAGCGTGGAAAAAGCCAAGCAAATAATGGCTACTAAAAGTTTTTTCATGAATGGTGTTGCTGAATTGTGGTGGTTAAAGATAATTGAGTTTTTTAAGGAAACAAGTGTTGTGTGAATTTTCCAAATTTAGCAAGTCTTTCATACGCCAAATCATACTGACGTAAATTTATCCGAACGAAGTTACTAATCTAAAAATTACGTTATATCCTTATGCTACTTGCGACGAACCATCATCAGTACCCTAAGCAGGAAGTATGCAAACAAAATACGTTGCACAGAGAACGATAAAAGATATCGCAAATGCCACAAACGATAGTTGAAGATATTTTCTAGTGCTTTGATTCATGATTTTTTATTTTTTTCGGCACAACAAACCAATAAGAAATGACTGACCAAAAAAATGAAATCGCGACGAACAATAACCATATTTTTTTTGAATCCCCTAAACCACTTACATACCCGAATCCGTGAGTATGCACGAAAAATACATGAAAACAGATTTCCATGTAGAGTGTGATAACAACAACTGGTAGTAAGATCCAAATAGCAGATAAAAAAACACGATATGTTGCGGACAAATTTGAGCCTACCGCGGTTAAAATAAACGACAATGCAACTAGATGAATCGTTGCAACGAAAAATCCTAACAATGTACTGCCTGAGAAAAGAATATGCAAATTGCCTTTGATGGCATAAGCGACTATGATGGATAGCCAAAATCCAAAGCAATAGATGATGGAGCCTTTCTTCATTTGTCAGTCCAAGTTAATTCTACATCATTTGAAAAAGTGCCAATAGAAATAGTTCCACTTACCTTTTGTTTCCAACTAGCTATCATATCGAATTCTGCTGCCCCACGAAATTCATCCAATAGAATCATGTTAGAATCAGGCCATTCTTCAAGTGGTAAGCCAGCTAATGGATAAATTAATGCTTGCCCCCAACTAAAACCGACCAAGACACTATCCCCTGGTTTCCAGTCATATCGGTCAAAAAAAGCAAACTCCACTTCTCCACTTACGGTTACTTGTTCTCCACTTCTAATTAGCATAATTAATCCTATTCCTGTTAATGTGCTCGCACCACAGGCCATTGATATTTCTTCTGGGGACATATAAGGCGGTTCAATCAAGCCTTCCCACCAATATTTATTACCAGACTCCTTATTTGTTCCATCGCCATCTATTGTTTCCCCATCGCTCATATCGATACCCATAGGAACTTCTGTCCGTGTGCCACAGGATAAAACCGCAAACACAATGCTAAAAGCGATGATTGTTTGTTTCATTTTGTAATGTGTTGGTGGGCTGCATTGGTCAAGATTTTTACATACAGATTTTTTTATAAAAACATTTTATCTATTGCGTAGAATCAATGTGGCTGATTCTTGACATTTGCCATTTACCGATGATACTAACTTGGCCATAGTACGGCGAGAAATCTACACTTATATCTTCAGGTTCACGACTTAGAGGGAATTTAAGTTTGAATCGATACATTGGCCCATACTTTTTCGAAACATAGTGCGAGTCAGGAGTATATTCTTTAAGATTATCTGAGCGGAAATTATTCCTTCTGATGTAGGTCTTGGTCTTTGAAGCAAATGAAGTCTTAGAGAAAAACAGATCCCATGCTCCATTGTGCATTTGATACCAATTGCCAGAAGGGGTAATGAAAAAAGTATCTCTGAGTACAGATATTTTATTTCCAACACTTCGATCAGTCGATTCAATATAGTAGTTGTCGTGTCGTATCACATTTCTGGTAAATGATTCAATGCAAGGTAGGCTATCCGACCTGTAGAATATCGTATCACAATAGTATGCCTTCCAAGTCGGACGTTTTGCCAAGACAGAGTCACTCAAATCTATACCAAGTGGAGCTTTGGGATCTGGCGCGCAGGATATAACCGCAAACACAATGCTAAAAGCGATGATTGTTTGTTTCATTTTGTAACGTGTTTGCGGGTCGCAGCCTGTTCAGGAGTAAGAAGATTGCCGCCATAAGTCTCTGCATCATTTTGAACAACCTTCCCATTTATGGAATGAAAAACTTGCATTGAAAAGTGTACAAATCGTGTTATGTAATCGCGCTGCAATTCTGGAGTTAATTTATCCCAAGCAATTGAACCATCCAAACCAGCCCAAGAAATTGCTTCTAGGTCTGTTTCCAACATACTGATCAAATTCTCCTCTGCAAACTCACGCAATCCGTCAACAATATCCTTTCGAAAATCAGTAGCCATAAAATTATGCTCTTGCACTGGCCCTGGTGCACCAGTCCACGGATATTGATATCCATTTACGGCAATATAAGCATGGATTGCTTCGTGAATCAATGTTTTAGCAATATAAATATCTGCCGGTTTCACCTTATAGACTGTCCCATCTTTTATAGAATTCCTGTAAAATTTTTCGTTCCCATTCATGGTTATGATGATGTTTTCCGTATTCTCATCCTTTACCTCGGTTTGTGCAGATAAGCCTCGACCATCATCCATCTTATCAAAATCAAACGTCAGATTGTGTTCATCACTTATTTTAAAAGGAGCTAAAAATCGCTGAAATACCGAGTTCTCCAGTAGCTTTGCATACACGCGATACACAATTGAGGCTTGAAAAGCTTCTGTTAAAATGATTAGATTTCCTGTATCATCTGTCAAGGCTTTTTCAAGCGAAGTGGTGGATAATACTTCCGCGTTTCCCCCCTCCCACGGATTATTTTTAGACCAGCGGTCAAAATTGGGGTTTCCCTTACCCCATGGATTTTTAAAAGTCATTTTTTTACGTTTTTATGACCAACGTAGCTCCTGCTGCAAGGAACTACGTTGGTCTAATTTAACATTTATCTCGTTACTACTGTTGTTTCGTTGCAATTTCCACAACAACACGACTGCGGCGTATCGCAACATGGGCCAAAAACCTTCTTGTATTTATCCGCTTTAGTCGCTGCATCTGCTTGGTTTTCGATCACATCCAACTGTTGTGCCAATACATCGTTTTCAAGTTGTGCTTTGTTTACCGCAATGTCCTGCAATTTTTGATTGTAACAATCCAAGGCTTCACCTTGTCCGAGCAAGGAATCAACTACCACTGACCACCTCTTTTCCCTCTTTTTTTATGCACTTCAAAAATCAATGAATCTTTTTACAGGAATTTTGAATTTCGCGATGCTGTGATCGGAATGGTAATCTGCGTTCTTTGTTTTCTATGACATTGGTAAAAACTTTTGGCTGTGCAGTTTATGGTATTAATGCAACAGTAGTAACGGTAGAAGTAAACATCAGCACTGGAATTAATTTTCACCTCGTTGGTCTTCCCGATAGTGCGGTGAAAGAAAGTCAGCAACGCATCGATGCCGCTTTGCGCAACAACGGCTACCGCATACCCGGAAAAAAAATTGTCGTCAACATGGCTCCTGCCGATATTCGTAAAGAAGGTTCGGCTTACGATTTGACCATTGCTTTAGGTATTCTTGCGGCGTCGGAACAATTGAATGGAATGCGGTTGGCGGATTATGTGATTATGGGTGAGCTTTCGCTCGATGGTTCGTTGCAACCCATTCGCGGCGTTTTGCCTATTGCTTTGCAAGCGAAAGAAGTTGGTTTCAAAGGCATTGTTTTGCCGGCAGCCAATGCTTCGGAAGCGGCGGTGATTGACGATTTTGAGGTGTATGGCATGACGCAATTGAGCGATGTGATTGCCTTCTTTGAAAATGAATCGTTGCCCGAAGCATTCATCAGCGATCCGCAAAAATTACTGCACGAATCGCAACTTGAGTTTACCGACGATTTTGCGGATGTGAAAGGGCAAGAAAACATCAAACGAGCCATGGAAATTGCGGCATCTGGCGGGCACAATATTTTATTGGTAGGGCCGCCAGGGGCCGGAAAAACGATGCTTGCAAAACGACTGCCCGGGATTTTGCCGCCGATGACCTTGCGTGAAGCCTTGGAAACAACAAAAATTCATTCGGTAGCTGGCAAAACCGGAAAGCATATTGGCCTTGTAACACAACGTCCTTTTCGTGCGCCACATCACACCATTTCGGATGTGGCTTTGGTGGGAGGCGGCGGTGTGCCGCAGCCGGGCGAGATTTCGCTAGCACACAACGGTGTTTTATTTCTCGATGAATTGCCAGAATACAAACGCACGGTGTTGGAAGTGATGCGTCAGCCGCTCGAAGATCGGATTGTAACGATTTCGCGGGCTAAATTTTCGGTGGTTTATCCGGCTGGTTTTATGCTTGTGGCTTCAATGAATCCCTGTCCGTGCGGCTATTACAACCATCCCGATAAAGAATGCGTGTGTCCGCCGGGCGGTGTGCGCAAATACCTCAACCGTTTGTCTGGGCCTTTACTCGATCGGATCGATATTCATATTGAAGTAACGCCCGTTCCGTTTAATGATTTGACGAATCGCCGTAAAGCGGAATCGAGTGCGGATGTGCGTGCGCGGGTGTTGTGTGCGCGCGAAATTCAATCGCGGCGTTTTGCCAAGCACGACGGCATTTATTGCAATGCACAGATGCAAGCGGGCTTGCTGCGCGAAATTTGTCAAATTGATGAAGCGGGGCAACAATTGCTGCGAACGGCGATGGAAAAATTAGGACTTTCGGCGCGGGCATACGATCGTATTTTAAAAGTTGCCCGTACAATTGCCGATTTGGAAGAGTCGCCGGAGATTAGTACAAATCATTTGGCCGAAGCCATTCAGTACCGCAGTTTAGACCGCGAAAGTTGGGCTGGATAAAATTTAAACAGGCTCTTAACAGTCGTTCAATCAGAATTTTGCCGAAAACTGTATTTTTTTGTTGTTAAATCGTGCTGTTCCCGCACTTAAAACGATATATTTGGGACACACAAAAAAAACAGCAATTACACACTATGGCAATCAATTTACAGAAAGGTCAAAAAATTGACATTGGCTTATCGAAGATGAGCATTGGTTTGGGTTGGACTCCAAACGAAGGAACAGGTAATTCATTCGACTTAGATGCGTCTGCATTTATGATCAATGGCAACCGCCAAATTCCAGCCGAGCCTTATTTTATTTTTTACGGAAATACCGATTCTCCAGATGGTGCTTTGCATCATACAGGCGATGATCCAACAGGCGGCAACAGTTCTGACGGCGATGATGAAACCATTCAGGTTGATTTGTCGAAAGCCGATGCTTCTATCGAAGAAATTTTGTTTGTCGTAACCATTCACGATGCGCCTACGCGTAAGCAGAATTTCGGACAAGTGCGCAATTCATACATTCGTATTGTTGACGATGCAAATGGTCAAGAAATTGCGAAGTACGAATTGGGTGAAGATTTTTCCATTGAAACAGCGGTTGAGTTTGGACGTTTGTACAAGCGCGATGGCAAATGGAAATTTGAAGCTTCTGGCATTGGTTACAAAGAAGATCTGGCATTCTTCCTCGCGAAGTATTACAGCGGGCAAATTATCAAGTAATTCTCACACATACATACTAAAACCCATCACACGCAATGGCCATTAACTTAGTAAAAGGTCAAACCATTGACCTGCGTAAAAACGATAAAGGCGAGAGCTTCGATTTATCATCTGTAACCATCGGTTTGGGCTGGGATGTCCGCAAAAAATCGGGTGGATTTCTAAGCGGACTTTTTGGTGCGAAAGAAGCTGATTACGATTTGGATGCTGTTGCGTTCTTGCTCGATAGCAACGATAAAGTGGCTGATCTTGGTCGCCGCATTCAAGCGCAAGATGGCCGCAACATCAGCCTCTATCAAGGCGATGTCATTTTCTTCAACTCGCAACAACATCCATCAGGTCATATCTGGCTCACTGGCGATAACCGAACCGGTGCTGGTGATGGCGACGATGAGCAAATTATTGTGAAGTTGGATTCACTCGATCAGCGCTACCAGAAAATTTTGTTTATGGTAACAATTTACCAAGGCAAAGTGAATAACCAACATTTCGGAATGATCGACAACGCATTTATTCGTGCGGTTGATAATCGCGGAAAAGAAATCGTGAAATTCAGTCTTTCTGGCGATGCTTCTTACAATGGCATGTGCTCACTCATTTTTGCCGAAGTATATCGTCGCGATGGTACTTGGAAATTCCGTGCGCTTGGAGAACCACAACAATCGGATAGTTTCATCGATGTATTGAAACTTCATACTTATCAATAACCAAATTATGCGAAGACTACCTGTTTACCTCGTATTGGATGTTTCCGGTTCAATGACTGGCGAGCCTATCGAGGCTGTGAAAAATGGCGTTCAAGTGTTGATCTCAACACTTCGTCAAGATCCGTATGCGCTTGAAACAGCATACATCAGCGTAATCACGTTTGCCAATACAGCAAACCAACTTATTCCGCTTACCGATTTGACTTCTTTCCAAATGCAGGAAATTCAAGCGGGTGGTGGAACATCGTTGGGTGCAGGATTGAGCATGGTGGCGCAATGTATGGATCGCGAGTTGGTCAAGTCTTCGCCCGAAGTAAAAGGCGATTGGAAACCGTTGGTCTTTATCATGACCGACGGTGTTCCAACCGATTCGTGGCAAGCGGGCTTGAGCGAATTTCAAAAACGCAAAGTGGGCATTACGGTTGCTTGTGCGGCTGGTGCTGCGGCAGATACAAGTGCTTTACGTCAAATTACCGAAGTTGTGGTGTCGTTAGATACCGCAGATTCTGGAACAATCAAAGCGTTTTTCAAATGGGTTTCGGCATCGATCAGTACCGGAAGTCAGAAAGTTGAATCGGGTGGAAAAGAAGTTGGAGGAATCAATGAATTACCACCACCACCACCAGAAGTAAATATCGTTGTTTAACCGCAAGGATGTGTTAGCGGAAATACAAACGTTAGTTCCGTAGTGGATTCACCGAAATAAAAAAAGAGAACATGAAAAGTCTTGAACAATTGAAAACAGAATTACTCGCCGATGGCGTGATTGATGCTGCTGAAGTAGCCGAACTCGAAGCGGTTTTGATGGCCGATGGAAAAATTGATGCCGAAGAAGCGAATATGCTTTTCGAACTCAACAATGCGGTTTCCGGAAAAGCAAATCACGCCAGTTGGGAAACGCTTTTTATCAAAGCCGTTTCAAGTTATTTGCTCGATGACGAAGGTTCTGCTGGCGAGATTGACATCGACGAAGCAAATTGGTTGTATAACAAAATTAAAGGCGATGGAGCGATTGATGCTGTTGAGAAAAATTTGTTGTTGCATTTGAAAAAGCATTCAGCAAATTTCCCGGCAAACCTCGAATCGTTGCTTGCATAAATTGATTACCCCATGAGAAGATTGCCCGTTTATTTATTGCTCGATACTTCAGGTTCCATGCGTGGCGAACGCATTGAGGCGGTTAAAAATGGCTTGCAGGTTTTGGTTTCCAAACTCCGGCAAGATCCGTTTGCACTTGAGTCGGTACACATCAGCATCATTACGTTTGATCGGGAAGTGAAGCAATTGCTTCCGCTGACCGATTTAGAGCATTTGCAGTTGCCCGAAATTATTCCGCCCGAATCTGGGCCAACGAATATGGGCGAAGCCTTGCTGATGTTGTGCGATCAGATTGACCGTGAAATTATTCGAAGTACCGAGGAAGAGAAAGGCGATTGGCGGCCACTGTTGTTTTTAATGACAGATGGAAAACCTTCTGATTTGGCGAAATTTCGCGAAGCTGTGCCACGCGTCAAAACGAAAAATTTTGGCGCGGTGGTCGCTTGTGCGGCGGGGGCCGAAGCGGTTGACAGTTTTCTCAAAGAATTAACCGACACCGTAGTTCACCTCGATACGGCAGATAGCTCAACACTGATGTCGTTTTTTAAATGGGTTTCGGCATCTATCGGAACCGGAAATAAAAGTGTGGGTACAGCAGAAGAAATGGTTTTACCGCCACCTCCTGCCGAAGTTCATCTGATTATCTGATATGAAATTCTTGCTCCATTTATTGGTGTATGCTGCTATTGTTGGTTTGTTTTTGTATTCCAAACTCTTGCCGCACAAAGACCGCCTCGCCAATCAATACAAATCGATCTTTAATTTTTTCGATCGCGTATTTAGTCCGATTCTCAATTTCTTTCGCAAGTTTATGAAACCTGCTCAAGTTGGTTACGGACTAGCCGTCGATATGTCGCAATTGCTCTTGCTGATTATTCTGCTCATGCTTTACGGCTTGTTTCGGTAATCGGCAACACATAAAAAAATCAGAACACTTCGTGTGTTCATGTTTCATAAAAACACCGTGCTGTCATGATGAGACGACTTCCTATTTTCTTTCTGATCGATGTATCAGAGTCGATGGTTGGCGAACAAATTCAATTGGTTGAAGAAGGTTTGGCCACCATCATCAAAGAATTAAAATCTGATCCGTATGCGCTGGAAACGGTGTATGTGTCTATTTTGGTTTTTGCCGGACAATCGCGCACACTTGTGCCGCTTCAGGAAATTATCAGTTTCTATCCACCACGTTTCCCGATTGGTGGCGGAACATCGCTTGGCAATGGCTTGGGGCATCTCATGTACGAAATGCGCCGCAATTTGATCAAAACAACATCAGAACAAAAAGGCGATTGGAAACCCATTGTTTTTTTGTTTACCGATGGTGTTCCGACAGACGATACTTCTGCCGCCATTAAAGAATGGAAAACCAACTGGCAAAATCAATGCAATTTGGTTGCCGTTTCGTTTGGTGCCGAAACCGATTTGCATTTGCTGCGCGAATTGACCGAGCATGTCTTGTTGTTTAAAAATACATCGGCACAATCGTACAAAGAATTTTTCCGCTGGGTAACGGCTTCGATCAAATCGAGCAGCGAAAGCGTTGACAATAACGGTTCAGGTTTTGATCTGGCCAAAACAAACAGCGACGTTATTTCAAAAGTTGATTTTGACAACAAGCCTGTTCCGAACAAAGGATATATTGATTCCAATTTTGCCGTATTTGCAGCGAAATGTCAAAACACAAAAAAGCCGTACCTCATCAAATACCGCCGCGATTCGCAGCAATCCGATTTGCGCGATTTAGACATCAGCACCTTGTCGTATCGCTTGGTGGGCGCGTTTCCGGTTGATAATTCGTATTTTGAATTTTCGTCAGATGCGAGTGTGAGCAGCAAAGTAAGTACCGATGAATTGGTTGGTTTTCCGGCTTGCCCATCGTGCGGAAATCAATACGGTTTTGCGGTTTGTCGTTGCGGGAAATTGCATTGTGTAGGCAATGAAAAATTTACAACCTGTCCGTGGTGCGGCAATCAGGGCGAATACGGATTTAGTGGCAGCAACGATCCGATCAACATCAACCGTACACAAGGATAACGATGAGTCAGGTAAAAGAATACACGCTTGCTCTTTTTGGAAAATACAAAATAACGGTTGCGAAGCATCATGCGATTTTGCTCGATGCTTACGTCAACGATGAAGCGACGGTTGCAGCGTATCAATCTATTTTAAAAGCACAACAAACGATGTTGGATTTGTGGAAACAAAAAGCACTTGTCGAAGATGTGAAAGCTTTGCATGTGGTTTTACCCAATGGCATGGCAGGGAAAAATTATACGTTTACGTTTGATTTTTCAAAAGAACCGCTTTCCGAAATTGGCGATTACGAATTGCTTGTGCCGGAGCAAACGGGGCTAACATTCTCGAAAGAGAACCATACGATTTCGGGAACCTTGGCCGAGCAAGGCGAATATGTGTTGACGCTTCAGTTTCAAATCAAAGGAAGTGAACAACCGATGCACAGCAAAGAAATCAGGCTGATCATCAATCCCGATCCAAAATCGTTGTGGAAGAAATTGAATTCCGATACAACCGATCCATACTGGAAGCCAGATGCTGCTTCGGCCCATGTTGCGTTTGGCTCGCATACGGTTGTGCTGGCGTCTAAGCGCGGGCGCAGCCACGAGCATGAAGGGAAATTTCGGGACGATGGTTTTGATGCGTATTTCAACGAGGAAACGGGTTGGGGAGTTGTTGCGGTAGCGGATGGTGCTGGTTCGGCAAAGTATAGCCGCAAAGGTTCGGAGATTGCTTGCCAAACCGCTGTAGATTTTTTCAAAACGATGGATGCGAAATTATTTTCGGCAGCAGATACGTTGGTCGTAAGTTACATTGCGGAAGAATCGGAGGAGAATCAAAAAAAATTGAGTGCGTTTTTTTTAGAGCATATTGGCAAAGCGGCATTTCAGGCACAAGGGAAAATTCGGGAAGAAGCTACGGCCAATGGTGCTGATATGCGGGATTATTCTACAACCTTGATTTTTTCTTTTGTCAAACAATTCAACAGCCGATTTGTAACGGCTTCGTTTTGGGTTGGCGATGGTGGAATTGGTTTATACCATCAGCCCAAAAATGAAGTTGCTGTGTTGGGAACGCCCGACAGCGGCGAATTTGCAGGGCAGACGCGTTTTTTAACCATGTCGGATATTTTTGCTGACAATGCATACGTGAGTCGTATTCGCTACAAAATTGTGGAAGATTTTACGGCTTTGGTGTTGATGACGGACGGGATTACGGATCCGAAATTTCAGACGGATGCGAATTTAAATCGGGTTGAAAAATGGAATGAGTTGTGGGCCGATTTGGGTGGAAAAAATAATGATGGTTGTGTGGTTGATTTTTCTGCTTCGCCCGAGTTGGTGGAAGAACAATTGATGGCGTGGCTGGATTTTTGGAGTCCGGGAAATCACGATGATCGAACGATTGCAATTCTTTATTAGCCATGAGCAAAACAATAACTGTAAAATCGCAAGAGGGAAAATCGTATCAGTTTGTTGACGATGGTTCGCCGATGCAGGGCGGCATGAAGGATGTTTATTTCGCGCCGGACCGTTCGTATGTGGTTGCCTTTTTTCGCGACAAGCAAGACTTTAATTCCAAAGAGCGTTTGACGAATATCGTGAAGAATTACCGCGAACGCATTTTCAATCAGGCTGGTGGCGATTATTGGAAAGATTTGTTTTGTTGGCCTTACGATATGGTTGAATACAATGGCCGCACGGGAATTGTTGTGCCTACATATCAAAAACATTTTTTCTTTCAAACGGGTTACAATCCTTCTGGCAATCAAATCTCGTCGATTCGTGGAAAAGAGAAAGAGGGCAAATGGTTTGCATCGGCGCAGTTTCGCAGCAAGAGTTTTAAATTGCATTTAGACAAATCGGAATTAGGCGATTGGTTCAAATATTTTTTAGTGTGTATTAAAATCAGTCGTGCGGTGCGTCGGATGCACTCGGCAGGATTGGCGCATTCGGATTTGTCGTACAAAAATGTGTTGATAGATCCATCTTCTGGACGCGCGGCAATCATTGATATTGATGGCTTGGTTGTGCCCGGCAAATTTGCGCCAGACGTGATTGGAACGCCTGATTTTATTGCGCCGGAAGTGATGTCAACGAAGCATTTGGGCAAAACCGATCCGAACCGGAAATTGCCAAGTATTGCTACCGATCGGCATGCGTTGGCGGTGATGATTTATATGTATTTGTTGTACCGTCATCCGTTGCGTGGTGGAAAAATTCACGATACCGATCCGCAGAAGGATGAAGAGTTGGGCATGGGTTCTAAAGCTTTGTTTGTAGAGCATCCTACCGATTTGAGCAATCGCCCGAAATTGAATCAAGTGAAACCAACGCATTTGCCTTGGGCTGACGTAAACAAAATTCCTTATACGATTTGCGGCCCCTATTTGACGGATTTATTCAACAAGGCATTTATTGATGGCTTGCAAAATCCTTCGGCACGACCAACGGCTGACGATTGGGAATCGGCCTTGATTAAAACGGTTGATTTGATGCAGCCTTGCCAAAATACCATGTGCGATCAGAAATGGTTTGTGTTTGCGAATACAACGAAGCCAGTTTGTCCGTTTTGCGGAACGCCGTATCGCGGCCAGTTGCCTGTGCTGAATTTGTATTACAAAAAACCGGATGGCCAGTTTGGTTTAGAAAATCAACGCTTGATGGTTTACAACAATCAGTATTTGTATCCGTGGCATGTAAACCGCAGCATTTTTCCGAACGAAAAATTAACGGCAGAGCAAGTAAAACCAGTTGGTTATTTTGTGTTTCACGGCGGCAAATGGCAATTGATCAATCAAACACTGACATCGTTGAAAGATGTGAGTGAGGATAAAGAAATTCCGATTGGTTCGGCGGTTGAATTGACCGAAGGAAAAAAGATCTTATTATCAACAGAAGCCGGTGGTCGATTGATCATTGTGCAACTGGTGGCTAACTAAATTCATCGTACTTTTACCATCATCTAAAACAAACACCATTTATGGATATAGCTGCACAGTTACAAGAAATCGTGAACCAACCGATGACGGCCTTAGCGATCATTGGCAATTTGATTGTCATCGAAAGTTTATTGTCGGTTGATAATGCTGCGGTTCTGGCTACGATGGTTATGGATTTACCGGGCGAGCAGCGCAACAAGGCTTTGCGTTATGGCATTATTGGGGCGTATGTGTTTCGTGGTTTAGCACTTTTGTTTGCAGGTTTCCTGATTCAGTTTTGGTTTTTGAAACCGTTGGGTGGTTTATACCTTTTGTATTTGGTTTACGATTGGTATAAAGGGAAACAGACGGAAAGTAAAGATGATGATGTATTGGATAAAAAAGGAAATTGGTTGTATCGGGCAACGATTGGTGCGTTTGGAAATTTCTGGGCAACGGTTGCGTTGGTCGAATTGATGGATATGGCTTTTTCAATTGATAACGTATTTGCAGCGGTTGCGTTTAGCGAGAATCTGATTCTGATTTGGATTGGTGTATTCATCGGCATTTTAGCGATGCGTTTTGTTGCGCAAGCGTTTGTCAAACTGATGGAAAAATATCCATTTCTGGAAACGGCAGCCTTTGTGGTTATCGCAGTGCTTGGCTTGAAATTGTTGTTGTCGTTGTACGAACATTTTTATCCCGATCAAGCGTTCAGCAAGTTTTTAGGAAGTCATGCTGCTGATTGGGGAACTTCGATCTTGACGGTAGCGATTTTCTTTGTTCCGTTATTGACAAGTACATTATTGAATTGGCCCAAACGTGGAAGCGGTAGTGCCGAATAACGAAATTGAAAATGCCTGAGTGATTTGCTCAGGCATTTTTTTTATAACGAAAACGCGAACTAAAAAAGGGAAATATGTCGCAGCGTATTCAACTTGTTGCATCCATTGAAATCCATGTATCGCCGGAGCGTGTATATGCTTATGTGAGCGATTTGCGGAACGATCATGCGTGGCGCGCGGAGGTTGAGCGGATGGATGTGAGCGGTGGGAGTGCGGTGGGGTGTGTGATAACCGAGCACATTCGTATTTATCGTTTTTTTAAAATAGTAACGCCCGTCGAAATTAAACGACTCGATCATCCGCATGTATTCGAAATCGAAACGCAACCTTCGCATCCAACGTGGGTGCATTGCATTCGCAGTATTGAATTGGTAAGCGAAGGAAAATCGAAGATTACGGTTCAGCTTTCGTTTACGCTAGATAATCTAAAACAGATTCTTCCGGTTGAGCCGCCTGCTGTTTTTGTACGGATGTGGTATAAGCCAAGGATGAAAAGGTATTTGGAGAAATTGAAAGGAATGCTGGAGAGTTGATTGCGTTGGAGAGCTACTTTTTTCTTCCCGCATTCCCGCGCGGACATGAGACAAGAGACAAGAGACATGAGACTTTTTTTGCGCATTTTCCTACGCCGTCTCATGTCTCAAATTTCTTGTCTCATGTCTAAAAAGTGAGTCGCTTTTCCCTTCCCGCATTCCCGCGCGGACAAGAGACATGAGACGTGAGACTTTTTTTGCGCATTTTCCTACGCCGTCTCATGTCTCAAATCTCTTGTCTCATGTCTAAAAAGTGAGTCGCTTTTCCCTTCCCGCATTCCCGCGCGGATTTGAGACACTATATTTCTGGCGATAACAACATAAAAAAAACCTTCGCATTAGAAACGGAAGGTTTTTTATGAAAAAAGATGAATGCGAATTACTCGGCCAAAACGATGATTTTGTTTTGGAAAACTTCAGCAACACCGCCATTAATATCAAATGTTTGTGTTTGCTGTTGTGCATCAATCACCTTGATACGTCCTTTCTTGAGTGCCGAAATCATAGCAGCGTGTTTGTTCAAAACGCCGAATGAGCCGTCAAGTCCGGGCAGCGATACCGATTTGATTTCGCCCGTAAAGAGTTTTTTGTCGGGGGTGATGATTTCGAGTAGCATACTTATTTAGCTTCAGCAATGATTTTCTTGCCTTTTTCAATGGCGTCTTCAATGGTACCAACAAGGTTGAATGCGGCTTCAGGATATTCATCCACTTCGCCATCCATAATCATGTTGAAACCTTTGATCGTGTCGTCGATATTTACGATTACACCTTTGAGACCTGTAAATTGTTCGGCAACGTTGAATGGTTGTGACAGGAAACGTTGAACACGACGAGCGCGGTGTACAACAAGTTTATCTTCCTCAGACAATTCGTCCATACCCAAAATCGCGATGATGTCTTGCAATTCTTTGTAGCGTTGCAAAATACCTTTTACGCGTTGTGCGGTGTTGTAGTGTGCATCGCCAACAACAATTGGCGTAAGGATTCGTGAAGTAGAATCCAACGGATCTACCGCTGGATAAATACCTAACTCCGCAATTTTACGCGACAATACAGTTGTAGCGTCCAAGTGGGCGAATGTTGTAGCAGGAGCAGGGTCAGTCAAGTCATCGGCAGGAACGTAAACGGCCTGAACCGAAGTGATTGAACCACGTTTTGTAGAAGTAATACGTTCTTGCATGGTTCCCATCTCGGTAGCGAGTGTTGGTTGGTAACCTACGGCAGAAGGCATACGGCCAAGCAGCGCCGATACTTCGGAACCAGCTTGTGTAAAGCGGAAAATGTTGTCAACGAAGAAGAGGATATCACGTCCACCCGATTTCTCGTCACCATCGCGGTAGTATTCAGCGAGTGTAAGACCAGAAAGGGCAACGCGGGCACGCGCTCCAGGAGGCTCGTTCATTTGACCAAACACGAGGGTTGCGTTTGATTGCGCCAATTCGGTTTTGTCAACTTTAGAAAGATCCCAACCGCCTTGTTCCATGGAATGCTTAAACGCATCGCCATATTTAATAACGTTGGATTCGATCATTTCGCGGAGCAAATCGTTTCCTTCGCGTGTACGTTCACCAACACCAGCGAAAACAGAGAAACCAGAGTAGCTCTTCGCGATGTTGTTGATGAGTTCCATAATCAATACGGTTTTGCCTACACCAGCACCACCAAACAGACCAATTTTACCACCTTTTGCATAAGGCTCGATGAGGTCGATGACTTTAATACCGGTGAAGAGTACTTCAGACGCGGTAGAAAGGTCTTCAAATTTTGGTGGAAGGCGGTGAATCGAATAGCCACCTGCATTGCTTACGGTGTCGATACCGTCGATGGCTTCTCCAACAACGTTGAAGAGGCGGCCACGGATTTGTTCGCCGATAGGCATGGTGATAGGAGCGCCGAGAGCGACAACTTCCATACCACGAGAAAGACCGTCTGTAGAGTCCATCGCAATAGAACGCACGGTGTCTTCACCGACGTGTTGCTGGCACTCCAAAATGATCTTTTGGCCGTTAGACTTAGTGACGACGAGTGCGTCAAGGATATTGGGGAGCTTACCGTTATTGTCGGAGAAGCTGACATCGATAACAGGACCGATGATTTGAGCGATTTTGCCAGTTAGCATTGTAGCGAATTGAGTTCTGAAAATCCGCCGCAAAAGTAGTAAGTTTTATCGGGAAATAATGCTGTTGTGTTAATAAAATGAGCGAAACTTATTTTGGCGAGGGGCTAAAATGGGTTGAATCGCTTTGTGGTATTGGGTTTGGTGGTTTATTTGAAGTTTCTGGGCCACTTTTAGGTGTTTTTTCGTCTTGAAGTTGAAATATACGGGTAAGGAATAGGTGGAACTTTCTACATTTACTGCGGCAAATTTGTGAACGTCTATTACCACATTGATGAAATTGGGGCGGTGGCCCATCCAGTTGTAACAACTGGAACGTTTGATGGTGTCCATGCGGGGCATCGTCAAATTATTGCGCGTTTGCGTGAGACGGCCGTGCGGGTGGGGGGCGAAACGATTTTGTTGACCTTTTTCCCGCATCCGCGTATGGTTTTATTTCCCGACCGGAAACAGGTTTTGCTGAATACGCAGGCCGAGAAAATCGCTTTACTGGAACAGGCCGGAATTGACCATTTGGTGATTCATCCGTTTACGCGGGAATTTTCGATGCTTGATTCGCGTGCTTTTGTGGAAGATGTGCTGGTGAAGAAATTCCGCACAGAACGTTTGGTCATTGGTTACGATCATCATTTTGGCCGCGACCGTGAAGGTAGTTTTGAGCATTTGCGGCAGTTTGGCCCGGTTTATGGATTTGAAGTGGAAGAAATACCGGCACACGAAGTGGATCATGTCGAAGTGAGTTCAACCAAAATCCGAAATGCGATTCATACCGGCGATGTTTCAACGGCAAATCATTTGTTGGGCTATGCGTATCCGCTTTCGGGAACTGTGGTGAAAGGTCGTCAGTTGGGTCGTACCATCGGTTTTCCAACGGCAAACCTTCAAGTGCTTGATGCGTATAAGTTAATACCGGCTGATGGTGTTTACGCCGTTTGGGTAAGCATCAAAAATACCTTGTGGCCTGCTATGATGAATATCGGAATGCGCCCGACGGTTGATGGTGTGCATCGTACACTCGAAGTGCATGTGCTGAATTTTGAGGGCGATTTGTATGGCGAACAAATCGGATTGCGTTTTGCAACGCGTTTGCGGGACGAGAAAAAATTTGAAAATCTAGATGCGCTGAAAGCGCAATTGCATACCGATCGTGAACAGACTTTGAACATACTGACCAATGAAACTATCCCCAAAAATTAAATGGCTTTTGTTGCTGCCACTTTTTGTGGCGTTCAACCTTTCGGCACAAGGGCCAGTTGAAGTGCCTACCGTGATTTTACCACTTTACGATTCCATTGCCTTAGATACGATGCGTGAGTTTACAAGCATTGAAGAGGCCATGAAAAATCCGGAGCAGGTGGTGAAATTGTCGTTGCGGAAACAGCGCTTAAAGTCTATTCCGAAAGAAGTGTATTTGTTTCCGAATTTGCAGTATTTGGATTTGACGAAAAATCAAATCGAGGAGGTTTCTGATTCGATTGGCATGTTGCACAATTTGCAAGTTTTGATTTTGTCGAAGAATAAAATACAAGGATTGCCGCGCGAGATTGGCGACTTGAGCAATTTGAAAATTTTGAACATCAACCAAAACGAATTGGTTGCGTTGCCGCCGCAGATTGGGAAATTGAAAAAATTAGAAATACTGGATTTGTGGAGCAACGACCTTTCGATGTTTCCAGAGGAATTGAAGCAACTGAGTGGAACGTTAAAAGTGCTCGATTTGCGCGTGATTCTCATCAACCAAGATCAGCAAAATCGTATTCGCGCGATGCTTCCTGGCACAACGGTTTATTTTTCGCCGCCTTGTAAATGCAATCAGTAAGAAGGTAAAAGCGATGTGTTAGGCATGTCGCTTTTTTTGTTGTGTTTTTTTGAGGGGGGGGCTGTGCGGTTTTGAGATTTAATGCGGTGGTCTCTTTGTTGTTTGGGGATTTTGTAAATTGGGGGGGGAAGTTATAGGCAAGCATTTTCAATAAATCGGAAAATAATCTAAATGATGATTGATATTACAATAGACAAACCAATTAATTTTCCAACTAAAGAGTTAGAAAGTTTTTTGAATTTACTGATAGAACAAAATCAAATTATAAATCCTTCCATTGATAAAATTAAAGGATGTTATTTACTATGTTTTGTTAAATATGATAATCTATTAATTGGTATTGGAGCAATTAAACAAGGTTATAAAACTCAATTTGATAAAGCTGGAGTTTCCGAATTAAAGTCATTTTACAATCATGAGCTTGGATACTTGTATGTAATAGACCATCCCGAAATTCGAGGTAAAGGCCTAGGAAAAGAAATTAGTCGTCAACTAATTTCTAGTTTGGGTAGAGAGAGTTTATTCGCGACAACAGAAGAAAGTGAATCAAATCCTATGAAATTTATTTTGGAAAAATTAGATTTTCAAAAAGTTGGTAATTCTTATGTTGGTGGCAAAACAGGGAAAACAATCGCGCTCTACATTCTAGAAACTGTAAAAACAATAGAGCTAATATTTGATGATCTGCTAACTCAAATCATTAAAGGGAATTTAACTCATGAAGAAATAGAAAAAGGAATTCGATACGAAGAATTTCAACAAGTCTCCGAATGGAAATTAAAATATGGTTATAAATTTAATGTGTATTCCAATGACCATTTAATTAACGGTAAAAAGCACTTTCATTTTGATAACAAGTCAGAAAATGTATTTACGAAGTTTGACTTCAAGGGTAATCTTCTTGAGACAAAAGGAAAACCAATTCCAAGTAATATTATGAAAGAATTAATATATTTTCTTAAAAAAGAAAGTACACAAATTAATTTACATAAACTTTGGGACGAACAAAATCCTACACTTACACATGGTGAATAACTTCAAAATAAACGGCTTCTCTGTCGAGGGAAATTTCAAGAAAAAGCTAGTTGACAAATTACATAATGGAAAGAAATGCTATGAAATATTTGATGGAATAGTTACTGCTATATCATTTGTAAGCATGCCTGCGCATGGCCAAAAAATCAAAATTACTAATAAAAAAAACCGAATTGTAACTGGTGTTGTATTATCACCTGAAATTATGATTGAGAGATTTGATCTGATTTCAAACGAAGTCTATTATGTTTATTTTACGGCTGAATCAATTGAAAGAATAAAAAAAAACTCCAAATTATAATTATGCCTGCTACTAACAGGCGTCTGGCAAGATTGCGAATTTTGTGGTAAATTCACTTTTACATTTCGCAAGAAATTTCATTTTTAACAGAAAATAATGCGCTCTGAAGCTCGCAACCTCCCCAAGCCCAAAACCGTTAACCAATATTTGAAAAATGGGAATGACCACTATTATATACGGAGTGATTCAAGAATATGGATTGAGTCACAAGAAACTGCAAGAAATTTATGCTCATAATGAGCATGTGATTAATAATCTCCCTACTTCCGACTCTTGGCCACCTTTGTCAAAAGAAATGTTCTCTATTACAAAAAATGACAAATTAACTGAAGGGCCAAACTTGGAGTATTGGGGACGGACGATTCACTTTGCTGCTTCCCTTAAATCTGTGGAACACGAATGGACGGAATGGAAGGCGAAATTTGAAAACTTACTCCAGAACTTGTGTTGGACTGAAGCGCACGTTCATTTTAAAACGGAATATACTGGCGTAATTTCTTTCAAATGGAGAGTGGATTTGAGTAAGTGGTCGATTGATGATCTTTCAACAACTCCAATAACGAAAAATTTTTGGCATTATGAAGATTCTGAAAATTGGGAAAAATAAACATTTGTAAATACGAATTTTGCGCCATGCGGGATGATGTGTAAAGGTGTAGTTTTGTGCTTCGAGATTCGCCCGAACGCAAAGCCACAAACCCACAAAAAACAAAAAAGCGACATGCCTAACACGTCGCTTTTTTTATGCCGTTAAAATATTTCTAAAATTTCAACTGCACCATCAGCATTGCATTGGTGCCTGCTTGCGGGAAAAGAAAATTGAAACGTTGCTCGCCGCCATAGATGTAGCCGTAACTATACCCATTGGCGCTGTAACGGGTATTGGTGATGTTGTTGACTTGAAGGCCAATGTTTCCTGATTTGAGTTGCTTGCCTTGAAACGCATAATTGATGCGTAAATCGGTGAGCGCGTATGCATCTATGCTGCGCGTGTCAGAAGACGTATTGTCAATATACTGCTTGCTTACATAACGCTCCATAAGCATGAACGAAATGTGTTTTCCAAGTTGATATTCGAGCCCACCAAATCCGGTGAGTGCGGGCGATAAGGCAATGTCGGTTTCGGAATAGAAGGTTGCTTTTTGTCCGCCGTTGTCGTAGTCGTCAATGTATTCGGTGTAGTTGCGAATTTTGTTTTGACTGAATGTGGTGGTGGCAACAAACTGAAGTGGTTTGATGATTTGCCAGTTGAATTCAAGTTCAATTCCGGCGCGGTAACTTTGTTCGACATTCTCGCGCGTGTAGGCACCTACGTCGTTTATTTTTCCGGTAACCACCAGTTGGTTGTTGTAATTCATGAAATACACATTGGCTCCAAAACGTGTTTTTGTTTTTCGGATGCGAATGCCGGCTTCGGTGTCGTAGAGCGTTTCGTGGCTGGGTTTGCTGCTTGCACTCGATTCGGTATAGTCTGTGCGGTTGGGTTCTTTATTCGCAATGCCGAAAAATGCGTACGCTTCTGCGCTTTCATTCCATGCGTAGGTGATTCCTGCTTTGGGATTGAAAAACAACAAAGCAATTTCTTGTGCTGCCGGAAGTAAATTTTCGTCAAACCCTTCAAACTGATACGTTACATAACGCAACTGCAAATCGGTGAAAAACGAAAACTGATTGCTGATGCGGTAAGTGGCGCGTGCATACACATTGGCATCTTGCTTGATGGCATCGTTGTCGTAATACCTGTGATCGTTTAACGTGTTTGCCGGAAGAAATTGTGCCCAGATAACTTGGCCAAAGTGTCTGCCGTTGTATTGGCTTGCGCCACCACCCAGAACCATATCGAGTCGTTTTGAACTGCGGTATTGCGCCGATGCAACGATACCAAACAATTGATTGTCGAGCCAACGTTGGCGAATCAAATCGGTTGAGGTGATGGTTGTATTTCCAAGCGTGATGTTTGATAGTCCGTAGTCAGCAAGCGTTTGGTCTTCTTTGAATTGCTCGTAATAGCCTTTGCCAATGGTGCTGTAAAGTGTTGCATTGATAAACCAATGATCGTTTGTACGCCAAGCAAAAAGCAATTGGTAATTATCTTGTTTGTAATTATCGGTTTCGTTGTTGTAATAATAAATATTGCCAAGCGAGTCGGAGTATTGACCCAATTGGTTGTAGGTGAAATTTCCTGCGCGAATAGAATCTTCATTCACACCATCCCAAGCTTGATACGTTTTTTCTGAACCCGAAAAAGCCAAGGCTTTGATCAATACGTTTTCGTTTTGCCAACCGCCACTCATCGACCAAGAACTAAGCGAAGAAGTTGCCCGATCAATGTATCCGTCAGAAACAATGCGCGATAAGCGCCCGTCAAATGCCCAGTGGTTGTTGAGCAATCCGGTTCCTGCGCTTGCGGTGAGGCGTTTGGTATTGAACGAACCGCCCGAAATCGTGAGTGTAGAAAATGCTTTTTCACTGAGTTGACTCGTTTGTAAATTGATGGAACCACCAAAAGCCCCCGCGCCATTTGTTGATGTGCCAACACCACGTTGCACTTGAATATTTTCGGCAGAGGAAGAAATATCGGGCAGATCGACCCAGAAAACGCCTTGCGATTCGGCATCGTTTACGGGCGCACCATTTACCGTAACGTTGATGCGCGTAGCGTCTGTTCCGCGAATGCGAATAGCGGTATAACCAATTCCCGTTCCATTGTCGGACGAAGCAACACTCGATGGTTGACTGGCGAGCAAAAACGGAACATCTTGTCCGAAGTTTTGTTTTTCAATTTCTTCTTTCGAAAGTGTTGTGTGTGCAATAGCCGAACGCTCATCGACGCGTGTTGCCGAAACTAATACTTGATCTTGAACGAATGATGCCGCTTGCAATTCAATTTGTAAGCCCGAAGCTGGTGGCGTTTGTCTGCTCGTGTTTGTTTGAAAGCCGAGCATCTGCACGATTAGATTTCCCGTGCGGTTTGTTTGCAAACAAAACGAACCATCGCGTGTGCTGGTGGT
Source organism: Bacteroidota bacterium (assembly GCA_013298545.1). GTDB lineage: Bacteria > Bacteroidota > Bacteroidia > Palsa-965 > Palsa-965. The sequence goes on along the minus strand of JAAFIA010000028.1, from coordinate 13,160 downwards.
AACGAGTTGTGTGCTGTCAAGCCGGATGATGGCGAACGGAATGGGTTCGCGTGTCGCAGCATCGATGACCGTACCGCAGATTTGTGCGCTGAGGCATGCGTGTATGCAAGCGAGCGCGAGTGTCAATTTTAGTTTCATGTATTCCTTTTGCGACGGAACAAATTCATCGGTAAAGGGAAACCGCCAATGAATCGATTCCATCTTTTTCCCTACGCAAGCATTATCTTGTTCAGGTGTGCAAGGTTGTTTTTTTTAGAACAACGATGCAGGGTGTGATCTCAGCCATTGCGCAGTTTGCGCGCAGGCACCCCTTTCGGATCTTGCTACAAAAGTACAAAAGGAAATTAAATGGCAAATCTTTTTTTAATGGCTTGTACCGCACAGAAAAGACGCGCTTCGTATTTGCCGCTGACAATCTCGAACGGTAGTTGCTCTTGTTCTAGTTCTCGTTTGTACCAATTAAAAAAATATTCGCGACGTTGCGAATTGATGCGAACAGGATCGGGAACCCATGGCAAATCGTTTGCTGTGAGCAAATATAAATCGTATCGGTTGGTTTGAACTTGTTCTTCAATCCACTTGGGGCAAGTGCCAAACACATCTTCGCACCATACTTTGGCCGTTATAAATTCGGTATCGGTGATGAGTAGTTTATTCGCATTGCCAATGGCTTGTTCTTCTTGCTGCTTTTGTTCTTTGGCAATGTTGATGATGTCATCTAGCGTATAGTCGGAATAGTCAACGACGGTCATGTACTCGCGTGCATATTCAGGAACCCAAATGGTTTGATAGCGCAACGCAAGCGAACGGGCCAAGGTTGTCTTGCCTGTACTTTCTGCACCAATGATGGCTATACGTTTGATGTCCTGATTTGCTTTTTCCATGTGATGAATCCGGCTGCAGCAAAGATCGCATATATCAGATACAAAACAGCTGTGAGTTCTGCATCGCGTGTGAGGTAAAGTGGAATGTATGCGAGATCAATGATGATCCAAAGTAACCAGTTTTCTAGCCATTTGCGCGCGGTCATCCACGTTGCGATGAAACTTGCTGCTGTAAGCGCGCCATCGGCATACGGCGCCGTAGAATCTGTTTTGATGTCGGCGAGATAGCCCATAACACCAGCGAGTAGCACGATTAGGCCAAACAAGCCGAGCAATTTAGACCGAGGTGTTTTCGAAATGTGTAAAGCACTTTTTTGTTGCGGCGGATTTTTATACCAAATCCAACAACCATAAACTCCGACAAGGCAATAATAAATTTGGAGCAGCGCATCCCAATAGTACGTGTATTGGTAATTGATAAAAATATACAGGGCCGAACTGATGATGCCGAATGGCCAACACCAATACGATTCTTTGACGGCTAAAACAACATAAATAATTCCACACAAGACAGCAAGCCATTCGCTGCTGCTGGTGTGCATCACACCTGCGATAAAACGTTCAAGCATGTGCGTTTTGTTTGTGCGTTGGATTTAATTCGCGAATACGTTCTTCAAATTCGAGAAATGTGTTGATTGGATTTTCGCTTTCCCAAATGGTTTGTTGAATGGCAATTCCTTTAAATCCGAGACCATTTAGAATAGGTATTTTATCAATTTCAATGTGTCCGCGGGCAATGACAGGAGTTTTACATTTTTCCAAAGCAACACGAAGCGTAGCAGCACTAAATCCTGCTGCAAAATCGTGTGTCAGCCGATCGAAAATGGGTGAAAGAAAAACGTACTGAAATTGTTTTTTGTCTTCGTGTAGTTGAAGTAGTTTGTAGTACGAGCGCGAATAGGAAAGGTTGGGTCTGCGAATTTTCAGCCACCATTCGCGCAAACGTTGGCGCATGGTATTCTTGCGGTGAGCGCGACTGATGTGTATGCCTTGAACATCAAACGATGTTGCGAGTCGGTGGTGGCTGTGGAGGACAATGTTTGGATGGAATGTTTTTGGAATGGCTTCGAGGTATGCGCGAACGTCGGCGGTTGTGGAATTGATTTTTTTGAGATGGAGCGTTTGTAAGCCATGCTGAAAAAGTTCGGTAACTAAACGCGCTTCGTTTTCCAGAATTTTAGTAGGGGTGATGACGATTAGTTTCATGAATGTTGGAATGCGTGAAGGGTCTGAACAAATTGTGGAAGGAGCTCAGGCTGTTGTTCTAAGATATTTCCGATCACAATGATGTCTGCGCCAGCCTGTGCGAGTGCGTGGGCTTGTGCGGGTTGGCGAATGCCACCACCAACCAGTAAAAGATGTGAAAGGACTTGACGTACTTCTTCAACTGTTGCAACGGGAACTGTTTCTTGCGCGCCACTTCCCGCTTCTAAGTAGGTGCAGCGCAAACCCAGTTGTTGGCCAGCGAGTGCTGTTGCCGCGGCAATCTCTGGTTTGTCGTTTGGAATAGGTGATGTTTGACTCATGTAACTAACTGCAGTTGTGCGACCGCTTTCGATCAACAAATATCCTGTTGGTATGATTTCGATTCCGCTGCGTTGAATAGCGGGTGCGGCGAGTACATGACGACCAATGAGCAGATCGGGATTGCGTCCAGAGGTTACCGATAAAAGCAATAATCCATCAGCATTGGGCGCAAGGTGCAAATGACTTCCGGGGAAAAGTAAAACAGGAACAGGGAGGTGTTTTTTGATTGTTGCAATGGTTTCTTCGATGCGATTTTCGTGCAGTAAACTTCCACCGACTAAAAATAAATCGGGTGGATTTTTTGCCGCCATTTCGAGAAGACGATTCAGGTGTGTTGTTTTATCGGGATCGATGAGCACGGCCAATAATTTACGTTTGGCTTGATGCGCATCGACTAAAAACGTATAGATAGACTGGTTCATGATTCCGTTACGGTGTAGGCAAGCATAAACTCGCCAAATTGCTCGAAGCGAAGTTTGCGTGTGAGGTGATAGGTTTTGAAACGCACGTGCGCTGTGAGTTCTGCATCGGTATAAATAGAAAATGGTTCAACGGCAATGTTTTGTAGAAGCGAAACACCTTTGTCGCCATTGACTTTGTAGAGGGCCTCTTTGACACACCAATAGACATACATTTTGCGAACGGTATCTTCGCGCATGGCATCGGCAATCTCGGATGGTTGCATAAATTTTCGGGCGATGCGTTCAATTTTTGGACTGATGTGTTCGATGTCGATGCCAACGGGTTTGGTGTCGATGATTAGCGCGACTAAATTGTTGGAATGAGAAATCGAAAGGTGTTTGTTTGTGATGCCGAGAAACGGTTTACCATTCTCATCGTAGTTGATTTCTTCGCGTTGGTGAAGTTCGGCGAGGAGAACGCGTGTGGCGAGCCATTGCGCGCGGCGTTGGGGGTGGGTGAGGGAAGGGGGAATGGTTGCAAATTCAGGCAGCCATGTGTGTTGCGCAAGCAGTTCATCCTCTGACTCGGTGAGTTGCCAGATGCCCAAAATTTGTGTTTGAGATAAAATACGTTGATGCAGGAGCGGCATATCGTTTGCCAAATTACGGTTTTCGATGGTTGCTACAAATCATCAGCTGCGACATTTCTAATAAATACGAAACGGATGTAGTTAAAAACCTTTGGATGACAGTTGAGCGAAATTGATTTTAATTGCAGCGATCGAACAAATGTGTTGATGCGTGTGGGTGAATTTTAAACAGCAGAGGCCGTCGTTTTGCGACGGCCTCTGCTGTTTTTTTAATCGAGAATCAAATACTTATTGTTTGATAAACTGGTAATTTGCTTTACCGGTTTCAGAAATAAGCGTGAGGTTGTAATTTCCAGCAGGCAATGTTTCTACGTTAACATCTGTTGTACCGTTTCCGGTTACAGGTTGTGTAGAAATCAAGCGTCCGGTCATATCACGCACCTCGATTGTATTTACAGTTACTTTCGAAGCATCCCAACGTACTTGGAGTGTTGTTGTAGCCGGATTTGGCATATAAACAACTCCTGGGAAACCAGCGATTTCAGCAATACCAACACATGGATTAACCACAACTGTTGCTGATGCAGAAGCTGTACAGCCATTTACATCCGTAAATGTGTAAGTGATGGTATGTGTACCTGTTCCTGCTGTTGCTGGGGTAAATGTTGTTCCACTAACACCTGGGCCAGCGTATGATCCACCCGCAGGAGATCCTTGTGTTAAAGTGAAACTGCCATCATTGACACAATGTGTTCCGAGTGTTCCAACAGAAACTTGTGGCAATGGATTAACGGTTACGGTTGAAGTAGAAGTATTGGTACATCCGTTTGCGTCTGTTCCGGTTACAGTATAAGTTGTTGTCGCATTTGGAATGAATGGAGTGTTGTCTGAGATATTACCAGACCATGTGTAAGAGATTGCACCTTGACCAGAAAGCACCACCGAATCGCCGCTACAAACGGTTACCGATGATGGATTTGCGCTCACTGCAGGAAGTGGATTTACCGTTACATCAACAGACGCTGTATTAGAACATCCGTTAACATCTGTTCCCGTTACCGTATAGGTTGTTGTTGCTGTTGCTGCGAAAGGAAGGTTATCCGTGATACCACCAGTCCAAGCGTAAGTGGATGCACCTTGACCGAAAAGTGTAACAGAGTCGCCACTACAAACAGTTACTGCTGAAATATTGGCCGTAACCGTTGGAAGCTGATTGATTGTTGCAGTAACGACATTGCTATTAACACAACCATTCGCATCTGTTCCAGTAACCGTATAGGTTGTTGTAGTTGAAGGAGAAACTGTAACTGGTGTACCAACTAATGATCCGGGTTGCCAATCGTAGGTAACTGCACCCGTCGCATCAAGTTGCACTGAGCCGCCAATACAAACCGCAGGACCAGCAGTTGCTGCAACAGTAGGAAGAGCGTTTACAGTAACCATAATGCTATCCATTGGACCAGTGAGGCTACAAGGGCCATTTACACCAACAACATATACCATGTAAGTACCAGCAGTTGCTCCAGTAATATTAATAGCTGTTGTGTTTTGTCCACTATTAAATGTCAATCCACTAGGGACAGTCCATGTATAGAATGTTGAAAATTGATCGGCAGGAATAGTTAAGTTAGTTGAAGCACCTTGGCAAATTGTTGAAGCACCTGAAATAACGTGTGAAGGAGGAACAGGGGCAGTCCAAGAAATAACAACTTGACCAGGTCCGAGCCAAATACCATTATTCACAACTCCGCTAGTAACACCACCGATGTACGATGAACCGCCGCCGCCGCCGCCGCCAGCACCTTTCGAGTTTCCAGCGCAACCCGTAGTTCCAGCAGAACCACCGCCGCCGCCGCCGCCGCCAATTTGGCCGCCACCGCCGCCGCCGCCGCCAACAACACTATTGGACGAAGAACAGCAGCAGGTTTGTCCTGCACCACCAGTACCACCAGTACCAGTAACTGATGTACCACCAGGGCCACCAAGAAATCCAGAGCACCCAACGCCCGCAGAGCCAGAGGCACCTTGAACACTTCCGAAATTACCGCCTTTACCGCCACCAGCAACACCAGAACTCTGAGGAGAGTCATTGCCGTTAACGCCAACGCCACCGCCGCCAACACCACCGTTTCCACCAACACCACCAGTTCCACTGCCTTCATGGCAACCACCACGGCCACCGCCGCCGCCGCCGCCAGCAGTTATTACGCGATTCGCTTCTGCTGTACCATTTCTACGCACATCAGATGCGCCGCCACCGCCGCCAGCGTTTTGTGAGCCACCATTGGCACCACCATTAAATCCGCCTGTTGGTGTAGCACCTTGGCCGCCAACAAAAATATTGAGGACATCGCCAGGGGCTACTGCAAGAAAACCTTCGGCATACCCGCCAAGGCCACCAGAGCCGCCAAGTACGGAGTTTCCGCCAGTAGCACCAGCACCGCCTTGCGCACCCCAGGTTTGAACAAATACGGAAGTAACACCACAAGGAACCGTAAAGGTTTGGATGCCTCCCGTAAAATTGTAAGTAGAAGTTTGTGCAGAAAGCCCCATCGAGAGACCCGCCAACAAACTAGCTAAAAAGTAAGATTTTTTCATGGATTTTTTTAGATTTAGTTTATGGCATAAAACTAAACTAAAATAGTGAACGGGATAGCCAATTCGTTTGCAAATATGTTAACAAGATAAACAATGCATGGGAAAGTACAAGAAACCATTTAATAAGCGATTTTGAAGTGTGAAATCTGAATAGCAATTCTTGCAGCATAATTTTCAGCAAGAAGGCTCATTGACTATTTGGTTTGTGGCGATTGCTTGGTCATTGTTGCAAAAAGCCTTACTTTTGCAGTCCGAAATCAAAAAAACATAAAAAATGAGCAACGCAGCTGTGGACAAATTTGTTCCCTTTAAAGTGAAAGACATTGCGCTAGCCGAATGGGGCCGCAAAGAAATTAAACTCGCTGAGGTCGAAATGCCCGGCCTTATGGCGTTGCGTCAGGAATATGGCGCTACAAAACCATTGAAAGGTGCTCGTATTGCGGGTTGCCTGCACATGACCATTCAAACAGCCGTGCTCATCGAAACACTCGTTGAACTTGGCGCTGAAGTAACTTGGTCTTCTTGCAATATCTTCTCAACACAAGATCATGCTGCTGCTGCGATTGCTGCTGCTGGAATCTCTGTATATGCTTGGAAAGGCATGACCGCAGAAGAGTTTGATTGGTGCATTGAGCAAACACTTTGGTTTGGCGAAGAGCGTAAACCATTGAATATGATTCTCGATGATGGCGGCGATTTGACCAACATGGTATTTGATAAATATCCTGAACTGGCTGCTGGCATCAAAGGGCTTTCTGAAGAAACAACAACTGGTGTTCACCGCTTGTACGAGCGCATGAAAAAAGGTACGTTGATGGTTCCTGCAATCAACATCAACGACTCGGTAACCAAATCGAAATTTGACAACAAATATGGTTGCCGCGAATCGTTGGTAGATGCCATTCGTCGTGCTACCGATGTTATGCTTGCTGGAAAAGTTGCTGTTGTTGCTGGTTATGGCGATGTTGGTAAAGGCTCTGCACAATCATTGAGCAGCCAAGGCGTTCGTGTAATTGTTACCGAAATCGATCCGATCTGCGCTTTGCAAGCGGCGATGGATGGTTACGAAGTAAAAAAGATGGACGATGCCGTAAAACGTGCCGACATTATTGTTACCGCAACCGGAAATATGAATATCGTTGTTGATCGCCATTTCAAAGCAATGAAGCACAACGCGATTGTGTGCAATATCGGCCACTTTGATACCGAAATTGATATGGCTTGGTTGAACAAAAATCATGGTTCAACAAAAGACGAAATCAAACCGCAAGTTGATAAATATACAGTTGATGGAAAAGACATCATTGTATTGGCAGAAGGCCGTTTGGTGAATTTGGGCTGCGCTACTGGCCACCCTTCTTTCGTTATGTCCAATTCATTTACCAACCAAACACTTGCTCAACTTGAGCTTTGGATGAATACTGCTCAATACGAGAAGAAAGTATATACCCTTCCTAAACATTTGGACGAGAAAGTTGCGTTGCTTCACTTGAGCAAAATTGGTGTGGAGTTGGATGTGCTTTCAAACGAACAGGCCGATTATATCGGTGTGCCAGTTCAAGGACCATTTAAACCTGAATTGTACCGTTACTAAGCGATGTATATCTTCATAGAAAGGCCTTCCATTTTTGGTTGGCCTTTTTTTATGGGAATATTGGGCCAAATTAATGGCAAGCGATAAGCTTCATTGAACGAAAGCCGAGGCAAGTGATAATGAAAAGTGGAATTCGTTTGTGATGAAACTAGTTGATCGATCAACTAATTTAAGCCTAATTGAAAATCACAAGGGTTGTTCCATCGAAACTGGTACGATACATTTTGAGTGGAACGAGAGCGGGGTTTTGAATGGTGCTTCCGTCGCTCAATAAAAATTTGGAGCCACAATTGCCATCTTCCACGATCACATTGGAAGAATCGACGCGAACACGTTCATTTGGATTTTCAGCATCGACAGGGCAGGCCCGATCGTATGCAATAATTTCATTTTGGCTTTTGCGGTAAAGCAATAGCCCGCGAACACCATGACCATCGAGATAAACCCAACCACCAATGGTTGTAAGGTTGATGTATTGCGGATCGGTTACATAAATTGTTTTGTTGACATAAACATACGGAACACCTTGTTGTCTTTCTTTTTTACAAGAAAAGGCGAGCAACGAAAACAAGAGAAAAAGCGTAACAGATTGCAGGTTCATGCTACAAATGTAAGAAACTGTATGTAGAAGACGTTGTTTGACAATATTGGTTTGCTTTGGGATCAAAGAAAAACCGTTAAATTTGTAAAGCATGAATACATCATTGAAGAAAATACTCAGATTGCTTTTAGTTAGCTTACTCATGGCTACGGCAGCGCAAGCACAAACCGATGCTGGTGGAGGAAGCGGGAGTGGTGAAGGTACAGAAAATGCAAAACCACCTCAAAGCAAAGCAGCGCGCCGAAAAGCAAAAAAAGAGTGGAAGAAGAAGCGCAAAGAAGAAATGGAGCAAGAGCGCAAAGTCAAAGCATACAATAAAAAGAATACGAAGAAAACGCGTAAGCGAATGAAGAAAACGCGCAAGAAAGCAGAGATGCACAATGAAAATAAACGCGAATTCTTTGTGAAACGTTGGCTGAAAAGAAGAAGGCATTAGCCAGATAGCCTAAAAAAGCAACCGGATACCTTTAAAATAAGACCGCACGAAAAATAGAGCCGCTGACATGAACTACTTCTACATTTTAATTGCTATATTTGTTTTTGTATTCAATATGTATCGGCGGATAAAGAAGGCGCAACAAACGAGCCAACAACATCCAACTCCGCCTCCAACAGTTGATTACAGCCAATCAAATGCTGGGCAAATGAGTCCAGAGCAACTAGTACAGTACGTTCTTTCAAGTCAACAACCCAGCCCAGTAGTTCCGAATGTTTCGCAACGTTTTACGTTGGAGAATACCACTCCACGAATTTTAGATAACGAAACTCAATATGATTCGGAACTTGAAATTGAAAGTGAAGTGCATCAATACGAATCACTTTCGGGCGAAAGAAGTCAACCTACGGTTTCTACCAACATCCCCCTGGAGAATACGGAAACCGAACCCATCTTCACCACATCCCCCTCCGCCGAAGATGATAACTTAGTAAATGCCGTAATTTGGAGTGAAATACTAGGGCCGCCAAAAGGTTTAATACGCTGATTATCAGTCGATAATCTAAGTATTAAAAAAATGTTAAAATCAAATTTGGCGTTCAGAAACATTTCTCTCTATATTTACCGCCTTCATTATGAGTACCTGTTTTTTTACGAAATCACGAAACAGAATGAGTATGCTGCGAAAACTCTACGTTACGTTGGCCATTTTATTGGTCGGCACAAGCCTAGCCTGGTCTCAGACCGGCGGCGCAATCAAGGTGAAATTGGTTGATAAAGCAACCAAGGAAACCATCCCGTTTGCGGTATGTACCGCAACGCTTAATGGTGTAACTGCTGGCGGTGGTGCCACAGACCTCAATGGCGAGGTTTTGATTAAACCACTCAATCCGGGTAAATACTCGGTAAAAGCCCAATACACCGGCTATCAGTCACAAGAAGTTCAAGGTGTTATCGTTTCCGAATCGAAAACGACTTACCTCACCATCGAACTTACGGCTGCAAGTGTTCAATTAACTGGCGTTGAAATTGTCAGTTATAAAGAACCTCTGATCGACCCAGATACTAAATCGGGTGGAACAGTAACACGCGAGGAGTTCCTTGCGATGCCATCTAAAAACATTAATTCAGTTGCCGCTACTACTGCTGGTGTTTATCAAGGCGACGAAGGTGATGAGGTAAACGTTCGCGGACAACGCGGAAACGCTACCGCATACTTCATCGACGGACAGCGCGTAATCGGTTCTGCAAACCTGCCGCAGCAATCCATCGAGCAAGTAACCGTTATTACAGGCGGTATTCCTGCTCAGTTTGGTGATGCTACTGGTGGTGTTATCAACATTACTACCCGTGGCCCACAAAGCCAGTATTTTGGTGGTGTGGAATTGATCTCTTCCGAATTGCTCGACGCTTACGGCTACAACTTTATCGGTTTTAGCGTGGGCGGTCCAATTTGGATGAAGACAGATAGTGCTGGTAACAAACAACCACGTCTTGGATTCATCATTTCTGGTGAAGCAAGCATTGAAAAAGATCCTGATCCATCGGCCATCGGTACTTACCGTATCAACGACGAAAAACTCAAAGAATTGGAAGAAAATCCACTTCGTCCTGCTCCAAACGGTGCTGGTTTCGTTCGTAACGCAGAGTTTGTATCATTCGATGACCTTGAAAAAATCAAAGCACGTCAAAACGTAACCAGTCGCAGCTTGCGTTTGAACGTAAAATTAGATTTCAAGCCAACCGATAACCTCAACATCACCTTCGGTGGTTCAATCGATTACAATAACCGCCATGATTATATTTATGAGTATGCTTTGTTCAATCCAAGCAACAACCCACTCACAAACGAAACAACTTGGCGTGTTTATGCCCGTTTGCAACAACGCTTCGGAAATCCAAACGCATCTCAAGAAGAGCAATCAGCTTCAAATATCAAAAATGCGTTCTATACATTACAAGTAGGTTATACATCTTATAAGAAAATCCGTCAGGACGATACACACAAAGAAAATTATTTCGATTACGGTTATGTAGGGAAATTCAACCAGTACAAAACCCGTGTATTTGCTCCAGGAACAGTTGTTATGCCTAGCGGTGATACTTTGTTTGGCTATGTTCAACAAGCATTCTCTGATTCCGCATTGACTTACGAAAGCGGTACACAAAACCCGTTTATGGCAAACTACACCGATTATGTATTTGATAATCTTGGTGGTAATGTTGCTAATGGCGATCAGGTTTTGGCTAACCTCGGTCTGCTCAACGGATCACGTCCTACTGACGTATATTCACTTTGGTACAATACCGGTCGTCAGTTTAATGGCTACAACGTCGATGATAACACACAATTCCGTGTTTTCACCAGCTTCTCTGCCGATATTAAAGACCACGCCATTCAAGTCGGTTTTGAATTTGAACAACGTTCTGAACGCAGTTATGACCTTTCTCCAATCGGACTTTGGACACGCATGCGTCAACTGGCAAACGCACATACAACCCAGTTGGATTTAGCTAACCCAACCCAAGTTGATTATGGTACTTTCGATGCCTTTACGTTTGATCGCTTCTACGATCAAGCACAACAGCGTTATTTCGATGTTCAATTGCGTGAGAAACTTGGTCTTCCTGCAAACAATACCGATTTTATCGACATTGATGCGTATGATCCAGATTTCTTTACACTCGATATGTTTAGTGCTGATGATTTATTGCTTGATGGTAACAACATTGTAAGCTACAACGGTTACGACCATACCGGAAAGCGTACAACAGGAACACCTTCATTCGACGATTTCTTTACCAAGAAAGATGCAAATGGAAACTACACACGTGCAATTGGTGCTTTCCGCCCAATTTACATGGCAGGTTACATCCAAGATAAATTTGACTTCAAAGACATCAAGTTCAACGTTGGTCTTCGTATCGACCGTTTCGATGCCAACCAACAAGTATTGAAAGACAAGTTTTTGTTCTATGAAGCAAAAACAGTAGCCGAAGTAGATAACTTTACTCACCCTTCAAACATGGGTAGTGATTATGTTGTTTATGTTGACGATCAAGCTGCAAACCGTGTTGTTGGTTACCGTAACGGAAATACTTGGTACAATGCAGAAGGTAATGAAATCGCTGACCCTGCTGTTTTGGCGAATGCTTCAAACTCTGGTCAGATTACACCTTACCTTGTTGATCCAAATCAAAAGACAGTTACTTCTAAAGCTTTCCGCGATTACGCACCACAGTTGAATTTCATGCCGCGTATTGCGTTTGCGTTCCCAATCTCTGAAGAAGCAAACTTCTTCGCGCACTACGATGTATTGACACAACGTCCTACAGATGGTTACCGCCTCGATCCAATTCAGTATTACTACATTCAGAATCGTGTAGGTTTGTTCAACAACAACCCTGATTTGAAACCAATGCGTACAACTGACTACGAATTAGGTTTCACACAAACATTGACCGAGCGTAAAAATTCAGCCATCACGATCTCTGCATTCTACCGCGAGATGCGTAATTTGATTCAGGTTGTTTCAATCAACTACGCTTATCCCGTAAACTACCTTACCTATGGAAACATCGACTTTGGAACCGTAAAAGGTTTCTCAGTAGCGTATGACCTCCGTCGTACAGGTGGTATTCAGTTGACAGCAAGTTACACACTTCAATTTGCTGATGGAACTGGTTCTGGTGCAACAGAAGCGCAAAACTTGGTAAGCAATGGTCAACCAAACTTGCGGACAACCATTCCACTCGACTTCGATCAGCGTCATGCAATTGTAACTAACATTGACTACCGTTTCGGTTCTGGTTCTAATTACCACGGACCAATGGTTGGAAAGAAAAATGTCAAAATTTTCGACAATGTAGGCGCAAACATGGTTCTTCGCGCTGGTTCAGGTACTCCATACACACGTCAATCAAATACAACTCCAGAAGCACAGTTTGGTGTTCAGAAACGTCAACAATTGGATGGTTCTGTAAATGGTTCACGTTTGCCTTGGCAGTTCCGCGCAGATTTGCGTATCGACAAGAACATCGACCTTACATGGGGTGGTGAAGCTGACGGTACAGGCAAAAAAGCTGCAAACCTGAATGTTTACCTTCAGGTACTCAACATCCTCAACACAAGAAACGTACTCTCAGTTTACCGTTTCACTGGAAACGCAAACGATGATGGTTACTTGGCTGCTACTGAGAATCAGGCTCAGATCAATGGCACCAACGACCCTAATTCGTTCCGCGATCTGTACACCGTGAAAGTCAACAACCCGACGAATTACAGCATCCCCCGCCGTATCCGTATCGGAGTTATGTTAGATTTCTAATCGCAATGGTGATTACCAATACAGACAAAGAACCCAGTTATTAAGGACAATTAAATAAGGAAGCAAATGAATATCAAGCGACACTATAAATTTCTCTCGGCTCTGGCTCTCGTAGCCCTGACCATTTCGGCAAATGCCCGGGAAAATGGCGCTATTCCAGGTGGCCGTATGGCTGGATCTGGCCGCTACTCAAGCGGAGAC
>JAAFIA010000027.1 GCA_013298545.1 Bacteroidota bacterium | reverse complement strand
GTAACACCGCAACTTGCACACAAGACGTAGTTGTAACCGACAATCAAAACCCAACAATTGTTTGTCCAGCAGCGGTTACTGTTAGTGCAACGCAAGGTCTTTGCAGCAAGTCTAATGTAAACCTTGGCACACCAACAACGGCTGATAATTGCGGCGTTGCATCTGTAAGCAACAACGCACCAACATCTTACCCAGTTGGAACAACAACTGTAACTTGGACCGTAACAGATGTAAATGGTAATACTGCAACATGCACACAGAACGTAGTTGTAACGGATAACCAAAATCCAACAATTGTTTGTCCAGCAGCGGTTACTGTTAGTGCAACGCAAGGTCTTTGCAGCAAGTCTAATGTAAACCTTGGTACACCAACAACGGCTGATAATTGCGGCGTTGCATCTGTAAGCAACAACGCACCAACATCTTATCCAGTTGGAACAACAACTGTAACTTGGACTGTAACAGATGTAAATGGTAATACTGCAACTTGTACACAGAACGTCGTTGTAACCGACAATCAAGCGCCAGTTGTAACTTGCCCTGCAAACATCAACATCGCTTCTTGTGTTTCGACTGCAAGCTGGACAATCAATGCTACGGATAATTGTGGTATTGCTTCTGTCGTTTCTTCACCAGCTTCTGGTTCTTCATTCAATTATGGAACTACATTGGTGAACGTTACCGTAACAGATGTGAATGGAAACATCTCGACATGTGCATTTACGGTAACACGTGCCAATAATTTGGTTGCGAACATTGCGCCATTGGCTGTTTCACCCATCAGTACTTGCGGTTACGGTTCAAATAATGCCAATATCGTTATTGGTTATGGCAATGGACCAACAACGGCAACACTCAATGGTTCAGCATCAGGCGGCAGACCTGCATATACTTATTCTTGGTATCCATCTACTAATTTGAGTAATGCGTCAATTGCTAATCCGTTGTTTACACCAAATACAACAAGTGGTTGCTCAAACTACAGTTATACATTAACTGTAACCGATGCAAACGGCTGTTCTGCATCGCAAGTAGTTGAAGTAAAAGTGGTCAATGTAGTTGCTTCATACAACAACAATGGCAGCGTGAAAAAAGTAAAAGTTTGTCACGTTACAAGTAGTGCAACCAATACGGAAGTTGATATTGAAATCAGTCCAAATGCCGTTGCAACGCACCTTGCACATGGTGATTGTTTGGGTGGTTGTTCAGACGATTGTGATCCAAACGCGCGTTTTGCACACGTTGAACACGATGATCATTTCCAAGGCGGACAAGTTGATGTATATCCAAATCCAAACAATGGTTCATTTACCATGGATATTACACCAGCAATTCCGAACACAACTGTAACCGTAATTATTTATGACCTTACAGGCAAAGTAATTTTCGAGAAAACATATGCTGATGCTACATATATTCACGAAGATGTTAGCTTGACACAACTTACAGGTGGTACTGCTGCTGGTATGTATTTGGTCAAAGTAATCAACGACGAATATGTATTCACGAAGAAAGTTACTGTTACACAGTAATTTTAATTGAATCAATTAAAAAGGCCGCTTCATTTCGAAGCGGCCTTTTTGTTGTATTCCGTTTTTCTTACATAGGCTTGGGCCATGTGTCTGGCTTGGCATACGTCAAACGACTGAGGCGTTTTGTGGTGTGGTAAGAATCTAATCCTTGGCATGTAATTGTTCCTGCTTTTTCAAGATCAACAAAACCATCAGTGCCAATGCAGTTTGAGGGAATGGTTACCGAATTTATTTTTGCTAGTATCATGATGGTTCCATTTTCGGCAATGTCTGTTTTCTGAATTAAGGATGCCGCAATTTTAATTTTACTTTCTAAGACATAAGGGGCAAAAAAATCGGACTTGTATTCTTCGGTCAGTTTTGCAGCATCAAACTCTGAAACTTCGCGTGGGTAACGCGCGGCGGTTTGGTGTGCATGTTCATAAATTTCTTCATGCACTTGATTTACTGTAAATACACCCGTTTCCAAGATATTGCTCAAGGTGTGTCGATCAACGGAGTCGGGCCGTACAATAAATCCGAAGAGTGGCGGATTGGCCCCCACATGAAAAAATGAATTGAAAACAGCCAAGTTGGTTTGCCCCGATTTACTTTTTGTCCCAATCAGTGCTAGACTTTTAAAGCCGCCAAGCGAGTTGATAAACGTTGCGCGGTAGCGTTGTTCGAATGCTAAAATCGCATCGCTTGTAAATTCTGTTTGCATGCTTTTGGAGAATGATCGGTTGAACTGGTTTGATTAACGCTTGGAAATTTTATTGGAACTGATGTGGCGTTGTCGGTTGCTTTTGAAACGTAACGTGTCGTCGGTCTGTGTTTTTAAATGCTTGGTTTTACAATTTTCTACACGCTCGCGCCATAATTTATAACTGCTCCATTTTAATTGAGCTTTCATCAACTTGCGCACATCACTTTCCGAAAGACCAAATTGTATTTTGATCGCATCAAATGGCGTACGATCTTCCCAAGCCATTTCGATGATGCGGTCGATATCCACTTCCGATAATTCTTCGGCTTCTTTTTCAACGTCCTTCATATACGCCATGGGCGAAGGAAGTCCACTGTAATAACAATGATAATCGGGCTTTTCGGAAGACATACGCAATGTGTTGTTTATGCTTTGCATAACAAATCAATGCAACCGATTGTTTACCACGTGTGATTTTTCACCGCATCGACAAAGCACCGCACGTTGTCTTTATTCAAATCGGGGTAAAGGCCATGCCCTAAATTGGCAATGTGCTTATGCGGCCCGAATGCGTTCAGCATTTCGGCAACACCGTGTTCAATGGTTTTAAAATCGGCGTAGAGCAAACACGGATCGGCATTGCCTTGTAGTGTTTTATGTTCGCCAATCAACGCACGCGATTCGCGTGCATCCATCGTCCAATCGAGTCCAACGGTATGGCACGAGGTTAATGCACCTAATTCTTTGCGGATAAAATGCGCATCTTTTGCAAAGACGGTAACCGGAACGTGTGTATAAATGGCATCCGTAATTTTTGCAATGTAAGGAAGCGCAAATGTTTTGTATTGTTCGGGCGATAAAATTCCGGCCCACGAATCAAACAACTGAATCATATCGGCCCCCGCACCAATCTGCGCGCGTAAATAATTGATCGTGCTCTGCGCAATTTTCTCCAACAAGGCATGTGCCGCTTCGGGTTGCGTATATAAAAAACGTTTGGCTTTCGAAAATGTCTTCGAGCCACTGCCTTCTACCATGTATGCTAAAATCGTCCAAGGCGCACCCGCAAAGCCAATTAGCGGAACTCGATTCGCTAAACCTTGTTTCGTCAAACGAATGGCTTCGCAGACGTAATGCAAATCGTCAACGCCATTGGCAATGCGCAGTTTATCGACATCTTCTAGCGATTGAATGGTTTTTTCAAACCAAGGGCCACGACTTTCAACCATTTGGTAATCGAGTCCCATGGCTTCGGGAATGACAAGGATATCGGAAAAAATAATGGCCGCATCAACGCCCAAAATATCAACGGGCTGGATGGTTACTTCGGCAGCAAATTCGGGTGTTTTTACTAATTCTTTAAATCCTCCCATTTTTGCGCGTACTTCACGGTATTCGGGCAATACACGTCCGGCTTGACGCATGAGCCATACAGGCGTGCGTTCTGTTTTTTCGCCTTTCGCGGCGCGCAAAATCAAATCATTTTGTAACATGGCGCAAAGATACGTGCGATGCTAATTCGATTGTCAGTCGATTGTCAAGTAAAACAAAAAGCTCCTCCGTGTATGGAAGAGCTTTTGCATTAGTTGATAGATCAACTAAATTAGAACGGAAGGTCGTCGCTATCGCCGTTTGAGGTGAACGAACTGACATCAGAAACCGGAGCAGCTGTATTCATGCTCATTCCGGCATTGTTTACGGGTTGTGCCTGGCTAGCAAGCTCAATTTTCCAAGCGTCAATGGTGTTGAAGTATTTTACTTCGCCTTTGGGTGAAGTCCATTCGCGGCCACGCAAGTTGAAAAATACGCGGATTTCGTCGCCCGGATTGAATGCATCAATCAGCCCACATTTATCTTGCACCAACTGAAAACACAGTTGTTGCGGATATTGAGAAGAATTGTCGGAAAGAACAAATTCGCGTTTGCGGAAACGATCCGAAACCTGTTGTTCGGCCATTTTTACTTTTAGAGTGCCAGTAATATTGAACATGAGTGTGTGATTTGAGAATGAATTGAGCAACGAAAGTACAACAGGCAAATTGGTTGCAAAAGCATTAATTAACACTTGTTCAAAACTTCTGTGTTTTTGATACTAAAAATGAATCAAACGGAGCTGAGTAAGACTTTCCACGCATCGTCCACACGGCCTGTATGGAGTAGGTTTGCGGCAATACGGTGCATATCTTCTGGCTGTTCGCCGAACTGCTTTTCGAGTTCAAAATATTCTGCTGTTTGGGTAAATCCCAAAATTTCCTCAGGTGTAGGCAATTTCTCTGTGTTTCCAAGCATGCCAAGGTGATTGCCCGTTAAGACAGTACTGTTGCGAATGGCGGGAGGAATTTGATCGACACCAATACCAATGGATGTGAGCGGTTTCGCGATTTTAAACAAGGCATCGCCCGAAGCGCGCAAATACCAATCGCCGCCGAGACGGGCCACCAGATCGATTTTCTCTTGATCGATCATCTGTGTTTCGGGATTGAGGACATTTTCGTTGATGTGGATGAGTACAATTTCGCAGATGACGAGATTGCCCGCACCGCCGTTTTGTCCGAGTTCGATGATGTCGTTGACTTTGCATTCGAGTTGTACGGGCGATTCGGCCACGCGTGGTGCTTTTACTTTGATGGAGGGCAATTCGGTTAGCCCAGCCTTCACAAACTCGTTGATGCCTTTGGCATATTCGGTACTGGTGAGCGACATTTGGTGCACCATATCGTAATTCACGACATTGATCACGCATTCGCGGGTTTCTTTGGCGTTGTCGAAAGTGTTTTTGGTTTGTCCCGTGCGTCCGCTGCGGGCGGGCGAGAAGATGGCGATGGGCGGATTGGCGCTGAAGATATTGAAGAAACTAAATGGGCTGAGGTTTGGATTGCCTTGCGCGTCGATGGTGCTGGCAAAAGCGATGGGGCGGGGGGCAACGGCATGCAAGAGGTATTGATGCAATTGCGGAATTTTCAATTCTTTTGGATCGAGTGTTAACATGGCTACAAAGATACAGTTCTGATGCTGTTAAAAATTCATGGGCGGAATGTGTTTTGTGCATTCCTAACAAGGCGATAAATTGACGAAGTTTGCACGTTCAAAAAAAGCATTAAAAACAGATCATCTGAAAAGCATGACAAAAACTGTCCTCATTACAGGAAGTACGAGCGGAATCGGTTTAGGCATTGCGCGCGAGTTTGCAAAAGCGGGTTATCAACTTGCGTTGAATGGGTTGGAAACGAATGGGGCCGAAATTGCGAATGCCGTTGGCGCAGAATTTGGTGTAAAAACATTTTTCTCGAATGCGAATCTTTTGCAGCCAGATGCCATTGAAACGTTTGTGCGTGAAGCCGTAAACGCACTCGGACCAATTGATGTGTTGGTGAATAATGCGGGTATGCAATTTGTATCGCCCGTAGAAGATTTTCCGACAGCGAAATGGGATGCGATCATTGGGTTGAATTTAACGGCAGCTTTTCATACCACGCGTCATGTGTTTAAAGGCATGAAGGCGCGCAATTGGGGACGCGTGATCAATATTGCTTCGGCGCATGGTTTGGTGGCTTCGGAATTCAAATCGGCTTATGTGGCGGCGAAACATGGTTTGGTTGGTTTCACCAAAGTGCTTGCCTTAGAAGGTGCGCCGCATGGTGTTACGGCCAATGCCATTTGCCCGGGGTATGTAGATACGCCCTTGGTGCGCAATCAAATTGCGGATCAAGCCAAAACGCATCAGATGAGTGAGGAGGATGTGATTGCAAAAGTGATGTTGGTGAAGCATGCGGTGAAGAAATTTGCTTCGGTCGAATCGCTTGGGGCTTTGTGCGTTTTTCTGTGCAGCGAACATGCTGATTTGATTACGGGTACAGCCTTGCCGGTGGATGGTGGCTGGAGTGCGCAATAGGGCATTTGTACGGGAAACCTTCGTAGCTTTACACAATCAAAAATATTATGCCAAAACAGATTCCGCGTAAAAAAGTAGCGTTGGCCTTGCAGGGTGGGGGAGCGCATGGCGCATTTACTTGGGGCGTACTCGATCGTTTGCTCGAAGTAGATGAAATTGTAGCCGAAGGGATTTGTGGTACTAGCGCAGGTGCTGTAAATGCCGTTGCGGTGGCGTATGGCTTGCATACAGGCGGCCCACAAAAAGCAAAAGAAATTTTAGAAACCATCTGGCGCAAAGTTTCGCATAATGGTAGCTTTTTATTTAAACCATCAGGCTTTGATCGGGCATGGAATTTTGGCGATATCTACAATTCGCCAGGGTATCTGTTTTTCAATTCCATTTCGCAAGCGCTTTCACCGTATCAACTCAATCCATACAATTACAATCCGCTCAAAAATATCTTACTCGATTCGATCGATTTTGACGAGTTGAAACGCTACAACACCAAAAAATTATTTGTGTGTGCAACCAACGTAAAAACCAATCGTGCCCGTGTGTTTCATAACCACGAAATTTCGGTCGATGCGGTTTTGGCTTCTACGTGTTTGCCTTCGCTTTTTCAAGCGGTAGAAATAGATGGCGAACATTATTGGGATGGTGGCTACATGGGCAATCCACCGCTCACGCCCCTCATTGCCGAAACCGAAACGCACGATATTGTGTTGGTCAAAATCAATTCCATCAACATCCATCAGCTTCCCACATCGGCCCGCGATATTGCAGAGCGAGCAAACGAAATTAGTTTCAACAGTAGCCTAATTAATGAAATGCACATGGTGCATTACCGCAACGAATTGTTGCGCCGTGGGATGACACTTCCCGAACAAGACCGCGAAATATTTGTGCATTGCATCAGTGGTTATCACGCGCTCGATCATTTATCCTATTCGAGCAAACTGAATACTTCTTGGGAATTTTTATTGCACCTGAAAGCAGAAGGTCGAAAGCTTGCTGACGAATGGCTGGCCAATGAATACGATTTGGTAGGGGTGCGTTCTTCGTTTGATATTGAAGAACATTTTTTGAATAAGTACTAGAAACTTCAACAACTTATCTCAGCCATAAACTCGCGTATATGTGCGATGGTTTGTGGGATGGCTTCGAGGTTGAGCGTATGGCCAGCGCGGGGAATCATTCGGAATTGAGCCTTAGGAATATGCGCGGCAACGTCTTTCGCAACCGGCGTTGAAATCAAAAAATCTTCTTCGCCGTGAATGACCATCACCGGACAACCAATTCGGCTCAACTGCGGGCGGTAATCGCCACGCATTTCGGTGGCTTGCATGAGTTTCAATAAATTTTCAGCCGAGAGATTCGCTGTTAGGCGCGATGCTTTTAAGGTTTCGATGGGAATAAATGGATTTTCAAAATACGAACTCCCGAGAACAGTTGGCAGCATGATGTCGAGCAAATGCGTGTAGCCACCGAGCTGTAATGCTGCTTTCCAACTTTCGCCAATGGCATTAAATAATGGTGTGGCGTGTGCAAATGTGGAAAGTAAAATACCAGCCTCAAAAGCATTGGGATAATTTACAAGCAGGTGTTGAGCCACCGCACTGCCATACGAAATTCCGCAAACGATATTTTTTTTAGGCGGCAATGCTTGAATCAACGCATGCACATCGTTCGCATGTTGGTCGTAGCTGCGGTAATCGCCCACGCAGGAAGATTTTCCTTGAAACACAAGATCCATGCAAACGATTTCTATGTTTTGAAATGCAGGAATGATGGCCGTCCAAGCTACCGTGCTTTGCGATAATCCGTTGAGGAAAACGAGTCGGTATTCCGCAGCTAGATTGCCCGAAATTTCAAAATAGAGTTGATTTTTATCATTTAATTCGTAAAGCATAGCAGGCATTTATTATCTTGCTGCTAAATAGCAAAACTCTTTGCATTAATTTATCATTCCGTTTAAAATAATGGGATGCAACATAAAAAAATAATTTAATTTAGGACAAAGCCATCGAAACGCCCTGTTTATGTTGGAAATGAAAATATTCGAGCAGTTGAATGAAGCATCACCGCAAGCCACCTTGGTGCTTGATGAATTTGGTGTTATCAAATACATCAACAGAGCTTCGCGCGAGATGTTGAAAATTCCAACCGATTATAAATTTGAACGTTTAATTTCTTCGGATGCCTTGCCTGAAATTGTACGCGAATCGACAGGGGCCTTGCTTGCAGCGGATAAAGGTTCTGAAATTTTGCAATTGCATAAACGCACAGGCGGATCGTTTACGGCTAGTGTTACACGCCACAAAATATCCCATAACCAAACGGCCATTTTTATTCGCGACATCAGCGATAATTTGAGGTACTGGGAAAAACTGCACCAACAAAAACATGTCGAGGATACGCTTGCCAACTCTAAGGCTATCCGCGAAGGAAAGTTTGATGAGGCCATGCTTGAAATCGTTCGCGCCTCTTCAACCAATCTGAAAACCGCACGGGCCAACGTTTGGCTGTTTGACGAGAACTTTAACTCGTTGCGAAGCATCATCAATTTTGTTCGAGATCCAGAGCAAATTTTGCCACCAATTGTTTTTAGACGTACCGATCTTCCCCATTATTTCGGTTTGCTCGAAGGCAACGAAATTATTTTGACAACGGATTCTGCAAACGATCCGCAAACCGCAGAGATTGCACAATCGTACATTTTGCCTACCGGAATTAAATCCATGATGGATGTTCCGATTCGTATCGAAGGGCGTGTTGTTGGGTTAATTTGTTTTGAAGATCTGGAAATGATGCGTGTATGGGATGTGTCGGAGCAAAAATTTGCTCTTTCTATTGCGCAAATAATTGCCCAAACCCTCGAAACGCATCGGCGGCAACAAGCACAATTAAAACTTGAACAAACACTCGACGAAAAACAATTGCTGCTTCGCGAAGTCAACCACCGCGTAAAAAATAATTTTGGATTAATCTCCGATATTCTTAAAGTATTTGCCGATAAAGCGAACACCGACGAACAGCGTCAATTTATTAGCAGTTTGCAACTGCGAATGACCAGTATGAGCAGTATTCATCGCCAACTTTACCAGTCAGAAAATATCCAACAAATCAACCTGCGTAATTTTTTACTGGATTTAACGGCGCAAGTTCGCTCCACCTTTTCGAGTAACAACATCAGCATTCATACGTTGCTCGACAATGTAGTTTTGCCCATGAGTAAAGCCATCATGATGGCGTTGATTGCCAATGAATTGTTGAGCAATGCCTGCAAACACGCATTCGGGCAACAGGCAGATCGTCAAGTTACTTTGAGTTTGATGAATCGGGGAGGAAGCATTGTTCTTGCCGTAGAAGACAACGGTATTGGTAATTCTTCAAGTTTTTCGGAAGAGCAAACCGGATTGCGGCTGGTGCGCGAGTTGACACAGAAATTGAATGGTGAACTGACTTTAGAAACCATTAAGGGCTATAAAGTGTCTTTACGTTTTGCGAATTGAACTTCATAAAAAAACCTTCGCTCGCGAAGGTTTTTTTTATGAAATGTGTGTGAAAAATTAGTCGCGGGTGAAGTAAAGTTTTTCTGCAAGATGAGCCGTTGTACCTTGAATGTTTACAAAGTAAACACCCGGAGCTAAGTCCAATGCCGTAAGGTCGAGTTTGTTTGCTCCTACCTGTGCATGCGCTTTTTGTGTAAAAACAAGTCGTCCACGGTTGTCATACAAATCAACCACATAATCTTGGTCAAGCGACGTGTTGATGAGCACGGTAACATGGTTACCTGCCGACCATGCTTCAACCGTTTCTAGTTTATCGCTACAAGGTTCTACGGTAATGACAGAAGCCGTTTTTGAATTGCCTTGAATATCTGTTTCAAGCAAACGATAATAGGTTGTTGCAAGCAATGGTTCGGTATCAGCATACGAATAGTTTCGAATCGATGAACTCGTTCCTGCTGCTTGAATGGTGCCAATCGTGCGAAATGTCTGACCATCATCGCTACGTTGTAAGGTGAAGTAATCGCTATTGGTTTCTGTTGCCGTTGACCAGTGAATGAATGCGCCATTTCCGGTACACGTTCCGTCGAAACGCGTAAGTTCAATCGGAAGCGGAGCGAGCACAGATGATAATACCATGGGCGTAAATGTTGTTGCCGCCATAGGTACGGCATTGGCCGTTACCGTTCCTACACCTGCGAGTACCGCTGGAGCAGAGCCAATAACCGCATTGTTCGGGAGCCAAGCCGCCGACCAGTATTGCGCACCAATGTTTCCGGCATTGTAAGGAACAATCAGGGTGTTTTCAATGCCGCGGTAACTAAACGTAAAATCGGGATTGGCCGCGCCGCTGAAGGTAAAATCCCACCAACGGTCAATGACGGCTTCATCAGAACCATCTTGTGCCAGATTCGGATCAAACATGTGTGTTACCCCTGTTGACCAAGGTAGATTATCGGAAGCAGCCGTAGGGCGTGTTGCCGTATAAACATAACTGAAAATGGTTGGCGCAGTGATGTTTGGTGTAAATGTAAACGGAATCGAAACACCAGAAAATGTACCAAACGGAATGGTATGTGCCGCATTGTTTGTACCCACAAGCCAACGCACAATACTCGGATTTCCGGCAACGGGTGTTTCGCTGATGATGTAACCACCCGAAGTTGTAATCGCTCCCGGAAGCCCATTACTGATGTAAACATAGTTGCCATTCAAATCGAGTGGACGCGTTCCAAGACTTAGGATGTTTCCAACTTCATTGTAAATGGTAAATGTTTTGGTGCCTGTTCCAAGCAATTCTAAGTTGTAAAAATAGGAACCCGTTAAGCCATTTACCGTTTGTGCAGGCCCAGAAAGACGAACCGTACAACCCGGATTGAAACAGGCGTTGTTTCCACCATTGTTGTTCCAATTGGCTTTAAGATCGATGAATGCGCCAGGTGTACTGTTGCGGATATAACCACCAACCCCCGTTGTGGTATAATTACCCCCTGTACCGTCAATCATGATATAAACCGGCCCCGACAAAACGATCTGTGCTCCATTATTGATCAAACCTTGTGCTTTCGTCAATCCAAATGAAGCAGCAAGTAGTGTGGCCGTTAAAATTAGTTTCGCTTTCATAGCAGTGATGTCTTAAAAACGAAAATTAGTTAGGCTGTCCAGCAGATTTTTTTGTCTCTTGCGCGGGTTGTGCGGGTACTGCTTGCGCCGGAATGCCTTGGCTGTCAGGAACTACTTGGCCTTGCTGACCATTCGTTCCTTTTTGCTCGTTGCTGGGCTGCGTATATTCTTGTTTAGAAGAAACCGGACGCGTGGTTTCTGCTTGCTTGGTTTCGCGTTGTAACGTTTCGTAATAAATAAAGCCAGCAGGCATTGGTGTTGGTTTGTAATTGGCCCGTTGCTCTTCTTGGAATTTCACATTCTCGTTATAGTCAATTGGCGGTGGCGGAGCATATTGCATGTAGTGGCGTGTATCACCTCCACCCCATACGGGATCGTTGCCGTAGCGGTGATCTTGGAAATGAACCCGCTTGGCCACAATGCGGTAAGAGAAAGAAACATTGGATTTACCGCCATTTTTTTCTTTTACGGTAAATCCGGTCATACCTTTTTCAACATAAACGTCTTCCGATTCGCCTTCCATTTGCACAAATACGTGCATTTGGTGTTTGGGATCAATAACGGTAACTTGTTTGAAAATAGAATCGAGTTCGATGTGGCAAACACCATTGACGAGTTGGCCTTCGCCAATGTCTTCAAACCAAACTTCAGGAGATTCTAAACAATACAGAAGTTGATTGCCCCATTGCGTTCCTACGGAAGCTGTTTTGGTTCCGTTAGCAATGACGTGGTTACCATTGAAATAACCAGAGAAGTTGGCATTGTTTGCGCGCCAGCCTACAACCGCAATATCGTTATTGCCAGCAGGAAGACCACCACCAAAGCCAAGGCCCACAACAGCTAAACCATAAGCAGTGCCGTTGTATTGCCCCAACACACCCATGCGTTGATTGCCCGATGCCATAGCATTAAATCCACTAACACCTACGCCAGCAGCAGAGGCTGTGGGGGTAGAGCAAACACCAAAAACACCAGCGCGTACATTGCTCGTACCTGTTCCATTGTAGTTGCCCAATGTTCCGGCACCAGAACCGCCACCACCATAAACGCCTTGAAGGGCAGAAAATGCGGTAGTTGAGGCTGCAAGCACTTCGCCCCAAGTTCCTGAACCGTTATTGGCCGAATAGCCATTTATAGCAAATGGCAATGTAGCCGTCGATACGGCAGCAAGCATATCACCCGCATAAGGCGAAGCCGTTGCGCCCGCAACAATTTCACCATCGGTAGGGTTGATGCGCATGCGTTCAACATTGTTTGCATACATCCGGAAAGCAATGGCATTGGTAGTACCAATAAAATTTGCGGCTGCTGCGGTGTTGCCGGTTAAGCGCCATCCGGTTGAGCCATTCAATACTTCAACCCATACCGCACCATCGTAGTACCAGAATGAATTTGTATTTGTATCATATACTTTTAGTCCAGTAGCAGGGGCCGCTATGGCCACACGTTGCGCGGTGGTCATACGCGGGATTAATAATCCCATTGTAGTTGACGAAACATCAAGGATCGCAGAAGCAACTGGTGCCGCTCCTGTTGTGTTGATGGCAACGTTTTGAGCGTTGATTTGGCTTGACAGCAAAGAACAGGCTGCAACTGCGAAGAGAATGCGTAAAGAGGGTTTCATGTGTGTATTAGTTTGTCGTTCTCTGATGAATTTATGTGGTTTTCATCAAAAACCAAAGGGCGGTTAATCTGTATTTTAACGATGCAATTTACAAAAAACGTGTTACCACACAAACTTTTTTATTGCATAAAGCAAGGTTATCTTTGGCCATGCGCATTTTTAAAGCAATTCGAGGGGTAACCCAGTACACCGCAAAACACAATATTGCGCTGTTGGCAACGACCGAAACCCACTTTGCTTTGTTTGATGCGAATCAGTCAAAAACGAGTGAACTGGATTGGCTTGCGGGCTGGGGAACACACCAACAAATGGATGTTGCGAATGCTGATTTCGAAACCGTAAAAACATTTGTTAAGCAATGCCCCGACTGGATTTTGGCACATTTTGCTTATGATTTAAAAGAGCAAACAGATGGTCTAAAAACACAAAAAGAAAACGATCTTGGTTTCGCCGAAATGCATCTTTTTTGTCCGTCGTTTATTGTGGTTTGTAAAGCCGAAATAATCGAAATCGGTTATTTTCCGGAAGATGAAAAACACGTTCAAGCGTACATTCAAAAAATTAGCGCAACGGCTGAAATTTCAACCGCACCAAGTAGCTCATTTTCACTCCATGCGCGCACTTCCCGTTCACATTATCTGCAAACTGCAGAACAAATCAAAAAACACATTCAGCGAGGCGATATTTATGAAATAAATTACTGCATCGAATTTTTCGCGAAACAAGAAAAAATTAATCCAACGGAAATTTGGTTCCGTCTGAATGCCCTGTCAGAAGCACCATTCGCCGTTTTCTATAAAATCAATTCCAGTTGGTTGATTTGCGCAAGCCCAGAGCGTTTTCTTAAAAAAACAGGCAATCAATTACTTTCGCAACCCATCAAAGGAACACGCAAACGCGGCCAAAACGAACAAGAAGATAAACGCTTGCAACTCGAACTTGCTTCCGATTCAAAAGAACGCAGTGAAAATGTGATGATTGTGGATTTGGTGCGGAACGATTTATCGCATTTTGCGAAACGCGGAACGGTAAATGTGCCAGAGTTGTTTGGCGTTTATACCTTCAAAACGGTTCATCAACTCATTTCGACCATCTCCTGCGAACTGCGCCCCGATGCGCATGCATTCGATGCGTTTAAAAAAGCATTCCCCATGGGGTCAATGACAGGCGCACCAAAATTTCGTGCCATGCAATTGATCGATCAGTATGAAGATATGCGTCGTGGTTTGTATGCCGGAACGGTTGGTTACATCAAACCCAATGGCGATTTTGATTTTAATGTCGTTATTCGAAGCATTCAGTACAACGAAGCAACCAACTATGTTTCTACCATGGTTGGAAGTGCTTATACGCAAGCTGCGATTCCAGAACAAGAATATGAAGAGTGCCTGATCAAAGCACAAAGTATGTTTTTGGCACTCGGATGCTCACCTATTTCAACGTAATTTGCAACGTGAAAGAAAAATTCCTGCGTTTTATTCAAGAACAAAAACTGTGCGATACCGAACCGCGAATTTTGGCAGCCGTGAGCGGTGGTGTCGATTCGGTTGTGCTCGCTCAGTTGTTGCATGCGCAGGGTTGGCTTTCGGGAATTGCGCATGTAAATTATGGAAAACGTGGTGCCGAATCGGATGCTGATGCAGTTTTCGTAGCGGAACTTGCGGCTTCATTTCAAGTCGCCTTTCATGTAAAAAAAACAAGTTCAGCTGATGTTCAAGCTTTCGATGGCGATGGATTTCAGGAAAAGGCTAGAAATTTTCGATACACTTATTTTAATGATTTGTGTTTAGCCTTTGGTTACACGCACATTGCAACCGGACATCAACTCGATGATAACCTGGAAACGTTGTTTCATCGGCTTTTTCGCGGTGCTGGAATTCACGGATTGCGCGGTATTCCGGTGAAAAACAACAATATTATCAGGCCCTTGCTGTTTGCCTCGCGTGAGGAGATTGTTGCGTTCGCTAAAGCACAGGCTTGGTCTTGGCGCGAAGATGCTTCCAATCAAGAATTGACTTTTCAGCGCAATAAAATCAGGCATCAGTTAATGCCTTTGCTGAAATCGTGGAATCCGAATGTATATCAAGGATTGTCAGAAACATTCAATCACTTGCGCGATACGGAATTGATTTTTGATGAAGCCATTGAAACGTCAAAAAAGGAAGCCGTAAGGTTGGAAAATAACAGAACGCATATTCGCATCGCTTCCGTGCTGGCATCTGTTGCGCCGGCTACTTTGCTTTATGAATGTATTCGTCCATACGGCTTTAACACAACGCAAGCACAGCAACTGGTGCATGGCTTGACCGAAACTGGCGCTGCTGTTTTTCATGCAGAAAAATTTGTGTTGAGTAAAGAACGCGATGAGTTGGTGATTGCCCCGAAAGACGATGACGAAATCAGCGAATGTGTTTTTGAGCGCGATGCACAACTGGATTTTTTACGGTGGGAATTTACCGAGACCGATACATCGCTCATCGAACCCCATCCGCATGTAGCCTTTCTCGATGCTGAAAAATTACAATGGCCACTTACAATTCGTTCGTGGAAAATTGGAGATCGGATGCGTCCGTTTGGCATGCAAGGCACCAAAAAAATCAGCGATATTTTAACCGATCTGAAAGTTGCGCGATTAAGCCGCCAGAAGCTTCCTGTGCTGCTTTCGGGGGAAGATATTGTTTGGATGCCTGGATTTCGTATTGCACATGAGTATGCGGTTAGCACCAATACCAAACAGCAAATAAAATTCACCTTCAAACCGGAAGTGTATGGATGAGCTAGATGAACCACGTTTTGAAGAACGGCAACATCACGGTTTAAACCGCCATTCGTTATTGCGAAGGCTTTTGTTGTCGGTTTTTTGTTTTGTCGCCTACTATTGGTCCGAAAACCCGAAACCCGTCGATTTGGAATTGATTCATATTGGCGAATATCCGGGCCGCGATCATTCGGGGCAGTTGTTTTTTGTTTTAGGAATTGCCATTCTGGTGCTTTCGGGGTTGTTGCTTTTTGTTTTGCACATGAAAACCGAAGTACATCAAAATACCATCCGATTGAGCGGTTTTTGGGGGGCGCGTTTGGTCAGAATTGATATTTTAGGAATCGAATCGGTCAGAAAAGTGCGCCTTAAACCTTCTTTTTTTAATCGTCCGGTCTATAATTTACACAGTAAAGGCCGAATACGCTTTTATACTTATGGACCCGACGCCATTGAGATTACCATGCACGATGGGTTGGTTTATCGGATTGGGACACAACGCCCCGAAGAATTGCTTTCGGCTCTTTGTTTAAAAAATTAGTCGAAGATTTTTACTTGTTTACTTGCTTTTTTGGTTTGCTTGTCGTAATTTTCAGCTATTAAACCACACACATCTCTCACCGTATTAACACACATACCATGACAGCAGCCGTCCGAATGCCCGTCACCATCGAAAAAGAGCAAGTGCGCGACTTGCGTTTTCCAAAAGAAGAAGTATTAAATAACGCCGAAGACATGCGTCGTCGGCGCGCAGAACTCGACCGAGCCTTAGTGCTTGGAAACATGGATCATAATAAGGTACGCATCATTTTTCAAGACGATACCGATACCAAACTGGTAGAAACAACGATTTGGGCCGTTACCGAAGAGCGGGTAATCTTGAAATCAGGCATGGTTATTCCCATCCGTAGAATTCAAGAAGTCATCACCTAAAAGTAAGCGTTTGTCGAAATTATAGGCCCGAGCTACAACTCGGGCCTTTTTATGACGTATTATTGCTAAACACACACCGGCTTCACACACCGGACACACAAACACAAATTACCCATGAAACCTCTTCATTTTAGTGCAAGAGCGTACTTTGTCGTCTTTGCACTTGTCGTTGCCACACTTACCATGTCTTTTCGTGCTCAAACTGCCGGAAACGTGCGCTGGTCAAGTCAGGTAACCAAACTAGGAAATGGCATTGCTGAACTTAATTTCACCGCCAATATTCCTGCAGGATGGCATATCTATTCACAAAGCATGGATGGTGCTAAAGGTCCGCTTCCGACAACATTTGAATTTGAACCCGCAAAAGGGGCATTTGAATTAGAAGGCACAACCAACGAATCGGGCAAACTGACTTCCGTTTATGAGCCTGTATTCGAGATGGATGTCAATTATTACGAAGGAACAGCAACGTTTAAACAACGCGTTCGCTACAAAGAAGGCGAGCCAGTGCAGCTTACAGCCATTGTCAGCTACATGCTATGCAATGAAAACGAATGCAAGCCACCCGTTGATGAAGAATTAACGATTATTATCGAATAACAAGTAAACTGCCGGGCGAATTAATCCGTAAGTTCGAGTGTGCGCGAATTCCATTAATTTTGGGACGCTCAACACTCGAATTTTCTTTTTCTATGAAAACAACATTTATTCAAATTCCACGCATACTTGCTGTTGGAATCTTTATGCTTTTGGCTTTGTTGCCTGTAAAAGCACAAATCCTTAACCCAATTAAATGGTCGGCAACGGTTTCCGATGTCAAAGGATGTGAAGCAACACTGGTATTTACCGCCAAACTCGATAAAGGCTGGCATGTCTATTCTCAAAACCCTGGCGCTCCTGATCCAACACCTACCGTTTTTACGTTTGCAAAAAATGCTGCTTACGACCGTGTTGGGGTTGTTACCGAAAGTAATTCCATCAAGAAATTTGAAAAAGTATTCGATGGCGAAGTCATCTTTTTTGAAGGCGTAGCCACATTCCGCCAAAAAATTAAAATCAATAGTTCGACAAATTTTAAAATTGCAGGAACGGTTGAATTTGGTGTTTGCGATGATTCTAAATGTTTGCCTCCCGATACGTGGGAATTTGATATTGCTGTAAACGGATGCGTAGGCGGTGCGGTTGGCGCAACGGGTGCTACCGGAACAACAGGAGTAACTGGAACAACTGGAACTACCGGAACAACAGCACCGATTGCTACAACCAATCAAGTTGATACAACAACGAATGCGAGTGGTGGATGCACCGGCTGTGCTGCCGAAATCGAAAAGGCTGTGGCCAAAGCATTGGGAAAAGAAAGCGATGCTACCTGCTGCGATACGTGTGTAGCGGGTGCCTTGCAAGCTCCTGATTTGAAAACACTCGAACCTGTAAAAGGCGATGTTATCACGGAAGCCGATCATTCTAATCTCGGTTATCTCATTGCAGGATTTATTGGTGGTTTGCTTGCATTGCTTACCCCGTGTGTATTTCCGATGATTCCGATGACGGTTAGTTTCTTTACAAAACGCAGTAAGGATCGAAAAACAGGAATCCGCAATGCCCTGATTTATGCCATTTCAATCATCGCCATTTACGTTTCATTGGGAATGCTCGTAACTATTGTTTTCGGTGCTGGAGCATTGAACGATATGGCAAGCAATGTGTATTTCAACCTGCTTTTCTTTTTTGTATTTGTCATTTTCGCGCTCTCTTTTCTTGGCGTTTTTGAAATTACCTTGCCGAGTAGTTTTGTCAATAAAGTTGACCAGAAATCTGATCGTGGTGGATTGATGGGGATTTTCTTCATGGCTTTCACACTCGCGCTGGTATCGTTTTCATGTACAGGCCCAATTATCGGTTCTTTGTTAGTTGAAGCGGCGAATGGTGGCTATTTTGGTCCGGCAGTAGGTATGTTTGGCTTTGCCCTCGCACTCGCCTTGCCTTTTGCTTTGTTTGCCATGTTTCCAGGTTGGCTCAATACCTTACCCAAATCGGGTGGCTGGCTCAATACCGTTAAAGTAACGCTTGGTTTTATCGAACTCGCTTTGGCCTTGAAATTTTTGTCAAATGTTGATTTGGCTTACCATTGGGGATTCCTCAAGCGCGAATTGTTTCTCGCCATTTGGATTATCATTGGTGTACTTCTTGGTCTTTACCTGCTTGGTAAAATCAAACTTTCGCACGATAGCGATTTGCCACACATCAGCGTTCCGCGTTTATTGACGGCACTCGTAACCTTTGTTTTGGTCGTTTATATGATGCCCGGAATTTGGGGCGCACCAACCAATTTTTTCAGCGGTTTTCTCCCACCATCGTATTACAAAGAGTGGAAAACAACCGAATCGGAATGCCCGCATGATTTGAGTTGTTTCCACGATCTCCAAGAAGGTATGGATTATGCTGCTAAACATTGCAAGCCTGTATTTGTTGACTTTACAGGTTATTCTTGTGTCAATTGCCGCAAGATGGAAGACAATGTTTGGTCGCAGAAAAAAATCTACGATTTACTCAACGAAGATTACGTTGTTGTTTCCTTGTATGTCGATGATAAAAATCCATTGCCAGAAGCAGAATGGTTCAAAACCAAAGCCGGCAAATCGATTAAAGCAGTTGGAAAAAAATGGGGCGCTTTGCAAGAAGAAATATACGGTTCAAACTCTCAGCCTTATTATGTGTTGCTCGACAATACCGGAAAAGTACTTGCCGAGCCGCGCGGCTACACTCCTGAAGTGGGTGAATACGAAGCTTTTCTGAAAGCAGGTCTGGAGCGATACAAAGTTCGTACAGGCCGCGATTTACTTGCCGATAAGAAGAAAGGACATTAAGCCAATTGTAACGAATTAAAGTTGGTTTTATGTCCTGTAAAATCTGTTTGCATACGTTACGCGAAATTTTTAATCGCCGAGTTTCGGTTAACGTTTAAAGCCTATTTAACGTTGATCAAATAACCAGTTGGTACAATCATCCCTAGCTGAACACCACAATTTTTTTCAAGTGAGTACAAGTAACGATACCATCATTATTGACCTTGGCCATTCGATCATCGAATCAAAAAAAAACGATATTGTCAGAATCCACTGTTCGGATAATTTCATTTATGACCTGGCGGTGATTAAAGAAATGCACCAAAATTTAGCGGAGTTGAGCAAACGACTTGGCGTAAAATTATGTGTACTCAGCCTTGCCAAAAGATATACGAATGTTACTTACGAAACAGTAAGGTATGTGAGTCAAGGCCACCACAAAGATTTTATTCAAGCAGAAGCCTTCTTGATCGAATCATTGCCGCAACGCATCATGGGCAATTTTTTTGTGAGAATGAATAAACCCATTGTTGCAGCAAATTATTTCACCGATAAATCGCTCGCTATTGCTTGGTTGAAAGAACATTTGAAAAGCACTCAAAAAACAAATTTGCTAGAGAGCAGCGTTTAAATTCCAGTTACATGATCAAAATAAAAAACGGTTGCCTCGCTAAAGGCAACCGTTTTTATTTATGCAGTTAGAATTTACTTTGTACACTCCTCCGTGTTTGCAACGCGGAGGTTTGAAAATCGCGTTTGTAACGCGAACTACACTTGTTTTTTATGCAGTTGAAAATTACTTCGTAATCACAACACGCTCGGTGTACATGCGATCACCAACTTGCAGGTTGAGGAAGTAAATACCTTCTGCTAAATCTGCTGTGTTGATGTTGATGATGTTTTGACCAGCGTTTGCAGCAACATTGCTAGCACCAGTAACTTGTTGACCAACGATGTTTGTCATGGTCCAATTTACAGCTTGTGCGTTGTCAAGGTTGAACGCCATCGCTACTTGTGTGTTTGCCGGATTCGGGAATACCGAACGGATTGCACTTTCTGGATTGTTTTCGTTGATGCCTACTGGAACATCTGACCATTGCGACTGCAAAATTTCTTTGGTGTTATTGTCTTGAACAAAAATAACCACACGCAAATCGCTCATTTGTTCAACAAACGTACCTGTCATGTTAATGGTTTGGTTGATGTTGATCGGATTGCCAGATTGTAATGAATTGACAGCTGTTCCATTCTCATTTGGAACCATTTTCATCATTACATTTTCAAACGATGTTTCGCCGTTACTAGCCACATTGTTTACCGTTTGTTTCTCTACAACCACAACGTGGTAAGCGTAGTTGTTGCCACTGTAATTAATAAGTGGATTGATCTGTGCGGTAACAATAACGTTGTTTCCAGCATAGTAAGCGCTTGCAATGGAGATTTCCATGAAGGCCGGAATTTGTTGGAATGAATTGAAAATAGGAACGGTTAATGATGCAGCGTTATTATCCCATTGTCCATCCATTTCCATGCGTGGAATAGAATTGATGTTGTAATACAAACGACGGTTGACTGCTTGCGCAGTTTGATACGGATCGCCATTTCCTGGGAAATCTTGCTGATACTTGATAACGGTGTAATTCTGAACGTTAGGAACAATGTTGTTTTCCATATTGGCATTGCCAGCTGCACAAGGTCCGCAAGTAGATGAAGTAAATACTTCCATGCACGTGTTGCGTGTTACAAGCGTATCAACTACAACTGCCGAAAAGCTCAATGTATCGTTTAGGGTGTTACCATCAGGATTTCCGTTGATGTTGCTGGCCCATACTTTTAAGTTGTATGTTCCAGTTGCAGCAGGAGACCAACCTGTTGGGTGTGTGCCATTCGTTGTGCCATTGGTAGCCACATTCAAGCTTCCGATATTTCCAACTACCGCCGGGCCATTGTTGATGGAATAATTCATGTCATACGAATTTACATTCATCGCACCGAAGTTGACAAAGCTTGCAGGAATGCTAAATGGTGCTTGATTGAGAATCAAATAAGCCGGAAGCGTTTCTGCGTTTGCAGACATGTCGTAGTTTGGACGTGTGCCTGGGATGAATTCATAATAAGCGTTATCTGCTGGTGATGGATCTGTTGATGCAATAGAGCTAACGTTGTTATTGCCGTTGTTAACCGCATAGGCAGTTGCATTGTTTGTTTGGATACCAATTGCAAGGTTTGTTAATGTGCCGCTGCTGCGTTGATCAACCACATAGATTTTGTTTGTGGTTTCTTCCAAAACAATTGACCAATAGGTGTAAAATGTATTGAATGTGTATGAGGTGAAGAATACCCAGACTTGACGATTTGGCGCAGAACCAAATGTTTTCCAAACAATATTGTCGTTTGTGCCTGTTCCTTGAATGCCCCAAGCCATAACCGAATTGTCGGGAATGTTGGCGGCAGGAAGTGCTGCTGTGGCAAATGGCGGAGCAGTTGCTGCGGCAATATCAAAGGTAAGTACGCCAGAATTTGAAACTTTGAATTGTGTTACAGGTGTTCCGTTAAAATCAAACGGGAACGGAATGTTTTGCGTAGGCGACCATACCGGATTGGCCGAAGGAGCTTGAATGACTGTCCAAGAAGGATCAAGTCCACTACCGACAGGGTATTCAACATCGGTATTCAATCCACCAGGATTCATGCCGGGCGTATTGATTGTGTTAAAGTAGTACTGTGCCGAAGCTTGAACCGAAAAGGCAAGCATAGCTGCGAGTAAGATTTTTTTCATGAGCATTGGTTGTGTTGAACGTTAAAAATGTTCTTCAAATATAGCTAAAACATGGTTTAATAAAACAAGGTTTCCCGAAAATGATTTCAGGGAAGTCTTGTATTTTCAACAGGAAATTTTTCTTTAAACCGAATCTGAAACGATGCTCCTTCTTCGTACGCATAAGTTGTTTCTCCATCCAATTGCCGGCTTAGTTTAAAAATCAAAATTAAGCCCAACGATCGCGATTTGTTTGGTATGTGGTCGGAAGGAAGACCTGGGCCACAATCTTTGTAATGTAAAATATATTCAACAGGCGATACGGTTACGAGCTTGATGGCGATTTGTAATCGATCATTCACAAACGCGTATTTGAACGAATTGGTCAGCAATTCATTCAGTATTAAACCAAGTGGCACAGCTGTATCAATGTGCAATGACGTTTCAGGAATCTGAATGTCAATATCAACCTGTCTTCCATGCTGCTTATTCAAACTCGTGATCTGGAAGGTCAAATCTTGCGCAAACTTCCGAAACTCAACAGAGGTCATGTTTTCATGCTGATACAATTGTTGGTGCATGATCGAAATGCTCATGATGCGATTGCGACTTTCGGCCAGTGCCAATTTTGATTTTTCGTCGCTGATGTTGTTGCTTTGAATATCGAGCAATGAACTGATAATTTGTAAATTGTTCTTGACGCGGTGGTGAATTTCGCGTACCAAATTTTCCTTGTTGCGTAACGATTGTGCAATCAGTATTTTTTCACTTTCACTTTTTGCCTTTTCGAGCGATAATGTTTTCTGTTGCGCGCTCAATTTTTCAAGCGAAAGTTTTTGTCGGTTGTAAAGCAGAAAGGCAATGATCAGAAACAAGAAAATAATAATGGTTGCGGCAATGCGCATAATGTTATTTCTTTTTTTCTCCGATTCGAGCAACAATAGATTTTTTAACTCATTGCGTTGGTATGCTTCCGATTCAATGCGCGCCTGAAAACGCGTGTCGAAAAATTCGTTGAGCTTTTTATCGCATAACGAAGCCGAATCGGCATAATACAGGCTTTTTTCAAAATCGCCAGCTTGTTTATAAAAAGCAGATAAAACGCGGTATAGGTCATAGAAGTCTTGCTCGTTACCCCCACGGTAAGTATATGCCCGCGCTGAATCGATCAAGGTTACGGCAAACGATTTTTTTTGTTGCACATAAATAGCAATAAGTCGGATTGAAAAACCGGAAGTATTGTCCCACAATTTATTTGCAACACAAATTTCTAAACCGGCCTTGAGTTTTGGAATGGCTTGCGCATAGTTTCCTTGCATATAATAAATACTGCCAATATTCCCGAGCGCAATTCCTTCCCAAGCAGATGTACCATGCTCTTTTTTCAAATCCAATCCATACGCCAAGGTTTTATTCATGTACAGCAGTGCCGAGTCGTATTGTTTTGTTTGCATATACGCCAACCCAAGCAAATTGTAATTGTACATGTGATTACGTTTCAGTGATTTATAGTGCGCCGCAGTTTGTGCCAGAACAATACATTTTCCGAAATCGCGAAAACGATAATAACTCAATGCCAGTTCATAATAGATATACGTTTTTCCACGAAACTCCTCAATCGGAACACGATCAAAAAGTTCTTTAGCCTTAAACGTATAAATCAAACTCTGCTTGAATTTTTTTTGTTGCGTGTACCAGTAATTCATACTCATGTAACAAAGACCTCCAATCAAATCGAGTCCTTTTTGTTTACACGATTCGGCAAGCATTTCTAAGTTTTCCAGAACTGCTTCGGTAGGCCGCATTTTATGAAATAAATAAAAATCGAACTTGCGGTAATCAATCCAGGCCAGCTTGCGCTCATCGTCATGCTCAATTCCCTCTTGCTTGTATGCTGTGTATGCTTTCAGAAAATTTACGCTATCGCCGTCTTTCGCATACATGCGCAAAACGGAATCCATTTTATAATAAATGAGATAGGCCGCACTCAGTTTAATTTCTTTTTGCTGCGCCCAAGAATGTGCACCGAATACTAGAAAAAAAATCCAAGAAAGCAGAAGACTACGTGCAAGCATGCCGTTTTTTTTGAACGGCTAAATATACTGGAATTGTATGTCGGATGAACTTTAAACAGTTGCTAAGAGCCTGTTTAAAATTTGTTTTTGAGAATTGTTATGATGCATTTTTGTGCCAGACGAGGCGCGTTTTGAAGGCCATAGCAGTGCGACTACGGTCAAAAAACGCAACGAAGTATGGTGCAAAAAGGCGCATAACAAACTCAAAGGATGAAATTTAAACAGGCTCTAAGTCAACAACCACACTTTTTACTTGCAAACCCAAACCAAAAAACTAAATTTGGTCTCAAACCCGATTGATGATGAAGCATACATTTTTATTTTTTATACTTTTTCTTGCCACTTATTTTGCGCAAGCACAAGGAACACAAACCATTCGTGGAACAGTCATCGAAGCAGAAACATCCTCGCCTCTCGGATTTGTTGTTGTGCGCATTTATCGCGATTCTAGTTTAATCTCTGGTACAACATCCGACCTCAACGGGAATTATCGGTTTGATAAACTTCCGGTTGGCCGTTATTCGCTTGTTGCCAATTTTGCAGGTTATCAACCAACCGTCTTGCGCGATATTATTCTGGGTTCGGGCAAAGAAGTGATTTTGCAAATTCGTATGGAGTCATCGGTACAGCAAACAAACGAAGTTGTGATTGAAGGGAATAAAGCTGGCGAAACGAATAACGAAATGACGAGTGTGAGTGCGCGCCAATTTTCGGTCGAAGAAACAGATCGCTATGCTGGAAGTCGCGGCGACCCAGC
The DNA here is from genome assembly GCA_013298545.1 of Bacteroidota bacterium. Taxonomy (GTDB): domain Bacteria; phylum Bacteroidota; class Bacteroidia; order Palsa-965; family Palsa-965. Next base: position 26,141 of record JAAFIA010000027.1, on the reverse strand, counting down.
GCGCATGGCTTCCAATTTCGCAGGCGTTCAAGGTGCTGATGATTCGCGCAACGATATTGTGGTGCGTGGCAATTCGCCGATGGGTGTTTTGTGGCGGTTTGAAGGTGTTGATATTCCCAATCCAAACCATTTTGCTATTGAAGGAACAACAGGAGGTCCAGTTGGTATTTTGAATAATAAAGTATTGGCCAACTCCGACTTTTTTACAGGCGCATTTCCTGCCGAATTTGGAAACGGTATTGCGGGCGCATTCGATCTCCGCATGCGAAATGGGAACAACGAAAAATTTGAATTTACCGGACAGTTTGGTTTTCTCGGAACAGAAATTAATGCAGAAGGGCCAATCAGCAAAACACGTGGTTCGTCTTTCCTGATCAATTACCGCTACTCAACACTCAAGTTGTTTGAGGCCATGAAAATTCCAATTGGAACCGGTGCTGTTCCCAATTATCAAGACGCTGCCTTTCGACTGAATTTTCCGATGAAAAAAGGTGGAACGCTCGCCTTTTTTGGTGTTGGTGGTACAAGTAAAATAGACATCATTGTAAGTAAATATACCGAGCCTAATGATGAGCTTTACGGCGAAGATAGCCGCGATCAGTATTTCCGTTCCGGCATGGGCGTTACGGGTGTAACGTATGCAAAACCAGTAAACGAGAATTTTTATTACCGTGCTGTTGTGGCTTACAGCTACCGCAAGTCTTCTGCCGAGCATTTATTGGTTTACCGCGATTCAACGTTTGCGATTGATTCCATCACACCCAAAATGGGTTATATGAATAGCGAAGGGAAATTATCGGCCAATATTTATTTCGTGCGCAAATACGGAAGTCGGAATACGTTGAAGTACGGCATCTTCAACGATTTTTACCAAAACACGTTGACTGATAGCATTCACAGTGAAGTAACGTATTTGTTTTACAACCGCCAAGATTATACGGGGACATCTTTTTTAATTCAACCCTATGCGCAATGGAAACACAAGGCAAGCGATGCGTTGGTGTTTAATTTTGGTGTACACGCGCAGTACTTTACATTAAACGGAAGTAAAGCGATTGAACCACGTGCAGGCTTGCGCTGGAATTTTGCTGAACGACAAACATTGAGTCTGGGCGCAGGATTGCATAGCCAGTTGTTGCCTTCTTATATTTACTACACCCATTTGCCCGCAACTACCGCCCCTTATGCGCTGCAAAATAAAAACCTTGATTTCATGCGTAGCATTCATGCCGTTGTTGGATATGATCTGCTCGCTACCAAAAATCTGCGCTTTAAAGTTGAAACGTATTACCAATACCTCTACAACATTCCTGTCGATAAAAAATCGAGTTCTTTTTCTGCACTCAACCAAGGAACTGGATTCAGTCGTTTTTTCCCTGATTCACTTGTGAACGAAGGAACTGGCGAAAACTATGGCGTAGAATTTACCGCAGAGAAATTTTTTAGCAACCACTATTTTGTTTTGGTAACCGCTTCGCTGTTTGATGCCACTTACAAAGGAAGCGATGGTGTAAAACGCAATACCGATTTCAATACCAAATACGCCGTGAATGTGTTGGGGGCACGCGAATTTAAAATTGGCGAAAAACAAACCATTCAACTGGGAGCAAAACTGACACTGGCCGGCAAACGTTGGTACACACCCATCGATACCGCAGCATCGCGCATTGAGAGCGACGAAGTTCTCATCGATTCGTTGCGCAACACCAAACAATTTAGTTCGTCCTATTTCCGTCTCGATATTAAAGTTAACTGGCGGCTGAATACCAAAAAATTGACACACGAAGTTGGTTTGGATTTGGTGAATGTAACAGGCCGAAAAAATATTCTTGGACTCACATACTCTCCCGATCCTGCCAATCCACAACGCGATCCCGTCATTGAGCAATATCAGTTGGGCTTTTTGCCCTTGTTTTATTATAAAGTTGATTTCTAATAGTTTTACTATTCTTCAAGCTCGGTTTGGGTAGAAAATGAGCCTAATTCGCGCCGAGTTTGTACCTTCGTACTCCTTAAATAAAAAGCGCAATGAATTATCTAGACTTTGAAAAGCCAATTGCTGAACTTGTTGAGCAACATGATAAAATGAAGCATGCGGCGGAGAAAAGCGGTGTCGATGCAACGGCAACGTTGAACGAACTGACCGAAAAAATATATGCCAAGCGAAAAGAAATTTTTGGAAATCTTACGCCTTGGCAGCGCGTACTTGTATCGCGACACCCCGATCGTCCGTATGCCTTGGATTATATCAAAGCATTGACTGATGGCAACTTCATTGAATTGCATGGCGACCGGACGGTTAAAGATGATAAGGCAATGATTGGTGGTTTTGGTCAGATAGACGGAAAAACAGTGATGTTTATTGGTCAGCAAAAAGGCCGAAATACGAAGCTTCGCCAGTATCATAATTTCGGTATGCCGAATCCTGAAGGGTATCGCAAAGCCTTGCGTTTGATGAAATTGGCCGAGAAATTTGGCAAGCCTGTGATTACGTTAATTGATACACCGGGTGCTTATCCTGGATTGGAAGCGGAGGAACGTGGGCAGGGCGAAGCCATTGCACGTAACTTGCTCGAAATGGCGCGTTTGAAAGTGCCCGTGATTTGTTTGATTATTGGCGAAGGTGCGTCGGGTGGTGCCTTGGGCATTGGTGTAGGTGATCGTGTGTTGATGCTTGAAAATACGTGGTATTCTGTTATTTCTCCTGAATCGTGTTCGTCAATTCTTTGGCGGAGTTGGGATCATAAAGAGAAAGCTGCTGAGTCGCTCAAATTGACAGCAACAGATATGATCGGCCAAGGGTTGATTGATGGTATGGTACCAGAACCCGTTGGCGGTGCACACGTCAATTGGGATGAAATGTTTGCCATTGCGAAAACAACACTCTTGCAACATCTGGAAGAATTAAGCGCAAAATCAATTCCTGAACTTTGCTCACAGCGTATCGAAAAATTTGGACGAATGGGCGTTGTTCAAGAAGCCTAATTGATTCAAAACAACTTAGAGCCTGTTTAAATTTTATCCTTTGTTCCGAAGCCTCGGAATTGTTATGCGCCTTTTTGCACCATACTTCGTTGCGTTTTTTGACCGTAGGCGCGCTGCTATGGCCTTCAAAACGCGCCTCGTCTGGCACAAAAAGCCATCATAACAATTCTCAAAAACAAATTTTAAACAGGCTCTTATAAAATGGCTTGCGAAAATGATTCGACAGGCCGTTTTTATATCCTCGGTTATTATTTTTCGCACTTTTACCGATCAGAATTAGGGTTTGGCCGTAATTGTTTAGGGGCGAAGTAATAATTACTTTACTTTTGTTATTGCCCTATGAATCGGAAATTTATGGTTGTGCTGATGTTGATGCTGACAACATTAAGCACAATAGCCCAACGTTATAATTTTAAAGCCTTTACTGTCAATGACGGTTTAGCCCAATCGACCGTTACATCGATAACGCAGGATGAGTATGGCTATATTTGGGCGGGAACACATTCTGGACTTTCTCGGTTTGATGGGATTCATTTTACCAATTATGGTTTCAACAATGGTTTGCCCGATCAGCAAATTACGAGTTTGCTTTATGCACAGAAGACCTTATGGGTAGGAACAGAAGACGGCTTGCGGTTGTTTGACGGGATAAAATTTAGCAAGCCAGTTTCTTCGGCTGCTGTATTTTCATCCGAAACGGTTGCCATTGCCGAAGCGGCAACGGGTGTTTATGTATTGACGAGTAAGGAAGTTTATTTTATAAAACGAAACGTTTCAGGCTATCAAGTCGATTCGCTCAATGTTCGAAATTTCACCGAAGAGCAGCGCTTTCAGGCCATGTTGGTTGATCGTGATGGAAATCTTTGGCTTTCTTGCAACAGGTCGGGGATTTATGTCATCTTGTTTAATTTATCGCAAATTCCGGCCACATCCATCGATCATTTACGGACGCATCGCGGCAAGTCGATGGGCAAAGATATTCAAGTGCTTTTTTTACGTCCAGAAAATGGATTGAAAGGGGTCAATGTGACTTGTATGGTCGAAGACCGACATGGTTCAATCTGGTATGCCGATTGGCGACAAGGGCCAGGACGAATCGATATACCCGTAAAAGCGTCTGAGCAACTGACGTTTGTTGATTTGACAACGCCACAATATCAATACATCAATTGGGGAACAATTCGTATTCAAAGTATGTACGAAGATGCCGAGGGTAATCTTTGGTTTGCAACAGATGGTTTTGGTATTGTAAAACTATTAGCCACAAATGGTGTTGTTACGCTTGCTCCATCCCAATCGCGCAATTATTACGCAAACAATGGATTAAACAGCAATCATCCACTTTCTTTTTATCAGGATTCGGAAAAAAACATGTGGATTGGAACGGCAAACGATGGGTTGATGCGTTTGAATGGTGAGTTGTTTGTGAGTTATACTTCTGATGGCTTTTCTGGGGTAAGTACACTGAGTATGTATAAAGATCGGACGGGTGGGGTGTGGGCTGGTTTGTATGGGGGCGGGGCCTTGTACCATTATCCGAATTCGGATTCGACACGCAGTTTTTTCTGGGCCGATGGGATTAGCGAAAGTATTGTTACGGCTATTGCCGAAGATCAATGGGGCGGAATCTGGTTGGGTACAACGGGTGGCGGAATTAGTATTCTACCAGCGGCAAATAGAACTAAAAAAGGGAAAGTCTTTACAACCTTGGACGCTGAAAAAGATTTGCCATGGGATTTTGTTTCGGCACTGGCCGCCGATTCAAGTGGCAATATGTATGTAGGCATGCAATCGGGGGGGGGATTGGTTCGTATTCGTCCTGAATCATCAACAGGGCCATACGATATTCAGCCTGTTGCAGATGGTGAAGATTTACTCAATGGAACGGTTCTTTTTATTCGTGTTGATGCAAAAGGTGATGTATGGGTATTGACCACCAATGGATTGATGGAGTTGTCGCCCGACGGGCAAGTATTACAAAAATGGGAAAAGCGGGAGCGTCATATTTATGGCGAGATTCAATGCTTTGCGTTTGATAAATATCAAAACATTTGGTTAGGTACAAAAAACAACGGCATTGCTATTCTCAAGAACAAGAAAAAGCATGCCTACTTGAAATCAGGAAACGCTGATTCGACGGAGTTTATTGGTACGGAACATGGTTTTGTCTCCATTAATATTACAACACTTTTTTTCGATAAAAACAATACGGTCTGGTGTGGTACGCGAAATGGTTTGCATCAGATGCTAATTGACAACACGAGCCAAATACTTTCTGTTCGCGTGTTCAATAGTATTGATGGGTTGTGGACAAACGAGATTTTACCGAATACGTTTATTGTTGGTCAATCAGCTAATTTCTGGTTTGGTGCTTCCAACGGACATACCCGTTTTTTGCCCAGCCCTAAAAAATCGAGCCAATCAGTTTTATTGCATCTGGAGTCAATTTTTGTTAACTATATAGATATTCGCGATACGACGAATAAAGGTTTATCGGATGTTGTTTTTGGTACGTTTTCGGGTTGGTTTGATTTGCCAACGCGGATGAAATTGCCCAATTCGAATAACACCATTCAATTTGTGTTTGCGGGTATTCAACACGAAGCTCCCGATCGTATTCGCTTTCAATATAAATTAGAAGGCTATGATACGGATTGGTCTCCACCCACACGTGAACGCGAAGTAATCTACCGCGGTCTTCCTCCTGGCGAATACACGCTCAACGCGCGTACAATCAATGCCGATGGCGGGTTGGGTAAAAATACGGTATCGTTTGCATTTTCTGTTCGAACACCATTTTATCAGACATGGACCTTTTATATTTTGCTGGCGGTTGCTGTTGCTGCTGCCTTTTGGATATACACACGCCTTCGCGAACGGGCACTACTTCGGAGTAAAGAACAACTTGAAATGCTGGTGAGCCAACGCACAGCAGAAGTTATGGTTCAGAAAGATGAAATGGAAAAACAAGCTGAAGTAATTCAGCAAAAAAATATCGACATTACTTCTAGTATCGAGTATGCACAACGTATTCAGCGTTCCATTTTACCCGATCCGCAATTGTTGGATGCTTATTTTTCTGAAAACTTTTTCTACTACAAGCCGCGCGATATTGTGAGCGGTGATTTTTATTGGATCGCCGAAAAAGACGATTGTATCTATGTGGCTTCCGTAGATTGTACTGGACACGGCGTTCCGGGTGCGTTTATGTCCCTGATCAGTTTCAACTTACTGAATGAAGCCTTGATTGTTTCTAGCGAACCGCTTTCTGAATTGCTCATTAACCTGCGTACGAGTCTCTACCAACAATTACAATCCTACGAAAAAGGAACCGTAATTTACGACGGGCTTGATATTGCGGTCATGTCTTTTGATAAAACTAGCGGAAAGGCTTCGTTTACAAACTCCAACCGTCCAACGTTCATTGTTCGCAATGGCGAAATGGTGGCTTTAAAATCGTGCAAATTATCTATTGGTGGTCTTGCTTTTGAAACAGATGAAACCTTTGATGTAACCGAAATGATCCTTAGCCCTGGCGATACCATTTATATGTTTACAGATGGTGTTACCGATCAATTTGGCGGACCGAAAAATAAACGTTACAGCCGCCTCGCACTTGAACGTTTGATTGTGGCAATTCAACCCTTGTCCATGCCTGAACAATACTTGGCAATCTCGGAAAGTATCGATAAATGGCGTGGCGAAGAAGAGCAGATGGATGATATGTTGCTCATTGGAATTAAAGTATAGCACAATCAATCAGCGTACAATACCTTAATTGTTAAGATCGGTGTTGCGCTTAATTCGTTTTTTGAGCAGCAAAACGATAACGCACACGCACAGAAAATTCGCGCGATAAGGACGGTATCGGAGCGAGATCATTGGCGTAAGGTAAAATAATGGGGAACGTACTATTCAAAATATTGTAGCACCCCAAGCCAATATCAAATCCATGAAACAAATTGTCGCGCGAGATAAAAATATTGAGCATGAGTTCTGGTTCTATGCGTGTGAGCTGCTTTGTACCCAACGAATCGCGCGAGGAATAATCGAAACGTTCGCCCAAGAATTGCGCCGAAACATTACACGCAATTTCTTTCGGGAAAATATACGTTGCACTGAGTGAGGCTTTGTGTGCAGGAAAAGCTAGGAGTAAATTGCTATGTCCTGGAACAATCGCAGACTCGATTTTTTTCAAGCCTCGCGCAGAATAGTAAGAATAAGAAAAACGCAAACTAAACAACGAATCGCGGTAATTGAATTCCAGTTCGCCCCCCCGCGTTCCCGCCCCGCGACCATTGATGTATTGATCCAAATTCTGATCCGCATCATAGTAATACACAATCGGATTATTGCTTGTTACTTGAAATAGATTGGCGCTGACAAATGCTTTGCGACCAATTAAATACCCAACTTCCAATTCAAAACTACGACTCAGTTCTGCTCGAATCCCTGCTGCTGTTTGAATATCAACATTCTCAATAGTTGGTGCTTTAAACGATTCGTTATAAAGAATTTTGTAATTGAAATGGCCAAATTTTTTCGTTAGCGCAATGCGTGGAACAAGTGCATTGCCAAACCCCGAATTATGATCGAAACGTACACCAGTTAAAATATTCACAAAACGTGTTTTCCAACTGAATTCTGCAAAACCAGAACTATTGTAATACATGACTTCGTTTTTGCCCGAAATAAAAGGCAACGAATCGATTAGCGCTCGGCCACGGTCAATAAAAAATTCGGAACCAATAACTATGGCCATTTTTCGTTTGAACTTATAATTCGTATTGAGGCGTATTTTGGTTCGATCGGCACACCGACTGTAAGGATAATATCCCGGATAGGCGCGCGATTCCCACGGTTTGTAATAAGCGTAACTCAGAAAAGGATCCAATGTCCACTTCTTTGATAAAGAAAATGAGTTGCTTAACGCAATGCGGTGATTCTCAAAACGCGCATCAAAAATGGGGATATTGGTGTAGGTAGAATCGAAAGGCGAACGGGTTGCAACGTTATAAAGGTTATAGGTATAGTTAAAACGCGTTTTTTTCCATTTCAAATTCAACGCCGCTTGCTGATTATGAATGAGCGAACTACCAAACATATCGTATTTTTCTCCAAACACATCCACATGCTCGCGATCACTTCGGTAAGCATCATTATAGGAAGCACGTATCGAAACCTGAACCTGATTCTGCTTAAACCATACTTGCCCGCCAGCTCCATACTTCGTTAGGCCACGCGCAGTCGCTCCCGCATGCGAATCAACCGTTGCTTGTTTTTCGGAAGAAAAAGCATCGGTAATGATATTGATAACCGCATATTCGGCAAAACCACCATTGACAATTGATCCAGGTCCTCGAATGATTTCGATACGGTTGATGCGTTCAACGGGAAAACAGTTTCCCATCGGTACAAAACCATAAAGCGTTTCATTTAATTCTTGCCCATCAACTTGCACCAAGACCTTTCCTTCGCCCCCCCACAAGCCCCGCACACCAATACTGACTACACCTTCTACATCTTGCCCCATATCAATGCCCGGAACAAGACGCAATACATCCACCAAATCGCGCGCACCACTTCGCCGAATTTCTTCTGCTGTGATTACAGTAACAATATTGGGCGTTTCGCGTGTAGAGAAAGGACGATTAGAGGCCGTAGAAATCAACGCATTGATTAATTGCTCGGTCTCAGAAGAAACACCGAATGCTTTTAATTGCATCAATTGCTCAATCGACATATCATACAAACCGCTTGTGTCTGTACCTGTCTGAGCATTGCTTGTATGGGTAGAAAAGCAAACGACAAAAAGTAAAACAAGTAACCTCAATGAATAAAATTTGAACATAGTTTGTTTACATACTTTTTTAATCAACATCATTGGCAACTTGCAATAAACTTGGCGTTATATCTAAGCCTTGTTGTTTGAGCGTTTTTGTATTCAAGTCGAAACGTAAGGTATCATCATCATCAACAACAAAACTGATGGCAGCACCTTTGAGGTAATAGTTCTCGCGCTCGGCAACAAGTAAGACGGGTTTACCTTTGATGGCTTCTACAATGGCTTTAATCGCGCTGCTTTTGTTTACCGGAAGAAACACCTGATCGCATTGCGTTGCTTCTTGGGGTGTATTGATTTGTTTGACAACAATGGTCAAGTTGTGTACTTTTTTCAGTTTGGCAAGTTTCTGCAACTCTTGAATAACACCACTCGAACCATAGACCCCAAACGTATAGGTTGTTTTTGCGCTAGAAGGGTAAGTGGTGTTTTTAGCAAAATTATAGAGCAATAAAGCGTAAGAACGGTAATTGGTTTCTTGAGCTTTTAATTGAAAAGGCAAAACCAACATACAAAGCACGGCAACAACCACCAAAATTCGGTGCTTGTAACGCGAAATGAAGGTTAGGGAGTTTTGCACAGTAAAATTAGCGATTGCCTGTTTTTGAAGCGATGTGATACGAAATGCGAATAGAAAATTCACGCGAGAGCGAAGACAAAGGTGCCAAATCATCGCTATAAGGCATGATGAAGGGAAAGGATGTATTCAATATATTGTAACATCCAAAACCTACATTGAAACCAGGGAACAGATTGTCGCGCGAAATAAACGTATTGAGCATAAGTTCCGGCGCAAAACGACTCAGTGTTTTATTATCCAGCGAATCTTCAGCCGTATAACCATAACGTTCGCCAAGCAATTGTGCGGAGATGTTGAAGGCAATTTTACCGGGTAGCATAAGTGTTGTACTCATAGACAATTTGTGTGCCGGAAATGCTAAAAGTAAATTTCCTTGGCCAGGAACAATGGTTGACTCAATTTTTATTCCTCTAGGAGCATAATACGAGTAGCAGAAACGCAAACTCAAGAGCGAATCGCGGTAGTTGAATTCCAATTCACCACCATAAGAACCCGTGCCAGAACCGTTGATGTATTGATCGAGATCGGTTATGGGGTCGTAATAATAGACAATCGGATTTTGACTCATTACTTGAAATACATTGGCACTGATAAATCCTTTCCGACCAACCAAATAGCCCAGTTCAAACTCAATACTGCGATTGAGTTCTGCTCGAATGCCCGATTCGGTTTGCGCATCAACATTGGCAATGGTTGGGGCTTTGAACGATTCGTTGTAAAGAATTTTATAGTTGAATTGCCCAATTTTTTTGGTGAATGCAAGACGCGGAACAAAAGCATCGCCAAAACCGGAGTTGTGATCAAAGCGAACACCCGTAAGGATATTGACAAACCGCGTTTTCCAACTAAATTCTGCAAAGCCAGACGTATTGTAAAATTGAAGTACGTCTTCTCCGTTGTTGAAGGGATAAGACTCCTCACCCGCACGTGCACGATCCATAAAAAATTGCGCACCAAAATTGAGGGCCATTCTTCGTTTGATCTTATAGTTTACATTCACCCTTGCTCTTGCGCGCATCACGGTGCGCTGAAATGTTTGATAGCCCGGATATTCCATATTTTCCCAAGGCGATTGTAGTGCATAGCTCAAAGAAGGATCAATGGTCCATTTTTTATGAAGCACAAACGAGTGGCTAAGTGCAACACGATGACTGAGAAATTGATTTTTGTAAGGAGCAAGATTAACAAATGTTGAGTCAAATGGATTTTTGGTCGTGGTAAAATAATGGCTATATGCGTATGTAAATCGAAGTTTACGCCATTGCAGGTTGAACGATGCCTGCTGATTGCGTATCAATGTGCTCTTGTATAAGTCATGCCCATCGCCAAATACATCGGTGTGCATGCGATCACTGCGGTATGCATCATAATGCGAAAAACGTGCAGCAATCTGCAGTTCGTTTTTTTGCAACCAAATTTGTCCGCCCGCACCATATTTTGTTATACCCCGCGCAGTAGCACCCGCATGGGTTTCTACAGATGCTGTTTTGCCGGTATCAAACGCATCGGTAATAATATTGATAACCGCATATTCTGCAAAACCACCATTGATAATTGATCCCGGCCCACGAATAATTTCAATGCGACTGATGCGCTCTACTGGAAATTCGTTTCCTAGCGGTGTAAACCCATAAAGAATTTCGTTCACTTCTTGTCCGTTCACCTGCATCAACACTTTTCCCTCGCCCGCCCACAAGCCCCGCACACCCATACTCACAATACCTTCCACATCTTGTGCTAGATCAATGCCCGGAACCAAACGCAATACATCAATCAAATCGCGCGCACCACTGCGACGAATTTCCTCAGCCGTAATCACGGTTACAATATTCGGTGTTTCCCGCGCAGAAAATGGACGATTTGAGGCTGTGGTAATTAAAGAATTAATCAGTTTTTCGGTTTCTGACGAAACACCAAACGCCTTCAATTGCATCAATTGCTCAATCGACATGTCGTAAAGACTGCTTGTATCAATAGGGTTCTGTGCATCCGCTCGCGCAGAAAACAGAAACACCGCTACAAACAGAAGCGATCTGAGTCGATGAAAGAAGTGATTCATTAAAAAAATGAGGTCAATCGTGAGGGTACAATGCTATTGCTGTTTTAAAAAAACAATTTTATGCCAACAATAACATCTGTTACAAATGTAATCAAACAATGGTTTGTTCATCAAAAAAATACTAGCGGTTGTGCCAGATTTCAAAATCCGTAATGCTGTCGTTGAGCGTGATGGTATGTTGCAATGTTCCTGTATTGTAGTCATACACCTGAATGGTATTTCCCGTCGAAGCATATACCTCATTCGTCGTTTCATCGTACCGAATATGCGTTGCTACACCAGAAGAAGACCACGGAATTAATCCCAACGGATTGTAGGTGAATTTATAAATCACACCATCACTCATCCCAATCAATAAGGTCGATGCATCAATTGATACTGCTGAACGAACAGCCGCCGCAGGTAAATTGAGCGGTGTCCAAAAACCATTCGCGTTAAAATCGTAAATGGCTAAATAGCCAACATTGTTGGCGTTGCCAAGCACATAGAGCAAATTGCTGTCGCGCGGAATCAAGGCTATTGGGGCAAAACCAATCGGTGTTTGTTGCAAACCGCCACCAGCCGGAAAACTAAAAACCGCCATTTCATGCTGCGCATTTGCGATGTTGTATTGCGAAACAAATAACCGCTCTCCGTTTAAACAAACACGCTCGGGAAAGGCATTCTGCCCCGTGTTGACTTGGTAATTCGAACTTCCGTTCATGTCGAGCCGTTTTACTTGTTTGAGAAACGGATAACACACCAAGGTGTTTTTGACATCGTTTTGTAAATTTCCAAACCACGGCGAAAACGCATTTTGCGAAGGTTGCTGCCAAGACGGCGATGCACCATCAATTGAAATGGCACGCAATGGGCCAGTCATGCTTCCGCTAAAGTAGAGTTGTTGCCAATAATCACTCAATGTAAAATCGCCATAATCCGATGCGAAATTCAAAAACAACGAAGCATTCCAAGAAGAATCAATTTTATAGATGTTGACTGCATTGGCTTGTGGATGTGTAACCGCAAAAAGCCCAAGCCGGCTTTTGGGCATTTCGATAACTTGTACCGCTTGGTATTTTTGTGTGCTGTTTGCACCATCGCTCATCTCAATTTTAAGATAATGCAAGCCGGAATTCAGATGAATATCAGCAATCGGATATAAAAAGTCGATCTCCGATTCACGCCCATTGAGCGAATAGGGAACAACGGGCAGTGCAGGAATCAAATTGGCATCAACCAATTGAAATCGCGCATATTCCAAACGCTGATTGTCGCTGATCTTCACGCGTACCCGCATGGTATCACCAACATGAAAAACTTGGCTTGGAGTTGGTGAAAGAATTTGGGCCGTAGGGTATTCTGTATCGCCATCTTGGCGACAAGCAAAAAGCAGACAACAAGCCAGAAAAATCCAAATGCGCAGGTTCATGTAGTTGAAGGTACAAAAAACAAGCGTAAGTTTCGGAGCAAACACTTATTTTTACAACGTATGTACATCCCATCCTATTATCGAAACGAAAATTTTGACGAATTGTTTGCGTTTATGCAAGCTCATTCGTTTGCTATTTTTGCCAGTAATGGCGAAGGGATTCCGTTTATTACACATCTGCCCTTTACGGTTGAAAAGACCGATTCAGGATTGCGTTTGTTGAGCCATTTAGCCGCAGCCAACCCGCAAGCAAAAGCCTTGGCGCAGACGCAAGAAGCCTTGGTGGTTTTTAGCGGTCCGCATGCGTATATTTCGCCAACGCATTACGAGAAAAAACAAAATGTACCTACTTGGAATTACATCGCCGTACATGTTCGCGGGAACGTGAAAATTCTCCACGGAAAAGAACAAAAACGAATGGTGCTTGAGCACATGATTCATACATACGAACCGGCATACCGCACACAATGGCAATCGCTCGAAGAAAAGTACATTGATGGTATGATTGGCGCAATTGTTGCTTTTGAAATCGCCGTAACACAAGTCGATGGTAAGTATAAATTGAGTCAAAATAAAACCGAAACCGAACGCAAAAATATTGTTCAAGCATTAAGTCATCACACCGACCCGCAAGCCAACGCGCTCGCGCATATCATGAACTCCCGCGATTCCCAGAACACACCATGAAAAAACCACTACGCACCCTTTTACCGATTTTAGGTTTCATCTTTTGTTCCTCGCTTAGTTTGCCAACAGGTTCAGATATTTGGTTGTTTGATACCTATTACAACCGCGAACAACTTGTTATTGGTGGCGGTTCAAACATCAGCAACAATCCCGGTTACGATAATCAACCCGCATTTTCCGAACAAGGAAGTTTTTTGCTTTACGCTTCTGCCCGCGATAGCATCCAAACCGATATTATCAAATACGACGTTAGCAATCGTTTTTCAACGCGACTCACACAAACGAAAGAGAGCGAATTTTCGCCAACATTTGCGCCTGGCAATAAATACATCTCAACCGTTGTCGTTGAAAAAGATTCTTCGCAACGCCTTTGGTTATATAACAAAACGACACTTGCTGCAAAGCCCGCTCTTGAGCGTGAATTTGGTGTTGGTTATCATTGTTGGTTCGACGACAATACCGTCTTTTTGTTTTCATTGACGAATCCATTTTCGTTGCGCATTGCTGATGTGCGTGCAGGGAAATCGGTACAAGTGGCTTCAAACATCGGACGAAGCATGTGTGTTTACCGCAGTGCAAAACAAAAAATGGTACTTTATACACAACTGGATAACGACAGCATTCTTTGGATCAAAGCGTTAGATGGAAAAGGCAATGCGGTGCAAGACTTCAAACCAATCAAAGCATTGGAAGGAAGTCAAGATATGGCCATAGACCGATTTGGAAATATATACATGGCCGCCGGAACAAAAATATACATCTGGGGTATTGGACGAAGTTTTGCATGGGAACCGTATTACGACTTCAAAGGATTGGGTCTGAAAAACATTACCCGCATTGCCATCGCACCAAACGGAAAACACATGGCCGTTGTTGATAATCAAGATTAAGCATGCCTTTCGAATCTAAAAACAAGCCACTCCTTCCGCGCCGGAAATTTTACAACCGGATGCTCCGCAGTATGTTGATTGGATCGGTATTGATTTTTTGTTCGCTTTTTATCGGCATGTTAGGCTATCATTTTATCTGCAAACTTTCTTGGATTGATTCCTTGCTCAATGCTTCGATGATCCTAACCGGAATGGGGCCAGTCAATCAAATGGAAACAGATGCAGCAAAATTATTTGCATCGTTTTATGCACTTTTTAGTGGTATTGCATTTCTATCAACCGTTGCCGTTCTTATTGCTCCATTGGCACACCGAATCATGCACCGCTTCCATTTGGAAGAAGAGTAAATGTATAAGCGCTAACATAGCGCGGCATAAAGACGCATGCGTTTCTATAAATAGAATGTGTTTTTCCACGCGCGAAATGCCTACGCAGACACGAAGCCACACAGGCTAGCGCACAATTGGTGAATTCGTGAGTTATGAAATTGGCAAATCACCAACTCACAAATTCACCAACTCATTCCGTTTCCTGTCTAAAAAAAAACGAGCGCAGCGAGTAGCTAAATAAACGTGTTAGAATTTGAGCTTGGGCATTTCAATTAAACACAGCCATTACTTCACCATCAAAACTCGCAAAAACCATACTCGGATGTGAGTCGGCATGATGGATGTTTCCTGTTTTGTCAATTGCAATTGCACCTGCAAATCCATCAATTGTTTTGAGTTCGGCAAATGTTTTCGCAAAAGCCACTTCCAACGTCATGCCATCGGTAACACGGGTTACAATTTTTGTGGCTAATGCATTGCTAACAATGTCTTCGCCCACACCCGTACAACTTACGCCACAACATGCGTTGGCATAATTTCCGGCAGTTGTAGCCGAATCAGAAATTCGTCCTGGGATTTCAAAACCTTTTCCACCTGTCGAAGTTGCTGCGGCGATATTGCCATCGGCATCTAAGGCCACACAACCCACTGTTCCAACACCTGTTGCCGCAAGTTTTGCTTCGTATTCTTTTCTTCGTTGCGGAATTTCTGTACTAAATTCAGCAAAGGCATTGTTGCGCGCAAAACGAATCGCACCCTCGCCACCCAAAACACGATCATCATATTTCAATAAGTGTTGGGCAACACGAATCGGATTTTTTACGTTTTCAATATTGATGACACCACTAAATTTCTGGCTCTTTCCATCCATCAGTGAAGCACTCATGCGAATGATGCCATCGCTTTGAATTTGCGAACCAATTCCGGCGTTGAATAATTCATCATTCTCTAATAACTCAACTGCATACACAACCGTTTCGAGTGCGGTATGATTTGTTTGCATATAACGAAAGGCATCTTGCACAATACGTTTCAATGCGTTCTGTTTGGCCAATTTTGTTTCAGCACTTTGTGAAGACTCGCTGAAAAAACCACCGTGGATAATTAATTTCATGGTTGAAGCATTTAGGCGTGTTGCGCTGCGCCAATAGTCATGGTGTGCGTATTTAAATCATACAAATCGTACATACTCATGACATGCACAACCAAGTTTTTAATCGAGATGGGTTGCCCCAATTCTACTTGCGTTAGATTGGTGTCCTTGATGTGGCGACCATCAACAAGAATAACCAAACCCGATCCAATGGCTTCCATTTTCTGGTTATTGGTAATGAGTAAGCCCGTGTCTTCGCCAAGACCAATGCCTAACACTTTCGGATTTCCGACAACCGCTTGAAACAAGCGACCAATACGCCCCCGTTGTACAAAATGCGTGTCAATGATGACATCGTCAATAAGTCCAAGACCAGATGTGATTTTTACTTCACCTTTCAGCAAAGCTTCGTGGCTAGAACCTTGATAAATCATGTTGTTTGAAGCTGCCGCTGCACCAGCCGAAGTTCCGGCATAAATAAATTCTTCGTTGATGTATTTATGAAGCAGAATATCTTGAAATTCGGTGCCGCCCAAAATGGAGGTAAGCCGCAATTGATCACCGCCGGTAAACATCACAATGTCGGCATGGCGCAAACGCTCCAGGAATTCTGGGTTAGCGGCATGCTCGCGATTTTCGATGTGCATAACATCGACATGTTCTGCACCGAGGTAGCGAAATGCTTTGGCGTATTCAGGCCCAACTTCACGTGGGATTTTAGATGCGGTTGTGATAATTTCTAAACGTGATTTTTCTTGCAAACGCGATTCAACGATGATTCGTTTCAGAATACCAGTTTCAAAAAAGTTTAGATTTTTTTCTACCTGCTGATCGAAAGATTTTTCTGTAAAACTTCCTTTATCAACAGCCCCCCCAACGATGACAAGTTTGCCTTTTGGATTCATGGCGGCAAAATTACAAACAAATTGGCATAAGTAATCCTATTTTTAATCAACAAACATACAAGATTGGTAGTTGATTAAATCGATCAAGGCGACTTACTGATAATATGCTGAATATATTAGGCTACTTCTTCCATTTGATGATGTACTTTGAATTCAGTTGTGGATTAGCTATTGCAAATTTATAGCTTTTTGTTCGATTATCAAAAGGTATTTGAGATACTTCTTTGGGGAAATGCCCAGATTCTTCCGTTAAATACTCCAATTCTGCTGGTTCAGCATATTCTTTATACCGTAAAATTATATCTAAATGAAAGTATTCGGTTTTCCTACGGAAGTTGATTTTGAAAAGCGGGATATTATTACCAGTTTCATCAATGGCCTCGTACTTATATTGAATTGTTATTGTATCGCCAAATTTTACGGTTTTTCCTATCGGATAATCAAAGTTCAGATTTCCTTTATCATCTGTTTGTTGAGTAAATTCAGGAAAAAAAGCTGATGTGATTCTGAAATTTCCGCGTCCGCTCCATTGTGTGAGGATGGGTAAGCGTTCGAGTTTGGCCGAAATGACTTTGACTACTCGAAATGATTCAAACTCAATTTTATTTTCAGCATGAAATGTATAACGATCATACCAATACAACTCTTCGATTTTAGTATTCAAATAGGCACTTTCAGCACCTCGCCACTCTAGTTTAAAAAGAGCTTTTTCAGCATAATTTTTTGCCAATTGCCGGCTGCCAATCGAAATAGCATCAATTTTAGAATCGTAATTATTGCTCAATAAATGATCTCTAAATTCTTTGCTGCAAAATACTTCGTTGGGATCAACAATTGGCTCAATGCGAGCTGTTAGGTCTATTCCTGTTCCAAATACATCTGTTACTTTCCCACGTTTGTCAATTGTTCTAGAAATAGTTTCGATATGTAAACCAATTCGAACAGCCAACTCGTTCGGAAATCCCTCTTTCTTCCAATTCGAATTTTTAACTGCGTCCCTGATTTTTAATGCAATCTCTGCGAGGTCATACGAGTCTTCGGAACAAATAAAAAAAGCATCTCCCCATGTATTGTGATAAAATGAATTCTCAGATGATAATACCTGTTTTAATAAGTTGTTGTTAAATGCAACGATTCTTGCTCTTAGCTTAATGTCGGTAATTGAGGAGAATCCTTTTAAATCAGAAAATAGTAAAGCTGTTTTCGTTTTCATTTTTTAGGCTATCAAGAACATGAAACAAATATATTTTATTGCGAATACGTGTAAAACAAAAACAAAAAGAATGATGATTTTGAAAATATCAATTGATGAGAAACTATGTTGTTGAAATTCAGCAAATGGGTTTTGAATGTTTAATCTTTATCGCTGTTTTCAAATTCCTTTTTATATATTTACAATCCACGAAAAAAACATCCTTGTGAAAATACTTAGCATACAAGCCCTGCGCGGCCCGAACATCTGGAGCGTCAACCGCAAAAAATTAATTCAAATGCGGCTCGATCTCGAAGAGATGGAACAATTGCCAACCGATAAAATTCCTGGTTTCCGCGAACGCATCGAAGCCATGTTTCCTTCTATGGTTGAACATCGCTGCTCAGAAGAAGTGCGTGGCGGTTTTTTTATGCGTGTAGAACGTGGTACATGGATGGGCCATGTGATCGAACACATTGCCCTCGAAACACAAAGTCTGGCAGGCATGGAAACCGGATTTGGTCGCACCCGCGAAACAAAAACACCCGGCGTTTACAACGTATGCTTCAGCTATGTTGAGGAAAAAGTAGGCTTGTTTGCTGCCGAATCTGCCGTGCGTATTGCCGAAGCACTCATCAAAGGCGAAGCATACGATTTGCAAGCCGATTTGAAAAAAATGCGCGAAATCCGCGAAGAAGTCCGGCTCGGACCAAGTACCGGAAGTATTGTTGATGAAGCTGTAGCCCGCGATATTCCTTGGATTCGTTTGGGTACAAATTCACTTGTGCAGTTAGGCTACGGTGTCAATCAAATGCGTTTTCAAGCCACCATTACCTGCAAAACCAGCAACATTGCCGTCGATATTGCTTGCGATAAAGAAGATACCAAAAAAATGCTCGATGCCGCTAGCATCCCTGTGGCCAAAGGCGATATCTGTGTGGATGAAGAAGATTTGCAAAAAACAATTGATCGCATTGGCTATCCCATTGTCATTAAACCACTCGATGGCAACCACGGTAAAGGCGCTTCCATCAATGTTGTTGCTTGGGATGATGCCGTTGCCGGATTGGCGCATGCTAAAAAATACAGCCGTCGTGTCATTGTAGAAAAATTCATTACTGGTTTTGATTTTCGTGTCCTTGTCATCGACAATAAAGTTGTTGCAGCCGCGCAACGCGTGCCGGCACACGTGAAAGGAAATGGTACGAATACGATTCAAGAATTGATTGATACCGAGAACAAAGATCCGCGTCGTGGCTATGGTCATGAAAATGTACTCACCGAAATTTCCGTCGATCGCGATACCACAGATTTGCTTGATAAAAAAGGATATTCCTTAGAAACGGTTCCCGCAAAAGATGAAATCGTTTACCTCAAATCAACTGCAAACCTGAGTACGGGCGGAACATCGATTGACGTAACCGATCTCATGCACCCTGAAAATATTTTCCTCGCCGAACGCATTGCACGTGTTATCGGATTGGATGTGTGTGGTATCGACATCATGGCGAAAAACCTGACACAACCCTTGAAAGAAAATGGTGGTGTGGTGTTGGAAGTCAATGCTGCTCCCGGTTTCCGTATGCACTTAGCACCTTCCGAAGGATTGCCGCGCAACGTAGCTGCTCCAGTTATTGATATGCTTTATCCTCCCGGAAAACCAAGTCGCATTCCGATCATTGCTGTAACGGGAACAAATGGTAAAACCACCACCACGCGTTTGCTTGCACACATTGTTAAGTTCAACGGATTTAAAGTTGGTTACACCACATCCGATGGTATTTATGTGCAAAATCACATGCTCGAAAAAGGCGATACAACAGGGCCACTCAGTGCCGAATATATTTTAAAAGATCCGACCGTAGAATTTGCGGTACTCGAAACAGCCCGTGGCGGTATTTTGCGTTCTGGACTTGGATTCAGTCGTTGCGACATTGCAATCATTACCAATATCCAAGAAGACCATCTGGGCTTGAGCGATATTCATACGCTCGAAGATTTGGCGCGTGTGAAAAGTACCGTTGTGAAAAGTGTGAAAAAAGATGGCTGGGCCATTCTGAATGCAGAAGATGCACAATGTCTGGAAATTGCCAAATCACTTTCGTGCCATGTTGCTTTGTTTAGCATGAACGAACATTGCGATGCCATTGTGAATCATTGCCGTGCGGGAGGAATTGCTGCGATCTACGAAAATGGATTCATCACCATCAAAAAAGGCGATTGGAAAATCCGTGTTGAGAAAGCAACACATGTTCCCTTGACCATGGGCGGCCGTGCACGATTCATGATTGCCAACGTTCTTGCCGCAACACTGGCGAGTTATTTGTACGGATTCAAAACAGAAGACATCAAAACATCGCTCACTACGTTTATTCCAGGTGCCGCACAAACACCGGGGCGGATGAATGTGTTCAACTTCAAGAAGTTTAACGTGATGATTGATTTTGCACACAATCCTGCGGGCTATTTAGGCATCGAAGAATTTATGCAATCTGTTCAGTCGCCACACAAGGTTGGTATTATTGCGGGTGTTGGCGACCGCCGCGATTCCGATATCCGCGATTGCGCAACCATTGCCGGACGCATGTTCGATCACATCATCATCCGTCAAGAAAAACATTTGCGTGGACGTACCGAAGAAGAAATCATCGGACTTATTCTCGAAGGCATTGAAGCATCAGGCAAAAAAGTGAGTTACGAAATTATTCCGAAAGAAACCGAAGCCATCAAACACGCCATCAGCAGTGCCAAAGAAGGGACATATATTGTAGCGTTGAGCGATGTAGTTACGAATGCCATTGATATTGTGCAACAATATTTGGATAAAGAGGCGGAGGAAGGCGTAACGGCGTAGTTTTTCTTAACTCAAACTCAAATGATAAAACTTAATAAACTCTAAATATTAAGCTCATCTGGAAAGCCATCCGCCTCAGGCGGATGGCTTTTTTATTTGCCCTATTTTGGAATCAGGTGAATTTTATAATTAATTGTTAATTATTCATTATATAAAATACATGAACCGTTTATTTTTATCGACTAGTATTATATTTTGTTCGATAAATATGCTTTGTATTGCCCATTTACTATATTTACTAGCAGTTATTTATAATTACTATAAACTAAATATTCAAAATCATGAAAACAACAAAACGCTGGCTCATGGCCACAGGTGTTCTTTTGCTTGCAGCAACAAGTATGCAAGCTCAATTCAGTAGTTTTTATCGTCCACTAGGGTCTGGATTTGATCATGGGATTGGACGTGAAGTGATTGAATCATTTGTCCCTCAAGAATTCATGGTTGTTGGTACATCCTATACGCCAAGTCCAAGCAATCGTCCGGTTGTAACACTGACGAAGCATGGTGCTTTTGGTCTTCCTCTTTGGTCAAAAATTTATCCAATCAATGTAAGCACGTTTGCACCAATCGTGATCGCAGATGGGATGTCGATTGCATTGAATCCTTATGTTAATGAATATGCTATTCTGGCTTATGCAATGGCAACACCCGCGCAAGCGCAAAGTGTGCTTATTCGCGTTGACGGTGCTGGGAATTATTTGGGGCAAACCGAACTTGGCAACCTGCGCGCCACCTCTGTTGTTTTTGATCCTGCATCGAGCAATTATGCCGTTCTTGGTCAATTCGACAATACCATCAACGGGGGTGATCTTGATTTACAACTGACGTTTGTAAATGCAGCAGGATTTATCCTTGCTAGCACCATCTATGATAGTGGTGTTGGTGATGATCGTCCTGCACGTTTATGTTTGAATCCAATTTCTGGAAATTATACATTAGTTGGCACAAGTTTCAATGGAAGCAATGACGATATATTTATTGTGCAAACAGACAATACCGCAAGCATTTTAATAGCAAGTAATACCTACGATGCCGGTTCCAATGAAGAAGGCGTAGATGTAACTGTAAGTGCAAGCAATTTTACACAAGTAGTTGTTGGACATGATGCAACAAACTCCAATCCTTTTTTGATTGAAGTGAATGATATAACAGGTACAACATTGAGTATTGCTGCATTAAATCCAGTTGTAATCGGCAATCGTCCAACCGCAATTACCACCGATTTGACCACGGGTAATTACATCATTTGCGGCGAAGAAAATGCGACAGCCGGAAATGATAATGGCTTTCTAGCCATCGTCGATAATAATTTGAATCCAATCATATACCAACAATACGGCCAGCCACCTTTGCCGGGTAACGAACGGTTGACCGATATTTTATACAGTTCAATTTTTCAAGCACTTTTTATGGCTGGCGAACATGAACTCATTGGTTCTTGGCCTGGATTTCCAACACCCAATAATCAATACTACAGTTGGCTTGTCAGAACAGATTTAATGGGTAATGGAACATGCTCTATGCCAACAGGCACTTCTGTTGCGACAATAACATTTACAGCTACTCCCAGTACGTTTTTGACTGCAGTTACACCCATTACAACTCCTGTTACAATAGGTGTTCGTCAAATCAATAATGCACTTTTGGACGAATGTACCAATCCATTTCGTTTAGCTGCAATCGAAAAAGAAAATGCGATTTCCATTTTCCCCAATCCGGCTACAACGCAATTAACGATCAACAATTCTTCTGAATCTGTTTGGGTATTTGAAATCACAAACATCCTTGGCGAGTTGATTCAAAGCAAAACAATTCCTGCAACGAGTGGTGACTTGATAATTGATATCAGCAACATTAGCCCAGGCGTTTATTTGTATCGGTTGAAGGCTGGTGAGCAGGAAGTGAAATCGGATAAATTGATCATTACGCAGTAATACATACAAAAAGCATAATCGGGCGATTCTTTCAGAGTCGTCCGATTTTTTTTGATCTTTTTTGAACGTGGCTTGGGGTAGGGCCGAGCGTTAAAAAAATGTCTGGGAGACATTTTTAGCGAAGGAGCCAGCCTGTGCGGCTGCGTTCGATTCCGCCAGATCGGATTAAAACAAAAAAGCATTCGCGATTGCGAATGCTTTTTTGAAAGTGTCTTGGGGCAGGGCCGAGCGTTAAAAAAATGTCTGGGAGACATTTTTAGCGAAGGAGCCAGCCTGTGCGGCTGCGTTCGATTCCGCCAGATCGAATTAAAACAAAAAAGCATTCGCGATTGCGAATGCTTTTTTGAAAGTGTCTTGGGGCAGGGCCGAGCGTTAAAAAAATGTCTGGGAGACATTTTTAGCGAAGGAGCCAGACGGTGCGGCTGCGTTCGATTCCGCCAGATCGAATTAAAACAAAAAAGCATTCGCGATTGCGAATGCTTTTTTGAAAGTGGCTTGGGGCGGAATCGAACCGTCGACACACAGATTTTCAGTCTGTTGCTCTACCAACTGAGCTACCAAGCCTTCACTTTAGGGTCGCAAATGTAGGCATTATTTTGATTTTGCAAAATAAATGCCTGAAAAAGTACAAGCCCCAGAAATGATTCCCACCAAAAGTCCAATAAACCAGCAAGTTAACCGATGTAGGTTTGGTGAAACAAAAAAATAGACCTTATGAACTACAAGCATCTTCTCCTCGGTCTCGGCATGTTTAGCCTCGAACTGCTGCAGAGCCAAACCGCCCCATTCGATCAAATAGGCATTATGCAAGCCAATCAAGTTGGCGGTGTTGGATTCGACCAAGTTACAGCCATTGCCGAAACAAACGAAGGCATTTACCTTGCTGGGCGACTTACCAATACTGCCGATATGGCTTTTGGCGCAGCCGTTTCTACGCTGATCGGAAACAATGCCGATCAGTTTATCTGTAAGTACGATTTTCTCGGCAATTTGATCTGGAAAAAACTCATTGGTAATCCCAATAACAACGAAAGTATCAGTGGTTTGGTGGCCGATGCTGCCGGAAATATCTATGCAACAGGTTTTTTTATGGGAACATGCAATTTTGATGTGGGCGCAAGTAATCAAAGCCTAACGAGCGTTGGTGGTAGCGATATTTTTATAGCTAAATATAGTCCTTCGGGGGGGCTGCTCAATTTATTGCGCATAGGTGGCTTGAGTGCTGATGGAGGAAAAGCACTGTGTATCGATGCAAGTGGAAATATCGGACTCATTGGGACGTTTTCAGAAACAGTCGATTTTGACTCTGGTGCTGGTGTGAGTGAATTTACAGTTACCAACTCGCCCAATGTTTTTGTGGCAAAGTATAGCCCTTTGTTCACACATATTTGGTCGGTTAGCGTTGGAGGTTCAAATTCAGCAGAATATGCCGGACGCATTACTTGCGATGCGGCTGGCAATTTATTTGTTTGTGGCGGAATTTCTAGCGCGACTGATTTTGATCTTGGTGCAGGTGTTGTCTCATTCCCGTTCGTTGGACAAGTCGATATTTTTGTGGCTTCTTACAATGGCTTGAATGGTAATTTGCGTTGGGCAAAAAGCATGGGGACTGTTGGTACAGATGAGGGTACCGATTTAGACGTAGATCGGAATGGAAATATCTTTGTAACGGGGCGTTTTGCTATTGGAACGTGCAATTTTAACCCAAGTGCATTTCCATCAGCCAATCAAACAAATTCGACTGGTAACGACGATATTTTTCTGGTGAAGTATAGCAATACGGGCACATTTGACTGGGTGAAGAAATTGGCCGGATCGGGATCAAATCAG
This sequence comes from Bacteroidota bacterium, assembly GCA_013298545.1. Lineage (GTDB taxonomy): Bacteria > Bacteroidota > Bacteroidia > Palsa-965 > Palsa-965. The sequence continues at coordinate 1,547 of JAAFIA010000027.1, read as the reverse complement.
GATATTGCTTCGGGGCTTGATGTGAGTCGCTTTAAATATGGTGGATCCAATGATGCGGTGGTGATTACCGGAAGATATTCTGGCTCCATTGATATGAATCCGGGCGGCACACCTTTTGTCTTCAACGATTTTTCTGGTGGTTTTACGGCTGGCTATTCTTCTGTTACTGGAAATATGATGATGGCCTATAAATACACACCAACGGTTGCACCCATTGATGTTATCACCGATACATTTACCAATGTATTTACGATTGGCGGATTCAATGGAACAACCAATTTTGCACCGTATGCAGGGACACAATTTCAACTCACTTCTTTTGGTGTGAGCGATGGGTTTATGACACGTCTGAGTTATCAAACCATTCCCATCCGCCAAGCGGCCCCCGCCCCCTTATCTTCTGAAGAACAGGCACAAATCAAGATGTACCCCAATCCCGCAACAGAAACAACGCTGCTAGAAAATGTTCCCGAAAACGCAATCATCCACCTTGTAGCACTCGATGGACGATTGATTCGCGAATACCAAGCCGGAAATTTGACGCAGGTTCAATTAGACCTTTCATTTATTCCTGATGGTGTTTATTTGGTGCAAATTATTGCGTCAGATGGACAAGCTCAAACCCAAAAACTCCTTGTACAACATTAACACGCGTTAACGTTCATAATCGGCGGCCTTTTCCGATCTTTGCCGCCGATTATGAATTACCGCTTGGTTTTAGATTTTGGCAACACGGCTTGCAAAGCCATACTTTTTCGTGGCGGCGAAGTGTTTGAACACGCCCAAATCGAAGGGCCGGAATTGGAACACATTCTGGCCTTTGCGGGTGGAAAGCCCGTTGAAGCCGCTATTGTGGCCGCTGTTATTCCCCTCTCAGAAAATCTAATCGCCGATTTAAATACATTTTTTCCAACGCTTCACCTCGGCCCGCAAACGGCTTTGCCCATTGGCAATCAATACGCCACGCCCGAAACACTCGGATATGATCGGTTGGCTGCTGCTGTTGCAGCTTGGCAACTTTTCCCCAATACGCCCGTCTTGGCCATGACTGTGGGAACGTGTATAACCTATAACATCATAAGTGCCGAAGGCCAATTTTTGGGTGGAGCAATTGCTCCCGGCATTTACATGCGCTTTAAAGCGTTACATGCGTTTACACGAGGTCTGCCCCTTGTCGATCCCGAAGGCGATAATCCACTTTTGGGAACAAGTACCGAAACATCTATTCGTGCGGGTGTTTTGCAGGCTGTTCAAGCAGAAGTCGGCGGACTAATCGCGCAATACGAAACTCAATTTCCCGGCTTAAAAACCATTGCCGGAGGTGGCGATGCCTTGTATTTGGCAAACGCCCTGAAAAATGGCATCTTTGCACGCCCAATGCTCGTTGCTGAGGGCCTCAATCGAATACTCGAACATCATGTGGCGAACCGCCTTTTACACATTTAATTCAGGATTTATTTTTCTGATGACGTTGCTTGCCCTTGCTACGTCTGCTTCCGCACAAACAACCAGTTCACCGTATTCCCGTTTTGGTATACGGTGAACTG
>JAAFIA010000026.1 GCA_013298545.1 Bacteroidota bacterium | reverse complement strand
CCTTTGGAACTTGGAAATTTGGAACTTGAAATTTCTCTCAAAACCGCCTGTGTCTATAAATCGAAACCCTTTGGAACTTGGAAATTTGGAACTTGAAATTTCTCTCAAAACCGCCTGTGTCTATAATCGCCATAAAAACACAACCAATTCCAAGTATTCTGTTAAATTTGCAAGTTCAATCATAAGCCCAATCCATGGCTACGAAAACTCAGAAAGAAACAAAAGCGGCTGCTAAATCTGCTTTTGACAAAAACACCTACCTCAATTGGTACGAATCCATGTTGCTCATGCGTCGTTTTGAAGAACGCTGCGGGCAAATGTATATCCAACAAAAAATCCGCGGATTCTGTCATTTATATATCGGACAAGAAGCCTTGGTAGCCGGAACCGAAAGCGTTATTCGCAAAGATGACCGCGTCATTACTGCTTACCGCGATCATGCCCACCCCATCGGACGTGGCTTGCATCCCAAATACATCATGGCCGAATTGTATGGCAAAAGCACCGGATGCTCAAAAGGCAAAGGCGGCTCCATGCACCTTTTCTCCAAAGAATTTAATTTCTTCGGTGGACACGGCATTGTTGGCGGACAAGTTCCGCTTGGTGCTGGTATGGCTATGGCCGATCAGTATTCTGGCAACGACCGTGTAACCCTCTGTTACATGGGCGATGGTGCCGTGCGTCAAGGCGCATTGCACGAAGCCTTCAACATGGCCATGCTTTGGAAATTGCCCGTTATTTTCATCATCGAAAATAACAATTACGCCATGGGTACTTCCGTAGAACGCACTAGCAATGTCCGCGACCTCTACACCCTCGGCGAATCGTACGACATGCCCGCAGAACCTGTTGATGGCATGAGTTGCGAAGCCGTACACGAAGCAACCGCCCGCGCTGTTGCCCGCGCCCGCAAAGGCGATGGACCAACATTGCTCGAAATGAAAACGTACCGCTACCGTGGTCACTCCATGTCCGATCCGGCGAGCTACCGCACCAAAGAAGAAGTTGAATCGTACAAAAAACAAGATCCGATTGAACAAGTGCTTACCGTACTCCGTTCAAACAAATGGATCGACGATGCAGGTGTCGAAGCAATGGAAGCCAAGATCAAAGCCATTGTAGAAGAATCGGTGCAGTTTGCTGAAGAATCTCCATTCCCAGCAGCCGAAGAATTGTACAAAGACGTTTATGTGCAGCAAGATTATCCATACATCATGGATTAATCTTTCAGCATTCATTCCCTTTCAAATAAAGCAACAAAATACATTATGGCAGAAATTGTCCGAATGCCCAAACTCAGCGATACCATGACCGATGGTGTTGTTGCTGCATGGCATAAAAAAGTTGGCGATACCGTAAAATCAGGCGAACTACTTGCCGACATCGAAACCGATAAAGCAACTATGGAGTTTGAATCGTTTCAAGACGGTGTATTGCTTCATATTGGCGTAGAAAAAGGAAAAAGTGCTCCTGTCAATGGCATCCTCGCCATTCTCGGAAAAGCTGGCGAAGACATCAGTGCACTTTTGGCTGCAGAACAAAATCCTACACCTAAAGTTGAAGAAAAGCCTGCTGCAAAAGTTGAAGAAAAAGCTGCTCCCGTTGTTGCTAAAACAGAACCTGTTGCTGCTAAAACTGTTGCTCAACCCATACTCGTTCATGCCGAAGAAAATGGCGATGCACGAATGAAAGTTTCTCCACTTGCCAAAAAACTTGCTGCCGAAAAAGGCATCGACCTCAACCAAGTAAAAGGTAGTGGCGATTTTGGCCGTGTCGTTAAACGCGATGTAGAATCATGGCATCCGTCTATGGCGCAACAAGGCAATTCCTACATTGCACCCGTTGTCAACGGACAAGAAAGCTATACCGAAGAATCGGTTTCGCAGATGCGCAAAACCATCGCACGTCGTTTGGCTGAAAGCAAATTCTCTGCGCCGCATTTTTACCTCACCATGGAAATTGACATGGAAGAAGCTGTAAAAGCACGCGAAGCCATCAACGCCATTGCACCTATAAAAGTTTCCTTCAACGATTTGGTTCTTCGTGCTTGCGCTACGGCTCTGCGCCGCCATCCAAAAGTTAATTCTTCTTGGCTCGGCGATAAAATTCGCTACAACAACCATGTGCATGTTGGTGTTGCCGTTGCGGTTGAAGATGGCTTGCTTGTTCCGGTAGTGCGTTTCGCCGATCAAAAATCCTTGGCGCAAATTGCTTCCGAAGTCAAAACATTTGCACAAAAAGCCAAAGACAAAAAATTACAACCCGCAGACTGGGAAGGAAATACATTTACCATTTCCAACCTCGGCATGTTTGGTATCGATGAATTTACGGCCATCATCAATCCGCCCGATGCGTGCATCCTTGCAGTAGGCGGCATCAAAGATGTTCCTGTTGTGAAAAACGGAGCTGTTGTTCCCGGAAAAATCATGAAAGTAACCCTCTCTTGCGACCATCGTGTGGTGGACGGTGCAAGCGGCGCGGCATTCTTGCAAACGCTGAAAGCCATGTTGGAAAACCCAGTTACGATGTTGGCTTAATTTTTTTCACCTGCATAAAATTTAAAATCGCCTTCGGAAATTTTCGGGGGCAATTTTTTTGTGTTTTAGTCGAAATAATTTAGGTTTGTTATACTATTTTGTTTTCATTAACACAGTCAGTTATTATTAATGCGACAAATTAAGACGAAAGCAGTTGGGAATTCTTAAGCCATATTTTAAACAATTTAAAGTCAAAGCACACACGATACTAACCACAAAAAAAGACCTGCCATTTCTGACAAGTCCTAATTCTATAACTTGGTTACGTTATCCGAAGACAAGAGGCTTGACCAAGCATCACGAAACAAATTTACTGACATTTATTGAAAATATTTACGTCATATAAAGCTTAGATTTCGAAATGCCCCAAAACAGCAATTAGACAAAACCCATTCAAAAGGATTTTTTTGCTCTACCTCCAAAAAAGACGAACTTTCGCAAGGAGTATCTTTACCTGAAACGCAATGAACAAATTTTTCACATCCCTCTTTCTTTCCACCCTTCTACTTGCTTGCAACAATCAAGCTTCCACTAAAAAAAGTGCGGCTGAAAACAGCATTGCGATCACATCGTTGCCAACAGCACAAACAGATACCACCTCGAGCACACCTCGAAATGTACGCGTGATTTTTGAAGACTCGAAAGGTGTGTATTGGTTTGGATCGGAAGACGAAGGAATTTTTCGGTACGATGGAAAGTTGTTTACACAATACACACAAAAAGATGGTTTATGTAACCACCAAATTCGCACCATTCAAGAAGATACACAAGGCAATCTCTGGTTTGGAACAGGCAATGGCATTTCACGCTTCGATGGAAAAAAATTTACAACACTCCCCAATTCCGAAATTGCCGAAAATACAAGTAGTACCAAAAAATGGAAAAATGAACCAACCGATTTGTGGTTTGAAATAGCTGGTGGTGTTTATCGTTTCGATGGAAAATCATTTTTGTATTTGCCTTTGCCAAGCACACCGCAAGATTCAAATTTTGCGCAAACAACAACGAGCCGGATGAATCAATTTACCGTTTATCAAACCATGAAAGACCGCGCCGGAAATCTTTGGTTCGGCACACAAACGTTAGGCGTATGCAAGTACGATGGAAAATCGTTTAACTGGTTTTCGGCAGAAGGATTGGGCGGGCCAGCCGTTCGTGCATTATTTGAAGACAAAGATGGCATACTCTGGTTTGGCAACAATGGTGGTGGTCTATTTCGTTACGACGGAAAAACGTTGACCAATTTTACGCGTGAAAAAGGATTGAGCAACGATGCGTTTTTCAACTCCGGTGTGGGAGCACCACACACCCTCGCGCGCGTTTGGAGCATCAACGAAGATAAAAATGGTGTGTTGTGGGTTGCAACAATTGATGCTGGCGTTTGGCGTTACGATGGAAAAAATTTAATCAATTTCACAACCACCGACGGCCTTCCAAGCAATACCGTAAATACAATTTATAAAGACAAAAAAGGCGAACTTTGGTTTGGCACAGAACGCGGTGTTTGCCGATTGCAAGGAACTTCGTTTGTGCGCTTTGAAATTCAGTAATCATCAAAATTCCTAAAAGCGCTATTTTGTATCTTTAACTGCAAAATCACCTTATTCCCCACAATATCATGAACACAACCATTCGCCCCTTGCTTGTCCTCTTCGGACTTTCGCTGTTGATTAGCTCTTGTAAAAAGTATCCAGAAGGGCCTCTCGTTAGTTTTCGCACTAAAAAAGCGCGCATGGTCAATGTTTGGCGTGTTGGGAAATATATGATCGATAGCCAAGATCGGACATCCGATTTCAACACGGCATTCCCAAACTATACGTTGACGATCGGCAAAGACGATAAGTATTCCATTACCATGTATAGCAACGATTCCACAATTGAAAAAGGACGTTGGTACTTGGCTGGAGAAAAAGATGTCGTCAAATTTTTGCCCGAAGGCAATACCATTTGGAGTGGCGGTGCCGAAGTGTGGCAAATTTTAAAACTCAAAGACAAAGAGGTCTGGGGCGAATACACCGATTATGCCTTCGGTCAGAAAATTGAAGTGCATTTGATTGAAAAATAAAATTCTATGAATAAATTACAACAAAACATAATTAGTTGACATATCAACTAATTACCGCCACACCAACGACCCCTCGGAACAATTTTTACACATCTCAATTTCGCTCCGCGAACGCAACACGCTAGCTCTAAATTTTCGATACGGCTCACTCTGCCATAAATTTTTCATGGTATCCGTTTGCATGTTGCCTAGTTTATGTTGCGCATCTTTATCAAAGCAACAAGGAACTACTGCCCCATCCCACGTGATGACACACGAGTGCCACATTTTCCAGCAATGGTCGTTGAGTGGATTTTTAATTTTCCACCGACCAGCATCATCTTGCGCATAACGGGCGTATTGCGAATTTTGCGGAATCAGTTCGTTGCCGTTTTCGTAATCATATACCTGTGCAGTTTTCAAGGCCACTTCGTCAACACCCAGTTCGCGCGCTAATTTTTTCACCTCGTTGATTTGATGTTCATTTGGCCGAACCACCAAAAACTGAAACACAAGATGTGGTGTGCGCGAACGCAATTCTTTTTTCCAATGCACAATTTGGCGCGTTCCTTCCAGCACTTTTTCAAGTTTGCCGCCTACCCGATAGGCAGAATAGGTTTCTTGCGTAGTGCCATCAATCGAAATAATCAACCGATCAAGGCCCGACTCCACGGTTTTACGCGCTTGGGCACTATCGAGGTAATGCGCGTTGGTGGACGTTGTTGTATATATTTTTTTCTGCGACGCATACTTGACCAAATCGGTAAAGGTTGGATGCAAATACGGTTCGCCTTGAAAGTAGAACGTCAACCAAGTCAGGTGCGGGGCCAGTTCATCAATTGTTTTTCGGAATAGCGTTTCTTCGAGCATTCCGGTTGGCCGTGTAAAACTGCGTAATCCGCTCGGACATTCAGGACAACGCAAGTTGCAGGATGTGGTTGGCTCAATGGAAACACTCACCGGAAGCCCCCATTGATAAGGCTTCTTCGTCCATTTCGACCAAAAATAGCCCGCCACAACGCGCATTCCGTTCCAGCTGCGGCGCAGCGTGAGTTTGGAAAGCAGGTTGAATGTATTGGAAATGGCCATATTTCGTCTAAACAGCCGAAAGATACGAACGGAAGACGATTCCACGCCAATCCATAAAATCCATCGGGCCTATCACAGATTTTTGTACTTTTAGACCACTTTTGCCAGCCGGAATTCTCGATCCGAACCCTGCCAAAAAGCACTCGACCAAAACACTATGTGGGCACGCATTTCCCATTTGATTTTACGCCACAGGATGCCAATACTCATTGGCATGCTGTTGATTACAGCCGTCATGGGCTGGCAAGCAACTCACCTCGAACTTTCTTACAAATACGCTCGCGTTCTTCCTGCCGATGATCCTGCAGGTATAGCCTACGAAGAATTTAAGGCGCGTTACGGTGAAGACGGCAATGTGATGGTGGTAGCATTTCAGGACTCCAACCTGTTTCGCCTCGATCGTGTGCAAGGATGGTATGACTTGACCGAATCTGTTCGGAAAATCCCAGGCATTCAAGATGTGATGTCGATCACACGCTGCTATAACTTGTTGCGCAACGATAGCCTCGAAAAATTTGATGTAGTACCACTCATTAGTGCACGCCCAACAACACAAGCCGACGCCGATTCGCTCCAAAAGAAAATCGTTTCGTTGCCGTTTTACGAAGGCCTAATCCTGAATAAAAAAACAAAAACAACCGTCATGGTTGTTACGTTCAAACAATCCGATCTCAATTCCAAAAACCGTATCGACATTGTTCAGCAAGTAAAAGAAAAGGCTCAAGCTTTTGGCGCGAAAACCAATATCCAAATGCGCTATTCGGGCATGCCATACATTCGCACCGAGTATATGCGTAAAATCAGCAGTGAGATGAAATTGTTTTCGATTCTCTCGCTCGTTGTTACAGCCTTAATTCTGATTTTGTTTTTCCGCTATTTCAATGCCGTTTTCTATTCCCTCATTGTTGTGATTGTTGGTGTTATTTGGTCGCTCGGCATCATGGTGCTCTTTGGCTATAAAATCACCGTACTTTCTGGATTGATTCCACCGCTCATTGTCATCATTGGACTGCCGAACTGTATTTTCCTCATCAACAAATACCAAGAAGAACTCCTCAAGCACGGCAACAAAGCCAAGGCATTGGGACGCATGGTTCAAAAAGTTGGCCTCTCCAATTTTCTTGCAAACGTAACAACAGCCATTGGATTCTTCGTTTTCTACTTTACGCAAAGTTCATTGTTAGTTGAATTTGGCATCGTTGCTTCCATCTCGGTGATGACGACCTATGCTATTGCCATGATTCTGACACCGATATTTTTCAGTTGGCTGCCCGAACCAAAATTGAAACATGCGAAACATTTAAACAATTCGCGCATCAATGGCATACTTGATTTGGTTGATAATTTAGTACACAATCACCGGCGAAAAATTTACATCAGTGTATTGGCCGTAACCGTTATTTCCTTGATTGGTTTTTTCCGTATCCATGTCATCGGTTATGTGGTTGATGATTTGCCGAACGGCGATCCGGTTACAGAAGATTTGCATTTTTATGAGAAAAACTTTCATGGCATCCTTCCATTTGAAGTAGCCATTGAAGTGAAACAAGTTGCACCAGCTTCGGTACTAGCCGATGTTAAATCTGGGAAATTGGATAAAAGCGTACTGGAACGTTACGCCAGCGATTCACTTGGACCAAAAACACTTTTCGATCAGGAAGGTGATGTGTTGTATAAAATTGATTCGTTACAACGCTTCATCAACCGCCGTACCGAATTTTCAAAACCAATCTCCATTGTTGAAGCACTAAAATTTTCGTATCAAGCATACAAAGATGGCCGCCCACGCGCCTATCGCCTGCCCGGAAATCGTGGCGACCTCAAAGCGCTTGCTGATTACAGCAGCACCGTCAGCGGGCAACAACAAAAACTAAATACATTTATCGATAGCACCAAAACGCACACGCGTGTCAGTTTCCAGATGGCTGATGTGGGTTCTGATAGTGCGAAAAAAATTGCAGCACAAATCAAACCTGTTGTCGATTCTTTGTTCCCAAAATCATACTTCAAAGTAGATATGACTGGAAACAGTTTGATGTTTCTTAAGAGTTTCGATTATTTGCTGCATCACCTTTTTGTTAGTTTGTTAATTGCGATCATTCTCATTCTATTGATCGGAATGGTTTTGTTCCGCTCAGTTGCGATCATTGTCTTGTCAAAAGCACCGTGTTTGATTCCACTCGTAATGACTGCCGGAGTCATGGGTTATCTCGGCATTCCATTCAAATCATCAACCATTCTAATTTTCTCTATTGCGTTTGGCATTGCCTCTGACGGAACGATTTATATTCTAACGGAATACCGCAATCAGTTGCGTAAACTCTCTGCAGCCAACGCATCCAAAGCTGTTTCCAATGCCATCCGCGAAACAGGCCTGAGCATGATTTATACCAATGTCATTTTGTTTAGCGGTTTCGCCATTTTCATCGCATCGAGTTTTGGTGGAACAGCAGCTTTGGGAATCTTACTTTCGATCACATTACTCGTATCGTTGGTTACAAATCTGGTATTGTTGCCGTGTATTTTGCTTTCCTTGGAAAAACGTATGGCCACACGCGCCTTGATGAAAGAGCCGTTGATTGACATTTACGACGAGGAAGAAGACATCGATGCCGATAAACTGACGATTCAAACCGATACGCAACGCGCTTAATACGCACAAACGCAACGTTTATGAAAGGAATTATTCTTGCCGGTGGCTCTGGAACACGCCTTCATCCACTCACACTCGCTGTCAGCAAACAACTGATGCCCGTGTACGACAAGCCCATGATTTATTATCCACTCTCGGCATTGATGATGGCTGGTATTCGTGAGATTTTAATCATTTCTACACCACACGATTTACCGCATTTCCGACGCTTATTGGGCGATGGAAAACAATTGGGATGCTCGTTTAGCTACGAAGAACAACAAGTACCCAACGGCCTTGCGCAAGCATTTGTCATTGGCGAAAAATTCATCGGAAACGACAAAGTAGCGCTGATCCTCGGCGACAATATTTTTTATGGTGCAGGGTTTTCAAAACTCCTTCAAGACAACAACAACCCAGAAGGTGGTGTTGTGTTTGCGTACCACGTTTCTGATCCAGAACGTTATGGCGTTGTTGATTTTGACCAAGATGGTCGTGTGCTTTCAATCGAAGAGAAACCCAAAGAACCCAAATCAAATTATGCGGTTCCAGGATTATATTTTTACGATAATTCTGTTGTAGAAATTGCAAAAAACTTACAACCAAGTGCACGAGGCGAATACGAAATTACGGATGTCAACAAACGGTATCTCGAACTTGGGAAATTGAAAGTTGGAATCCTACAACGCGGCACAGCATGGCTCGATACGGGAACATTTGCATCGTTGATGCAAGCCGGACAATTTGTTCAGGTTATTGAAGAACGACAAGGATTAAAAATTGGTTGTATCGAAGAAGTAGCGTACCGAATGGGATTCATTACCGCTGATCAATTGCGCGCTATTGCAGAACCTTTGCGCAAAAGTGGCTATGGTGATTACTTGATAAATCAAATAAAATAATTTATCCTGATTTTATGAATGCTGAACCTTTCAAGACATATATTCTGATTACCGGTGGCGCCGGATTTGTTGCAAGTGCGATAGCTGAAAAACTAGCAGTTGATGCTTCAAATTTTGTAGTCATCATCGATAATTTACTGACCGGATCAATTCATAAAATTCCGCAATCAGCGCATCAAAACGTCCGTTTCATTCAGGGCGATGTGAATAAACTATCCGATATTTCTCCGCTGTTTTTTGCTTATAAATTCGATTACGTTTTTCATTATGCTGCGGTTGTTGGTGTTCAGCGCACACTCGACAATCCCGTGATGGTGTTGAACGATGTTGATGGCATCCGCAATATTCTGGAGCTTTCAAAAAACAATGGCGTCAAACGTGTATTTTATTCTTCTTCTTCTGAGGTTTATGGCGAACCAGTTGAGCTTCCGCAAAACGAAGATACCACGCCACTCAATTCACGTTTACCCTACGCCATTGTGAAAAATATTGGCGAAGCGTATTTGAAATCGTACCGCAAGGAATATGGTTTGCCTTATACCATCTTCCGTTTTTTCAATACCTATGGCCCAAAACAAAGTCGTGATTTTGTCATCTCGCGTTTTATCTCCAATGCCTTGAAGAACGAACCTATTGTCGTCAATGGCGATGGTCGTCAGACACGCACGTTTTGTTTTGTTGATGACAACGCAGACGCTTGCATTACCGCCATGCGCGAAAATTTATTTGTAGATGATGTTGTAAATATCGGCAGCGATCAGGAAATGACCATTATTGAATTGGCGCAACTCGTTATCCGCGAAACAAAATCATCGTCGGTGATTGTCAATGGCCCCGCTTTAAAAGAAGGCGACATGACACGCCGTTTACCCGATGCCTCCAAGATGAAACAATTGCTGCGTCGCAATCCAATTTCGCTTGAAGAGGGCATTCGGCGCATTCTCAACAACACACAACACATTCTTTAATCTGAATTTTCGTGAACATCGCTTCGTATCAGGAACGCATCGAACAGGAACTACGGACATGGATTTCCAATCTGCCCGAAGAGCCTGAAAATTTATATGCGCCTTTACGTTATACCCTCGAACATGGCGGCAAACGTATGCGTCCGATTTTGGCACTAACAGGTTGTGGCATTTTTTCTGATTCTGTTGAGGCCGCTGTTCCGGCTGCTCTTGGCATTGAATTGTTTCACAATTTCACTTTGTTGCACGACGATATTATGGACAATGCCCCCCTGCGTCGTGGCCGCGAAACCGTATTCAAAAAGTGGAATACCAATATCGCGATTTTAAGTGGCGACGCCTTGTTTGCGGAGTCATTTAAGTTGATGAGTAAATCGCCCGTTTTTGCCTTGCACGATATTTTAGATTTATTTAGTCAAACAACGATCGAGGTATGTGAAGGGCAACAATTGGATATGGATTTTGAGCAACGTCGGACACTCCATGTTGACGAATACTTAAACATGATCCGATTGAAGACTGCTGTTCTTCCTGCCGCAGCCCTCAAGATTGGCGCGTTGTGCGGTGGTGCTTCTGCTCAAGATGCCGAACGGCTTTATACGTTTGGATTGCACATTGGCATGGCGTTTCAATTGCAGGACGATATTCTAGATACGTTTGGAGACTCAGAAAAAGTAGGCAAGCAACGCGGCGGAGATATTTTAGCCAATAAAAAAACTGTTTTGGTTTTACTTGCGCTCGAAAATGGCTCTGCAACTGATCGCGATGAATTGCGTGTGTGGTATAGCACAACAACCGATCAGCCACAAGAAAAAATTGCAGCTGTAATTGGAATTTTCAACCGTTCAAATGCACGTGAAGAAGCCAATCGATTTATGCTGGCGCATCAGCAACAAGCGTTCGAAGCCATCAGCGAATTAACCATCAGCGAAAGCAAAAAAGAAATTTTACGCCAATTTGCCGATCAATTGTTGCACCGCGAACATTAAGAAGCTGTTTAAATTTCATCCTTCGTTCCGAAGCCTCGGAATTGTTATGTGTCTTTTTGCACCATACTTCGTTGCGTTTTTTGACCTTAGTCGTTCTACTATGGCCTGCAAAACGCGCCTCGTCTGGCACAAAAATCCATCATAACAATTCTCAATCCAGATGCTTCGGGACAAATTTCAAACAGCTTCTAAGTTTTACTCGGGTTCGTACAGTATCTCCCACGCACTTTTGTAAGCTCCAATTTCCTCGACATAATCTAAAAAGGCTTTGTAAAATCCATGATTGGCAAGTGTCGCACTGTCGCCAAAAACGAGCAGTTTTTTTCGTGCGCGTGTAAGCGCAACATTCATGCGCCGCGTATCGGCTAAAAAACCAATATCGCCAGCATCATTGCTACGCACCAAACTAATGCACATCACATCGCGCTCTTGCCCTTGAAATCCGTCAACCGTTTTTACGGCAAAGTGATGTGGGCTATCGTTTTTCCACTCTTGTTGTTCTAAACGTTCTGTCAGATATTCTGTTTGCTGTTTGTATGGCGCAATAATCCCAATGGTCAATTTTTCCGTATGGTTTTGATCGTATTGCTTTAACAAACGACCTAATTGTTTCAACAACAAATCGCCTTCTTCTGGATTGCTCAGGCTCAACGATTCAGGATTTTGTTGTTCGTTGAAACCACAACCTGCTGTATCAATAAATTCAACCGGACGCACGAGCAAATCTTCTGCTTCATCGTGCGTAAGCGCATGTTCTTTTACCGTAGCATCAGCAAGCAATTTACTTTCGTAAAACTGACGGTTTGAAAAACCCATGATGTGCTCGTGCATGCGGTATTGTGTTTGCAAGAGAACAGTGGCTAAGGGTTGCGTTTTCACAACGCGTTCAAACAACGTAAATTTTAAACCACCATCTTCGGCTTTTTTCGATTTTACAGTTGGTGGCAACTGGCAATGATCTCCTGCAAAAACAACACGTTCGGCCCGTGTAATCGGAATCCAACTCATAGGCTCAAGTGCTTGCGCCGCTTCGTCTATAAACACTGTTCCAAATCGTTTGTCGCGCATGAGCTTGCCCGACGACACCACAGGCGTGCAAGCGATCACTTGTGCTTGTTCAAATTGTTCCCACAAAATATAATCTTCCAACGCAACGGCATCTTTCAACAATTGACGAGCTTCGGTATAAAGTAAATTCCGTTGTTCGCGTTCTTGATGGCCAAAGCTTCGCTTGTATTTTTTGGCTAACGAAAAATACTCTTCTGCTTTTTTACGGTACGCTTTTAAATCTTTGTACGAAGCATGTCGCGTCATTTTAACATCCAATGTATTATTTAACACATCGTCTGAAATGCGCGCGGGATGGCCAAGGCGCAAGACATTAATTCCTTCGCGCGATAATTTTTCGGTAAGCAAATCAACGGCCGTATTGCTTGGACTACAAACTAAAACTTGCTTTTCTTTCATCAACGTCAACCGAATGGCTTGAACAAGCGTTGTTGTTTTTCCAGTTCCTGGAGGCCCGTGGATGATGGCTACATCATTTGCTGCAACAACATTTCGTAAGGCTTCGTTTTGCGAACGATTTAAACTATGAACGATAATATTTTCATCCTTTTTTTCAAATGTTGCTGGTTTATCGCCATAAATAATATCGCGCAATTCGGCCAAGCGTGAGCGATCTGCATCAATCGTTTTTTGAATCGCGATGAGCATTTCGCGGTAACTATTTTCATCAAACAATAAATTGATGCCTAATTTTCCCCGATCAGTCCAGCCAGGCAATTCATCCACATTCAACGCAATGCGCATTTTATTTCCAATGGCATTCCGAACTGTTCCGTTAAGTTTCCAAAATTCCGCCTCTTTATCGCCCGTATTGCTAAAAATCTCGATTACTTTTCCGTTTGAAAATTGGTGCAGTTCATTTTGACCCTGTGTCCGTTCGATCTCAATGATGAGGTTATCGCTAGGGCCAATTTCTTCGGAACTGATTACCACTGGATACCACGTTACGCCATTCTTACGGCGCGCCGCAATGCTGTGGCGTTCAAACTGTTCGAGGTATTGCTTATGATCTTCTGTCTTTTCTAAAGACAACAAATCGACCAATCGCAAAAGCGATTCACGTGCAGACGACATAATATTTGATAGATCAACTATTTCGAAAAGACAAGATCAATATAAACGGCTAGATGGTCGCTATATCCGCCGAGATAACGGCTGCCCGCAAATGTACGCATCGGCGAAGGCGGATCGCCTTTATACACTTCGCCCATCACCCAATCTGGCCGGAAGATGCGCGCATTTGATTCTTCGGTATAATAACCGCGCTTACGGAGTAACGATGGCGAAACTAAAATCTGATCAAACATGCTTTTTTCACCTTTGTAATAATGTGTACCGTCGCCATTTTTCTTCAACGACCACATCATGTTTACAAATCCATCTTGTCGTGTTTGATCGGCAGCATGTGTAATTCCGCGAAGACTTTCATCTGTTGGTTCATCGTTTAAATCGCCCATAGCCAAGACTTGTGCGTTTGGATTTTCTTTTTGCAAACTATCTTCAATGTGTTTGATAAAGTTTGCGGCAACAATGCGTCTTTGTTCGCTTTCGGTTGTGCCATTTCTACGCGAAGGCCAATGATTGACCATGATGTAAAGTGTATCGCGACCACCAACAATTCCTTTGACGAGCAAGACATCGCGCGTAGGCAGGAGTGTATCGGATAGCTTAGGCATGGTTAATGATTTGGAATCGAGCACTTGAAATTTTGCTTTTTTATAAATCATCGCAACGTCGATTCCACGCCCATCGGGAGAATCGTAATGCACGATGCCGTACTGTTGTTCTTTCAATGCTGTTTTTTGAGTCAAGTCTTCGAGTACGCCTTTATTTTCAACTTCAGCCATACCAAGAATTGCTGGGCCTTTTCCATCGCCAATCGCGAGAATGACTTTCGCTAAATTATCGAGCTTCGTTTTATAGCGTTCTTCGGTCCATTTGTTTTTTCCGTCAGGAAGAAATTCTTCGTCTTTGACCTTCGGATCGTCTTTGGTATCGTACAAATTTTCGACATTATAAAATGCGATACGAATTGTTTCTTTTGTTTTTTTTACGGGCGGTTGTGCATCCGCGCAGGAAGCAAAAAAAAGAAATGCAAATGAAGCAAGAAGGGCCATTTTTTTCATGCTTCAAAGATAATCCGAAAGCGGCATGAAATGGATTTATTTCAACGAATCGACGTATTGAAAAATCAATTGTTTGACAAACTCGGGCTGATGGGCCGCAATGAAATGATCTTCGCCTTTGAGCCAAATAAAACGTGCATTGGATGCAGGAATAACGCGCTTTGCAAATGAGAAATTAGTAGTATCAACAATTTGATCTTCGCTTCCTTGCACAACGGTAACGGGTGTTTTTAGTTTTGCCCAAAGCGGAAGCATGGCCGTGAGTTCGGCAACGTGTGCAAATTTTTCGTCAGATGCCACATTGACTGCTTTGGGCAACATCCACCGCATGATGCGTGAATTGGCGGGTTTGCTAAACCACCAGAATTTTTCGTGCGTGGGATCGAGCGCGGGCGCAAGCAGGATAACAGCGTCTGCTAGTTCAGGATGACTGATGGCAACATGCGCAGCAACTGGCCCGCCATACGAACGGCCAACTAAAATAACGTGTTGTTTATTTTTCTTTTTTGCAATCAATGGCGCAAGCGATTCGGCTTGTTCTGCAATGGAGACAAGTGATTTTCCGTAGTCCGATTTTCCATAACCCGGACGGTCGATAGCAAGTATGTGAAATCGTTTTTGCAAGATCGAATCATCCACGTAATTCATGTAGCCATACCATGCACCCGGTGCGCCATGAATAAATACAAGCAAAGGCATCGAATCGTTTCCCGCTTCAGCATAATGGATTTTGCGTCCAGAACTTAGCGTATCAAAAGAAAATCGAGGGCGAATTTTCAACGCTTGATAATGCGCTTCAATTTCACGATCAGTCATGATGTATTTCCGAAAACAACCCGACAGAAGCACCATTCCATCGACAAACAGAGCAAAAACAAAGACGAACTTAAGCGATGGCATCCACCTGATTTTCATGTCTGCAAGGTAATTATTGTGTTTGAACACACCATGTTAAAAACTTCAAAATCAGGAACATTAGCATATATCACAGACTTTTCTATATTTGTTAGAGTTGAACGCCCCCGAATACAAAAAAGATCATGAAAAAGTTTTTTTTCAGTCTCGTTTTTACTTCCATTCTTGGTGCTTCATGGGCACAAAATAAGCTGCAAGAAACAATCACGTTGAATAGTTTAAACGCAGTTCCCAATGGTGCTTATGTTCAATTAACGTGGACACCCGACACACAATTTACGTCTGGGAATTACATTGTTGAACGTTCGAAAAATGGCAATGAATTTATTGAGGTTTCGCGCACACAAGCCAGCACATCGCAAGTTGAATTTCTAGAGACCGATTTTCTGCCATTTGATGGTTTATCTTATTACCGTTTGCGTCTTGTTGACAACGCCGGACAAGTTCGCTACTCAAACATGGTTCCTGTCAAATTTATGGATGGGAAAGGTGTATCACCTACCGTTACTGACGTGAAAAACTCGAACACAAGTTCTGATGGCATTCTCGTTGTTGTGCGCGATCAAAGTGGTGCCGAATATTTTTCAAAAATTGAAATCACCTCAAGCTCTGATCCACTTGCTGTTCTTGATTTAGAAGAAGAACTCACCAAAGGAGTTACCTATCACATCGTGGCTTGCTCTGACCAAAATTATTTCTCTAAAAATATAATTGTTCGCTAAGTCAATTCTAAAAAATTCAAAACACCCGTTCGGAATTGCTGAACGGGTGTTTTTTTATGCCCCAATTTTTCTGCCTCGCGTACGCGCATACACCTGCGCGTTACGCCCACGCACATCGCACACGCGCGAGGCGTATTTTTTTAAAAAATTTTTTATGCCGCTGAATCCCTTTACAGGAAAGCGTTTCAACACTACTACACTTGGCACGAAAAAAAATATTTTTCAAAAAGATTTGTTTTATTAAAAAATCCGATCATATCTTTGCAGCGCAATCACAGAAAATAAAAAAACAAAACATCATGTTACGCCACAGCAAACAATCAATAGCACGCAGATCAGAGCTAGGCAATATGCCCTTTGATCGTGCCTGTGGCCGGTATTGTAATTCATGCGCATGAATGTTGCAGCATAAATAACACGCCCGGCCCGAAAAAGCCGGGTATTTTTTTATCCAAATTTTTAAAACCAAACAACCGCATGAATAATTTTTCAAGAATAAACAGTTATTGGCACAAGGCTGCCGACTCTGGCTCATACAAGCCCGAGCTGTTTATGGCGTTTGTGCAAATTGAAGCAGGCGATCGCCTCCGCTTTTCAGGAACTGAGTTCATTCCGATTGAGAAAACCTAAATCCTTTTCTCCTCCGAAATCCAACCCGGTCCTGCTCATCCAGTAAGATCGGGTTTTTTTATGGCCTGAAAAATCAAAATCGTCAAAAAAAATTAAACATACAATCCCATGTTCTTCAATCTTCGAAATCGAAACAAAGCTGAAAAAGTTACCAATGCCGAAGGCGCGCAAGCATTTCAATACAATCCTAAAACCGATTTGTATGCAGCAACGGTAACCACTACGCTCAGCGATAAATTTTACGAAACCGGTGGCGAACGCCTCGAACGTCTTCGTAACCTTGTCGCCAAAAACGATCCAGCATTTGTTGCAAAACTCGCGGTTTATGCGCGTGAAAAAATGTACTTGCGTTCTGTTCCATTGGTCTTGACCGTTGAACTTGCCAAAGTACACCGCGGAACAAATCTTGTTTCGACATTGACGAGCCGTGTTGTTCAGCGCGCCGATGAAATCACCGAACTTTTGGCTTACTACCAATTGGCCAACGAACGCAAAGAAGTTAAAAAACTGAATAAGCTCTCGAAGCAAATTCAATCAGGACTTCGCCAGTCGTTCAACAAGTTTGATGAATATCAGTTTGCAAAATACAACCGCGATGCGGCCGTTAAACTTCGCGATGCCTTGTTTCTCGTTCACCCAAAAGCGAAAGACGAAACACAGCAAAACTTGTTCAACAAAATTGCAAACGATACACTCGCAACGCCTTACACTTGGGAAACCGAATTGTCGGCTTTAGGTCAGCAAAAATTTGAATCAGCTGATGCACGACAAAAAGCGTTTACTAACAAATGGGAAGAGTTGATCGATAGCGGAAAAATTGGTTACATGGCCTTGCTTCGTAACATGCGAAACATCGTTGAAGCAAACGTTTCGTTTGATCATATCTTGAAACTTGCAGCGCAAATTAGCGATGCAGAACAAGTTAAACGTTCAAAGCAATTGCCATTTCGATTTTTGTCTGCATACCGCGAATTGTCAAAAATGCCTCAGCCACAAGCCAAAGCATTGATGGCCGCCGTTGATGTAGCCGCATTGAATAGCGCAGCAAACATTGCTGGTTTTGAAAACAACACACGCGTAGTTATTGCGTGCGACGTTTCAGGATCCATGCAGCGAAACATCAGCGCAAAAAGTACGATTCAGAATTACGACATCGGTCTTTTGCTTGGTATGCTTTTGCAAGTGCGTTGCAAAAATGTTGCAGTAGGCATGTTTGGTGATGTTTGGAAAACAATAGCCGTTGCAAAAACAAACGTACTTGCGAATGTGCTTGAGTTTCACCGTCGCGAAGGCGAAGTTGGCTACTCCACAAACGGACATTTAGTTGTTCGCGATTTGGTGCAACGTGGTCGGGTAGTAGATAAAGTTTTTGTCTTCACCGATACGCAAATCTGGAACAGCAATATTGGTTTCGACTCGATGCAAAAAGCATGGACCGATTATAAAAAAATCGCACCACAAGCGAAGTTGTACATTTTTGATTTGGCCGGATACGGAAACGCTCCACTCCAAATCAACAAGAACGATGTATTTCTCATCGCAGGTTGGTCTGATAAAATTTTCGATGTGCTTGCATCCATCGAGGCAGGTGGTCAGACACTTGATGCAATTGAATCGATTGAATTGTAATCACTCCCGCGCGCTGCGAGGTGCGCGGGAATGATAACCCCGAATAATTGGTGTCGTAGAGAAGTATTACTTCGGTAGAACGCTGGTTTCGTAAACTGGAGGATGCGTGTTCAAATCACGTCTTCGCGCAAGCGATGTAGTTCAAAAAAATCGACTTTTCGACTGTTGCCCAATTATTAAAAAGTAAAACTCGTTCTTTGAAATACTGTTGTGAAAAAAAACAAGTACATCCATTCCTCTTCGTAGCTTAAAAGGCAAAGCGGCGGAAAAAGTTCATGAACCGTGTCAAGTCTGAATATTCCGGTAACGGCTGCGCGCTGTTATGGGTAGATTTTGCAGAAGCACCGAACCTGACAAAAGTCTCAGTAGGGAAGCGCATTTAGAGTCAGACGATTTCATTGCTAGATGAAAGTTCCGGGTTCGAATCCCGGCGAGGAGACCTTGAAATATACAGCATGCCGTAGAAGTGATTTCCTTCGTCGCAACCAGGAGAAGGGCCTGAATGTTATCATTCGGGAAGGGTGCAAATCCCTATACGAGAATCTCCGCTTCACCTCGCTTTTGCTGCTGTATAATTTATAAAACAGATGTCGTAGCATGGCTTACTTCGCTCCCTGATATGTAGAAATTTCAAGTTTCAAGTGAAAACTTCAAATTCCAAAAATTTCGACTTCATAAGGTGTCGATTTGTTTTAAAGAACAAGCAGCCGGTTCGATTCCGGTAGGGAATAGTATTAAATAGCTATGGTTTTGTTGCTCTGTTTTTAATGACTTACAAGTTGTGCTGTCGTTGTTGTGTAGTTCTTCGCTCTTAACGAAATCAACAATACACACATTCATTACGCGCAACTTGTTTGACCTCATTGAATGTCGTATAGATCTGATACTTCTGGCTCAAATGGTTCGAATCCATCCTTTGCTTCGGCAAATGAAAGCAGATCTGCTTTTTACTTCAATGATTTTTTGGTGCGTTAGAATAAGGGCTCATACGCGTTTGCAACGCGTATGCATCAGAAGCGCGTTTGCAACGCGCGTTAGATGAATTTTTCGTTTAACTAATTTATGCCTTTCATGATTTCTGATTTCGCGTTGTTAGCCCAAGGCTAACGAATTTCGTTTCTACGCGTTGCAAACGCGTAGAAGTTATCCTCACGCACTACGCAAAAAATCACACACAAGCAGAACAGGTGTTCATGGCGGCATCGCGCACTTCCAATGCGAAGGAGTGAGTTCGACTCTCACGTTCTGCTCAACAATTCACAACAGAAAAAAGATTGGTGTCGTAGAGATGGAATACTTCGCACTCTAATGCAATGGTCGCACGTTCGAGTCGTGCTCCGGTTGTGTATGCAATCGGGTAGCTCAGTGGTAGAGCATTACAAAGAAATCCATTTCGCTTTTTGCCCAATCTTCATTTATTAACGCATTTAAAAAACCGAAAAATGAACTTCAATAAACAACCTTTCCGCAAACTGGATAACATGTAGCGGAATACAAAAAAACAAAAACGCCACAGCTATCCGGCAACATTGCCGGGTCGTCTAACGGTAGGACATCAGATTTTGATTCTGAGCATACAGGTTCGATACCTGTTCCGGCATCAGTTAAAAAAAACAGAACAATGAACATCTATCTTTCAATAGAAGAAAAATACTTGAAAGCAGCGCAAAAACGCGATTACGGAAATACGGTAAAAGCGTTGCGGTTGTTGGAAGAAGTGCTGGAAGAAGAACCTTCTCACGCGAAAGCGCATTACGAGTTGGCGATGATTCACTCCGAAGAGTTTGGCAATTCGCAGAAAGCCGAACGACACTTGGAACTTGCCCTTCGTTTCGATCCGCAGTTAAGTTGGACTTACATGAGTTTGCTAGAAATCTTAAACGCACAACAGAAACACGCGCGTTTATTGGAAGTCGGTGAACTGGCATTGAAACATGCAGAAGTATGCAATGCTTGTGTTGGTTTGGAAATCGGTTTGTCGTTTGAAAAAAAACACGAGTACGAAGAAGCACTACGACATTACCGATTTGCCAAACGCGAATCACTCTGTGCCCGCGATACGGAAAAAGCCAAGGAAGCCATCGACCGTATCCGAAATAAAGAAATCGATCAGCTTCCGTATTGTTTTAATCAGTAAATAAGAAAGGATACTTATGGATTCTATTCGTATGACAAATTCAGGATCAGCATGTGGCGGCGTGTGCGGTCCGGTGCGCGAAACGCCGCCGCCTTTGGAGGTGTAGTTCAGTGGTAGAACGCCCGATTGTCTCTCGGGTAGAGAGGGTTCGATTCCCTTCATCTCCGCACCATGGAAGGTTAGCATAACTGGTCATGCAGCAGTCTTGAAAACTGCCGTCGGTATCAAAACCGTTGAAAGTTCGAGTCTTTCACCTTCCGCAAAACAATTGGAGAGCAGCCGGATATTGGCTTGTCGGGGCATCCTGCTAAGGTGTTTCGCGTAACAGCGGTGAAGGTTCGATTCCTTCGCTCTCCGCAAAATAGGTCTGTAGCCTCCCGATAGTTATCGGGAGCAGAGGCAATGGTCTTAGAAACCATCTAGTGCGGGTTCGAATCCCTCCAGACTTACTGAAATGGTTTGAGTTTATCAGACCGATTAAAAACAAATCAGTTGATATATCAACTAATAAAATAAAAACATGAAAACGATTAAACGAAAGATTATTCCATCTGATCCTTGTTGAAGAGGGTTCGCTTAAGGCTTTGGATCAATGGATAAATCAAAAACAAAAATTGATCTGTAGCGTAATGGTTAGCGCATTGTCCTGATACGACAAGGGTTGCTGGTTCGAGTCCAGCCGGGTCAACATGTGCAGCAATGCACCATACTGATCCGTAGCTTAATTGCGTGGAGCACCGTGCTTTTAACACGGGGGTTGCTGGTTCGAGTCCAGCCGGGTCAACACATTATACGATCTGTAGTTCAGCAGAAGAATCTCGGGCTACGAACCTGAAGACGAGGGTGCGAATCCTTCCAGATCGTCAACACATTAAAAATCTGTTTCTTTCCGAATTTTTGAAATGCAGCAGAAATAATAAATAACGGGATGAAGTGCAAAGGCTGCACACCGGTTTTGGAAACCGGAAGCTGCTGGTTCGAGTCCAGCTATCCCGACAAAAAAATAAATACATCATTGGGATGTAGATCATCTGGTAAGATCACCTGCCTCATAAGCAGGAGCGTATTGGTTCGAGTCCAATCATCCCGACTTTATCAAACAGATCATCTGTTTTGGGAAAATAGCTCAGTGGTAGAGCGGTTGCCTGTTAAGCAACATGTCGGAGGTTCAATCCCTTCTTTTCCCGCATTGCTGGCCGTGTAGCTCAAACAGAAGAGCGGCTCATTCGTACGAGAACGGTAAAGGTGAAAGCCCTTTCCGGCCAGCAGCACTAGGACAAATAGCTCCAATGGTAGAGCGCCCCGCTGAAGACGGGGGCGTGTAGGTTCGAGTCCTGCTTTGTCCACATTTTTTGTTGTGCCAAACACAACATCATGGTATCACTGGTGTAATGGTAACACGCTGGCCTGTGAAGCTGGAGTTTTGGGTTCGAATCCCTCTTGATGCCCCACAAAATTAAATCGTGCTTGCATGCTTGTCTTAAAGCAAAAAGTAGTATTGTCTGACAAAAAATCTAGTCTTCTCACAATTCATTGGGATGAAATAAGCATTTCTGAGATTCATTAGTATCAGGCTAGCGATACGATTTTGAAATCAAATGAATTTTCGCGTTACAAACGCGAATCTCGTGCCTCCGCGTTTCAAACGCTGAGGAGGGTTTTTGTATGCGTATTCATAACACGTTTACAAAATACATTTTGGATGTACCACGGAGCTGGAGAGCCGTGCGGGCCTGTAAAACCTGTGCCTTCGGGCTGAGTAAGTTCGATTCTTACTGCATCCACAAACAAAAAATAAAAAAGAAAGGAGGTTTCAAATGAAAACAATACGCATAAATCGTGTACTCGAAAAAATCCGTTTGAAAGGTTTCGTGCGAAATCTTCTAAACCGATTGTGTGTGCTGGAAAAAGTAATTTTAGCTTATCTGTTGGCACACCTTATTGTTGGTCTATTCCTGTATTAATTCACCCTTCAATTTTGCAATCGATGAAAAATTCTTTTTTACTTCGTTCGCCCGTCAAGGGCAACCAACCGGTTTGCATGTATGGAGATAAACTTTATACAGCACCTTTCGAAGGGAAACGTAATTTCGTTTCTAAATTATTCACACAACTAGCTCGGATCAAGTTGATCCAAAAAAAATAATATGGCTAAATTAAAACTGCAAGGTAAAGACTTGCGAAAAATTGGTTACCCACAAAACAAAGCCATTGGCGTAGCTATTCAAGTAATGCATCAGCATTACAAACATCATTCGTTGGAAGATGCCTTGGTGGTTTTGAAAGAAGTTTTAGAAAATCCAGAGGCATTTACGGAAGATGAATTTCTTGGAAAAATTGCGGTTGCCTTGATTGGTAAAAAAATTCAAGACGGACTTACATTTTCATTGGTTGACGAAGCGCGTGAATATGCGATTTACGGCGAAGCGCATATCGATGCTGGTGCACGTTCGCAAATGGATATTGCCATTCGTCTGCCAGTTTCTGTTGCAGGAGCTTTGATGCCTGATGCGCATCAAGGTTACGGCCTTCCGATTGGCGGTGTGTTGGCCACTGAAAACGCAGTGATTCCATACGGTGTTGGTGTTGATATTGGTTGTCGTATGTGTATGACTGTTTTCGACATGTCGGAAGAGGTGTTTGCGCGTTATGCGTCGCCACTTAAAAAAGCGTTGCTCGACAACACGAATTTTGGAACGGGTGGCGAAATCAAAGAGCGTAGTGAACATGCGATTTTTGAACGCGACGAATTCAAAACAATTCCATTGGTGCGCGAACTGCAAAACAAAGCGTATCGTCAGTTGGGAACTTCTGGTTCTGGAAACCATTTTGTAGAATTTGGTTTGATTGAAATTCTGCATGCCGATAACGATATGAATCTTGCTCCAGGAAAATATGTGGCGTTGTTGTCGCATTCGGGTTCGCGCGGATTGGGTGCAACCATTGCCGGACATTATACACGTTTGGCGATGAAGTTGACACAGCTTCCAAAAGAGGCAAAACATTTGGCGTGGCTTTCACTCGATACGCAAGAAGGTTTGGAATACTGGGCGGCCATGAACTTGGCGGGTGATTATGCTTCGGCTTGTCATCACCGTATTCACGATCGCATTGCAAAAGCAATTGGTTTCGAGCCTTTAGCGCGAATTGAAAATCACCACAACTTTGCGTGGAAAGAAATTGTCGATGGACGCGAATTGATTGTTCACCGCAAAGGTGCTACGCCTGCCGGAAAAGGTGTTCTCGGAATTATTCCGGGATCGATGACGGCTCCAGGTTTTGTTGTGCGTGGGAAAGGTGAAGTAGCTTCCATTCAATCGGCTTCGCATGGCGCTGGTCGTCAGATGTCGCGAACTAAAGCGATGCAGGCGGTTACCGCAAATGCGTTGAAAACAATGCTCAAAGATCATGGCGTAACCTTGATTGGCGGTGGAACGGATGAAGCTCCGCAAGCGTACAAAGACATTCATACCGTTATGCGTGCGCAAGAAGATTTGGTTGAGGTTCTGGGTATGTTTACACCAAAAATTGTCCGAATGGATGGTTGATTTATCAACTAATTAAAGTAGTGGCCGAACGCTCCGGTTGTTTTCGTCTCCCCAGACAGAACATGGAGTGTTCGGTTTTTTTATGTGCGTGTTTTCATAAAATTCAAAACACCTTCCCAATCGGTTTCTGGGTTGAATCCGGCTTTGTCTTCAAACAAAACATTGAAATAAAGTTTATCGGTGTAGTTGCCGTAGTCTGTATTCTCGGCTTCGGGATTTTTGTTGACGTATTGAAAATGAATATCAAGCGAATTGAAATAGGCCAAGTATTCAACAATCTCGTGCGGGTGCGAGCAAGTGTATAAAATCAGGCAAATATCTTTTTGCTTGCTTATTTCTTGTAAGGCTTCTTTTGCAAAAGGATAAAATTGTTTGGGGATATTTCCGGCTTGGTAATTTGGTAAAATCATGGTACCGTGAATATCAACGGCCCAGTATGTTTTTTCCCAGTTGCGTTTTTCTTTTGCAGCAAGTGCGTTGCGAATGGCGTTCAGAATCATTTTACCAATGGTTGAGGTTTTGTAAAGCGCGATTGAGAACGGGCGCAATACTTTTTACAGTTAAAAAATTGTCTTGCACTAAAACAGCGTTGGGATGTGTGTTGGTAGAAACAACAGAACGAATGATTCCTGAATTTCGTAATTTCTCCAAGCCGCCTCCAACAAAAAGTCCGTGCGTGGTGATGACAGACACGCCGGAAGCTCCTGCATCGCGGTAGGCTTGCGCGGCGCCAACAATTGAGCCTCCGGTACGAATCATATCATCGTAGATAATCACTTCTTTTCCGCGCACATCGGCATTGATGCCACTCACTTTGGTTTCGCTTCCGCTGATGCGTTCTTTATACACAAATGCAGCCGCTACACCCAAATCATTCGCGAGCGATTCTACCCATTTGGCGCGTCCGGCATCGGTTGCTGCGAGTACGAAATTTGTTCCGCCCAATTCTTTGGCGGCATCCATCACCACCGATTTGGCATATACATGAATGGGACGAATTTCTGGACCGAAATAATACGGCAAGCCTTCGGTATGCAAATCGACGAGGAGCAAGCGGTTTCCTCTTACAGCGCGTGGTGCAGAAGAGAGCAACAAAGCGCGCGAGCGTGCTTTCACCAATTCGCCCGGGCGCACGGCGCGTTCCATGGTGGAGTAACCAAAATAAGGCACAACGAGTGTAAGCGATTGCGCGCCGTATTGCACCGCTGCGCAAGCCAAATCATACAACTCCAATGTTGAGGCATCGTCAATTGTACCACCAACTAAAATCACATCGCGACCTTCTAGGTTGTTTAATAGACGATGGTATTTTTCTCCATCAGGAAATAATTTCACTTCAATTCTTCCAGCTTCATAATTTCCGCCATCGATCATTTCTTGACCGAGATAGGCATAAACTTCTGTGGTGATGATGATGGGTTGCATGGACATAATTTAAAGTGAGGCGCGGTTTTTAATTTCTTCAAAGGTAGTGGTTTGAAGGATCTTACCGTTTTCGAAAACGGTTTTCATAACATCTTCGCCAGCTTCCTCAAGACGGCGTGTGATGAGTGTTCCATGTTCTAAAACCAATTTCAGTTTACCTCGTTTCGAGCGTTTGCCTTGATCCGTAATTGGATCTTTAAATACATCGCGTGCTTCGCCATTAACAATGGCGGCACTGCATTTGAATGCAAATTTTTGTGTGTCGCGATCTAATTTTTGAAGCAAAGCACCACCCATTCCAAATGCGACATTATCTGCCGACCAGCCCTGTTTTTTGAGGTGTTCTAAAATTTCGCCTACGCTGTCGTAATCAACACCATCGCCTTGTATCACGCGAACATGCGGATCCAAAACTTTATAACCTTTTGCATTCGTTGTATAACCAAATTTGTCGCCCAAAATTTCAACAATCCGTAAAACCACATCTTTGGGAATTCCAGAATCGGGTCTAACAACAAGCGTTCCTTTACGTTGCAGAATTTGCGCTTTCAATTCTTCGCCCCAGATTTTCTCACATGCGTGATAGACATCATACGAGTCGCTTACCACAGCCACTAATCCTTCAGGGTATTGTGTCAACATGTTTCGGTACGCGTCAGCTTCGCGTGAGCGCGTCCAAGAAGTAATCGTACTGTGTTCTGCAGCAGGAATGGAAAATCCAAAAACATCTTGGGTCTTGTAACAATCTTGAATCATGGCTAAAGCAATAACCGTATCTGTTCCGCTAAAATTGATTAGATGCGACGCGCCACCAATTGCAGCAGACTCTACAGAAGAAACACCACGGAATCCAAAATCATGAAGTTTGAAATTTATAGTAGTTGGATCTCCGGTTTCGTTGAGGTAATGCAAAATGCGTTTTTTTATTTCGCGCGATTGTGTAGCAACAGTTGTCCCATACCAAATCTGAACAAGAAGTGTTTCAAGATAATTGGTCAACCACCAACATTTTGGATCGGTATTTTCAATGGTCATCAATACATTGTGCGTGGGCACAGCTGTTCCCTCTTCTACGGCACGAATACGAACTGGTAAATGGCCAGCATGTTGATCGAGAATGTACTCCCAACCCTCGCGGTAAAAAAGTGTTTCGTTTCCAAAATGTGCAGCGTAAAGCTTTGCCGCCTCTTCAATTTTCTCACGGGTAACGATTGGACCTTCTAAATATGTTTTTAAATAATACTGAAGACCAAAGAAAACGGTATTATCAAATCGTCCGCCACGCGACTCAAAATATGAGTGAATGGTTGTTGTTCCGGCAGGATATTGTTTGTAATGACTTACTTTATAACTGTCGGTCAGCAGTAAGATGTTGTTGCGTATCATAAATACAAGTTTTTATTTTATGTTTTTCAAAAAGAGTTGGAGCAGTTCATGATGTTCGTTTACAATTTTCTCACTATCGAGTTCATCTATTGCAAACCAACGCAATTCGGCGATATCGTCTTTTGCTTCGGGCTTGCCAAACACATAATTGGCTTTAAAAAACAAAGTCATGATTTTATCGCGTTCGCTGCGGTAACGCCAGTCGTCGATTCGGGCAGATCCGATGTAGCTTACTTCACCTATTTCTAATCCTGTTTCTTCTGATGCTTCGCGTTTTGCGGCATCTTCGTAACAAGCGTCTTCGGGATCGGCAAATCCTCCGATAAATCTAAATTTTTCTTGGTGTGGTTTTCTGCCCAGCAAAACACGATCACCATCGACAATAGCAACATCGACTGTTGGATAAACTTTTGGGTATTGATTATAGGCGGCGAAAATAACACCAGAGCGAAAATCTGAGCTGCCTTTAACTTCCTGGCTAACTTCTTTGCGAATATCTGTTCCGGAAACGGGTGAGATAATTTGGTTCAGGTCGGCTGTTTCAAAAGTACCGTGGTAGCTAGAAATAAAACTTGCTCGGCCACCATACAACAAAACGCTTCCTACCGGACATGCTTCACGGATGCGGTGATCAAGTTCGCGACTCCAATCAAAATCGGAAGCCATATCTGGGATCGATAAAACAGAAAGATTGGGAAAACGTTGCAAAATCATTTCTTTCCGTGTTACAAAATCGAGTGGATTGTTGCGTGTTACCAAAGCAGGAGAAACACCTAAAAACAAAACAACCCGTTTGTGTCGGCTACTTACCGACTCAATGAGGTTAATGTGTCCGGGATGGAGATCGTTGACCTGAAAGCGGCCAACAACAATACCAATGTCAAAATTTTTTTCGCTCATTTTATATGCTGTTTAGAGTTCGAATACAAATCCTTTTTGTGTGAGTTCATTGTACTTTTTCTTATCGAAGCGCCAGTATTGGGCGGGTTTTCTCCCCACCCCTATTTCCTTTTCTTCAAGTCCTTCGAGCAAGTTCATGGCAAGGATTTTTTTTCTAAAATTTCGCTTGTCTAATGCCGTACCGAGAATTGCTTCGTATAATTTTTGAAGTTGCGTGAGGGTAAATCGTGTTGGAAGTAATTCAAATCCGATAGGCTTGTAGCGAATTTGTCCTCGCACACGTTCAATAGCAAGATCTAAAATTTTTCGATGATCAAAGGCGAGTTTCTTTTTTTCGTCGAGATCAAACCAGTCCGCCAATTCGGTATGTCGTCCGGCGTGAATTGCGTGATCGGTTGAACGTACGAGTGCATAATGCGCAACCGATACAATCCGTTGCCGTGGGTCACGGTCAGGATCACTAAACGTATATAATTGTTCGAGATATACTTTTTTTAATCCCGTCTTTTCTTCTAAAACCCGAACTGCAGCTGCGGCAGTTGATTCATCTACACGCACCAAACCACCGGGCAACGACCAATAACCAAGATAAGGCTCGTTTAACCGCTTTGTGAGCAAAACACGTAAGCATTCGCCATCAAAACCGAAGATTACAGAATCGACGGCTAAAAAGGAATTGGCGATTTGGCGTTTCATTTAAATAGTGTAATTATGACACTAAGGTAATTTACTTTTTAATACGCCAAACAAATCAAAGTGTATTTTTTACACCTATAAGGCCAATTAGCTGATTTTGAGATCATTATTTTTAAGCCCTTGCCTTCGATTTGTAAAAAGGAATGAATTTGATTTTGTTTTCGGAGTTGGGGCGATTGTTTGCTGAGGTGATTGGCATTTACTTCTCCAATTTTTTCAGAAATTGAACTGATCGATTTTAAAATTTTCGGCATAATGGTTAAGGTATATCGTCAATGCGCTGCCATTAAAATACTGCAAAAAAGGGCGCATCTATTACTGTGTAACAGACACGCCCTTTGCGTTCTGATGGTGTTGGTGCTTGGTTATTCTTTTTCAGCTATTCTATGATTTGTTACTTGGAAAAATTTCAGTAGCGTTATGGCGCGCTCATAAAGGCCGATTTCATAAGAGTACATATACCGTAATCATTCAAATAAGAAATTCGCGATTCGTTTTTGTGTAGTGTTCATCGATGGATTTGAAATCCGCTTCCAGCAATTACTTTCCATGAATTTTCGGTGAATTTCCATACCCTTAAATACCTGTATTTTCCATCAATATTTTGACCTGCATATTTTGCTTTTAACTCAAGAGTAACCGCCACACTATAAACATCGTCAATAGCTTTGACAACTTGGTCAGATGCCTGTATTTCGGAAACAATCAAAATCCCTGAACTGTAATTATGAATATCCATTGCTTTTGTAATGGTCTCTCCTGTCGGAATATTAAAAATCAAATCTTCGTGAATGAGTTCATCAAGCACCTTGGTATCTCCTGTTTTCAGGGCTTGTAAAAGTCTATTTTCACATGCTACTATTTGCTCGCTTGGTGTCATGTTTTTGTAGTCGATTAATTAGGCGCACTATTTTGCAGGGTGGGGTTTGAGTTATTAACGTAATTGTAAGCAAGATAAGATATGAACTACCTTTCTACTTTTCAAGTAGTAGGTCTTCCAGTGTTGTTTTTCCTTCCTTGAAGAGCCTTGATTTATATTCTATTTTTAATTTATCTAAAAGCCTTACCATATTAAACCCTGTTGCATAAAAGTATGTCCCCTTTCCCGTTTGATACAACCATTGGTCTTGCTCGATGTTGTATTTTCGGAACTTGCCAAACGACTTGAAAGCAGTATCCGATTTCAAAAGTTTATTATCCGACTGCATTGTAGCAAAAAGCGTGTAAAGCGAAAACTCAACATACCTTGCTGTTCCTTCCATGGTTTCGTAGCATTTTTCATAGTTAGCAATATCAAAATTTAATTGCTCAGAAACTTGCTTTCGGCGTTGATTCCTCAATTCAAAAAATGCGGCAAGGGTGGCTTTTGTTTTTATGCTGTCATTTTCGTTTAATGCGTTCAATAGCAATTGATTTTCTTCGTCAATCGATTTTTTAAACCAACTGTTATTTTGGTAAAGCGCAGTTAAACTATCGGGCTGAATTTGAACAATTTCTTTTTCATAATAGTCTATGTATGATTTGTGTTTGTATTGGTAGCCATGAAAGTATTCGTGCATGATCATTGTTGACCACGCTTCTGTTGAACGAACTTTGGGAACAGTTTTGTTGGTTTCTTCAAAACTGCTGCACATCATA
The DNA here is from genome assembly GCA_013298545.1 of Bacteroidota bacterium. GTDB lineage: Bacteria > Bacteroidota > Bacteroidia > Palsa-965 > Palsa-965. The sequence continues at coordinate 21,892 of JAAFIA010000026.1, read as the reverse complement.
AAGGGGGAATGATAATTAAAGTTATCGGTCGCAGTACCTAATGTCATTCCGGTTTCCATGTGAAAGGGCAAACTATCTACTCTGCTTTTTGTCTTGTAAATTTTGATTTGCCCGTTTTGAAAAACTAGCGTTGATTTAAATGTGTTCAAGAACTTTTCTGTTGGATTGGCGATATAAGAACTTGTGTCGGTGAAATAAATCAATGGCAAATCGTATTCTTTGTCGTTAAAACTGGCCCACGTTTTTTCGTCAACCGTTTGTTTTAAGTTATAGACAAACTCAATTCTGTCAAATATGAGTTGCTCGTTGCTATCGTCTTTGGCCTTGTCCTTACAGGAAAAAACAAGTACTGTCAATATTAGTACGATTAGTTTGTTCATGGTGGTTTGTTTTTTCGTAAGTCTAATTTATGTATTTGAACATTACTGCGCAAAAAAAGGGTGTGGATTGGTTGGCAATGATAGTTTTATACCCACGATGTTTCGTCTAATATTTCTAAGATCTCCGCATCACCAATTTTATTAAGACCTTCATGAATAAACCAACGTTGACCAACTTGGATGTATTGTTCTATTGGCAGACTCAGCAAAAAACAAACAGTAACAATTGCTTCTTCTCCGGGCATAAAAAGCCTATCTCCCTCAAAACGTATTTCTCCAATAAATGTCCTTACAATTCCGTCAGGATAATACTCAAATACATGGTTGGGTCTGAAACCTGTTTTGAATCCAGTTTTTCGATGATCATTTAATTTAAGCCGCGCCTTAACAAAAAGATTGTCCATTCTTTCAAACTTCTGATCGCGCAAACTCGTCAACGTATATTTGTTGTAAGCCATAACATCAAAAACGTTTGATTGTCCGGTATCTAGCCAGCGCTTGTATATGAGTTTTCCATTCATATACAAATACAATTCGTTCCCTTTTATTTCTTTATAAATACTCATGCCTTGCCGGTTAGCTTTCTACCGTTAGTGGTAAAGGTCAAATTATTTTTGACCTTGCATATGTGTGTGTTAAAGTTTGCTTTATCTTTAATTAATCTTATTCCCACTAGTCCCTGAAGCAATTCAAACTAGTGGGTTTCGTTTTTTTATATGACGCACAAAACCCTCGGCTACAAGCAAATTATCTGTAAAGCGCATGGCCTTGCTGATTGAGCACGTACTGTTGGCAGCCGTTTTATTCGTAAACATATCCATCATACCATTCGGGTTTGCTATTCTTATCTCCAAAATACCCACAGTCTTCCAAAGACTCGATAGAGTTTTCTCGATTATACTTCGAATAAGATTCTGCATCCACAGCTGAAAAAAAATGATCCTTAATTTTTGGCAGTGGGTGATCTATAAATAGTTCGCGTCGAGCGATAATAGTTCCCTTCTTCCCTCCGAAATATTTTATCAATACTGGATATGTAACTTTTTTATTTTCGGTATTTATTTGTTCGGAATATAATTTTCTATCTATTTTCATACTATGAGCTAATTCTGTCGTGCAGACTGGTGAATTTCTGTTGTCTGCCCAACGGCTTATGCATAACCCATTAATTAATGCTACAATTTACAAACAATCCTCCAAAACATAAGGGCTTGGCGCCAAACCCTTGTTAACATTAGTAGTTTCAATCTGGTTTTGTATTGTATAAATTTTCCATTCCCAATCGTTCCGCAAATTTGTCAAATTCTTTTTCTGTTTTTATTGCATTGAATTTGTCTTTTACTTGGTCGGCTTTGTCTTGATGAATTATCTTACAATTTGGAAAGTCAAAATTGTCAAAGTAATTTCCGAACACATTTAAAAGTGTCGTTCTTGATACTAAAGCGGTGTCTTTTACTATTCTAAAAAACTTTTTATATTCTCTTGTGAGCAAAATGTAATCTGTTGTCGGTAAAATGATAGGAATATGTTCTGCCCAAATAGTTAGCGTAAATGGTTCATTCGTTTGTTTTTTCTTGAAAAAGAAAATTTTAGGAACAAAATATTCTTCGCCAATTTTTTGTTGTAAATTCTGTCTGTTTGAATTGTATTCCCAAACTTTATTACAATCTTCTTCACTTAGGTAACAACTATGCATTTTCTTATAATGGTTTTTACTTGCCCACAAATTTGTTTTGTTCCAAGTATCAAACTGTTCTTGACTGTTTGGCTTATATGGTTGTTCGGAATTAGATTGAGGATTTAAAACAAACAGATTTAGGTCATTGCAAAATTGTTCAACAAACACAAAGGCTTCAAGTCCAAAAAAACTTGGTCGCATAAAATTCAAGTTGAACGTAAAATTAGTATCCTCAAAATTTTCAATTTGCTCTATTTCTTCATCAACTTCAATATCATCGTCAGATTCATTATAGTCAAAAGAAAAATATACTTCAGTGTCTTCGTTCTCAAAAAACCATTGAGAGTTCTCCTCATTCGCAGGAACTAATTTATCTGACAAATATTTTGAAATTTTGTCCGTTGAAATTTCGGTCCCTTTTTGTTTATAAAAAAACAGATCGTAACTCATACTCTTTTTGTTTGTGCTCTGCTTACTATTATTGTCAACTCATTTATTGACGCTACAATTTACAAACAATCCTCTAATAACGGAGGGATTGACGCATAAAGACACGAAACAAGCAACATCAATCCCCAATCAAAAGCATCATCAGAAAAAAATATTAACTCACCCCTAAACTTCAATCCAATAACCCAAAAAAAATCCCGCTCCAAACGTAGCGGGATTCTTTTTATCCTGTTGCAAAAACCTCAAACCGTCATAATTTCTTTCTCTTTCGCCTCGAGGTGTTTCTCCACTTTTGAACTGAAATTATCGGTGAGGGCTTGCACTTTGGCTTCGCCTTCTTTTCCTTCATCTTCCGGCATTCCGGCCTTGATCATTTTTTTAATTTCTTCGTTTGCATCGCGGCGCGCATTGCGTACGCTCACTTTGGCTTCTTCGCCTTCTTCCTTCGCTTTTTTCACGAGTGCTTTGCGACGCTCTTCCGTCATCGGAGGAATGGAACAGATAACGAGTGTTCCGTTATTCGTTGGATTGAATCCGAGATTCGCTGCTTGAATAGAACGCATAATCGGATCGATCATGGCTTTTTCCCAAGGTTGAACCGCAATGGTGCGCGCATCAGGCGTGCTGACGTTTGCAACTTGCGAAAGTGGTGTGCTGCTGCCGTAATAGTCAACATAAATGCCGTCGAGCATATTGGCCGAAGCGCGACCGCCACGAATTTTAGAAAGTGCTGTCTCTAAATGCGAAACCGATTCTTGCATCGACTCTTCGGTCGTATCGAGAATGAGTTGAAGTTCTTCGTTCATAAGTCAAGTGTATTGCTTGCGTAAAATTAAGGATTCAATCGTGTTAAACAAGTTTTCTGCGTGGCGCTGTTTTTAAAAATTAAAATCCAACAAGTGTGCCAACGCGTTCGCCAGAAACAACTTCATGCAAATTGCCTTTTTTATTCATATCAAACACAATGATCGGCAATTTATTTTCTTTGCAGAGTGTGAATGCGGTCATGTCCATCACATTCAAATTTTTCTCGTACACTTCGTCAAACGTAATGTTTTCGTAGCGTACAGCATTTTTGTCTTTTTCTGGATCGGCAGTATAAATGCCGTCCACGCGTGTTCCTTTCAACACCACATCCGCTTCAATTTCAATGGCGCGGAGTGTGGCTGCCGTATCGGTTGTGAAATACGGGTTTCCGGTTCCTGCGCCGAAAATAACAACACGTCCTTTTTCGAGATGGCGCACGGCACGGCGGCGAATGAATGGTTCTGAAATTTGTTTCATCTCAATGGCCGATTGCAAGCGTGTGCTTACGCCTGCTTTTTCTAAGGCCGATTGAAGCGCCATGCTGTTGATCATGGTTGCGAGCATGCCCATGTAATCGCCTTGAACACGATCGATTCCGCTTTCGCCAGCCGAGATGCCGCGGAAAATATTGCCACCGCCAATCACCACAGCAACTTCAACACCCGATTCGACAACACGTTTTATTTCGTGTGCGTACTGAGCGAGAATTTCGTTTTCGATGCCGTATTGTTTTTGGCCCATGAGGGCTTCGCCACTAAGTTTGAGAAGAATGCGTTTGTATTTCATACGAGTGTTATTGACGGGTCAAAAAAAATCCCCTCTAAAAACTTAGAGGGGATTGATGCGAATACTGAATTATCCAAGAGCAATACGCTTGAACGCAGTAACAGTAAGTTCTTTGTCGGCTGACTGAAGATACTGAAGAACGGTCAATTTGCTGTCTTTGATAAATTCTTGATTAAGGAGTGTTGACTCTTTGTAGAATTTGTTGATTTTGCCTTGCGCGATTTTCTCAACCATATCTTCCGGCTTACCTTCCTGACGGATTTGTTCGCGGGCGATTTCGAGTTCGCGCTCGAGTGTAGAAGCATCAACATCGTTTTTGTCAACGGCAACAGGTGCCATCGCTGCTACTTGCATAGCAACGTCTTTACCCATTTGCTCGCTAACTGCTTTGTTGAAACCAACAATACAAGCAATTTTATTGCCGGGGTGATTGTACGCAATCACTTGACCAGCATTCACAGATTCGTATTTCGAGAGTTCAATTTTCTCACCGATTTTGCCTACGAGTTCAATTACTTTTTCGCCGATGGTAATACCTTCATAAGGAATAGCGAGCAAAGCAGCTTGATCAGCAGGAGCAGCATCGAGTGCGATTTGCGCGAAATTATCGGCTACTTTAAAGAAGTCGTCGTTTTTCGCAACGAAGTCGGTTTCGCAACTGAGTACAGTAAGTGTACCGCGTGTTCCGTTAGATTTAGCAATTACGAGACCTTCTTTGGCATCGCGATCGCTACGGTTTGCGGCTACTTTCTGACCTTTCTTACGAAGAAAATCGACAGCGGCGTCAAAATCGCCATTGGCTTCGGTAAGTGCTTTTTTGCAGTCCATCATACCAGCACCGGTCATGGTGCGAAGTTTGTTGACATCTGCAGCAGTAATGGTTACTGACATTGGAATGAATTTCTAAGAATGAGTACTAAGATGACTTAAGCGCGTGTTGGACGACGTTGTCCGCCACCAGCAGAACCGCCACGACGGTTTGCACCGCCAGCGTTTCCGCCTTTGTTAGCACCTGCGCCTTTTTTCGCAGGTCCTTTGGAGCGTTCTACTTCGCCACCTTCTTCGGTGTCGGAGTATTTCTTACCAAAGTTGTCTTCTTCTTCTTCTTTTTCTTCTTCGCCTTTGTCTTTGTCGATTTTGCGTTCTTCGAGACCTTCGACAACAGCTTTCGCTACAACGTCGATGATGAGGCTGATAGAAGTAGAAGCGTCGTCGTTAGCAGGGATCGCGTAATCCACTTGGTTCGGATCGCCGTTTGTATCGACGATAGCGAAAGTTGGGATACCTAAGCGTTTGGCTTCGGCAACAGCGATGTGTTCGTTAACGATATCGACGATAAAGAGGGCTGCAGGAAGGCGAGTGAGATCGGCGATAGAACCGAGCGTGTGCTCGAGTTTAGCGCGCTCACGCGACAACATGAGTTTCTCTTTTTTAGAGAGTACGTCGAGTGTACCGTCAACGCCCATTTTGTCGATGCTTGTCATTTTGCGAACCGCCTTGCGGATGGTAGCAAAATTGGTAAGCATGCCACCGGGCCAGCGTTCGGTAACGTAAGGCATACCGATTGCTTTGATTTTCATCGCAACGATGTCCTTGGCTTGTTTTTTTGTAGCGACGAAGAGGATTTTCTTTCCACTGCGAGCGATGGCTTTGAGGGCCGCGCTGGCTTCGTCGATTTTGACGACCGTTTTGTTGAGGTCGATCAGGTGAATGCCGTTCTTCTCGGTGAAGATATAAGGCGCCATAGCGGGATTCCACTTGCGCTTGAGGTGACCGAAATGAGCACCGGCTTCGAGCAGTTCGTTGAAGTTTGTTCTTGACATTGCGTTCTCGTTGATGAGTATGGAACGGATAAGATCTGTGTGAATTAGCGCTTGCTGAACTGGAAGCGACGACGAGCCTTTTTGCGGCCTGGCTTTTTACGTTCAACCATGCGTGGGTCGCGGGTCATGAGACCTTCTGCGCGGAGCGTTGGTTTGTGCTCGGCATCGAGTTCTACGAGTGCGCGGGCAATTCCGAGGCGGATGGCTTCGGCTTGTCCGGTTACACCGCCACCATCGACATTGACCTTAATGTCAAATTGTTCGAGGTTGTTGGTTGCAGCAAGAGGCTGCTTTACCTTATTGCGAAGGACATCGGTAGAAAAATAGTCCTTAATATCACGGTTATTGATCGTGATTTCGCCGTTTCCACGTTGCATGTACACACGTGCAACAGCGGTCTTACGACGACCGAGGGTGTTGATGACTTCCATGTGGTTTAGCGGTTACGTTCCTTAACAGTGTTGAGATCAATTTTCTTGGGATTTTGTGCGGTTTGCTTGTGTTCGGTACCTGCGTAAATAAATACGTTACCGCGCAAACGATCGCCCAAGCGATTTTTCGGAAGCATACGTCCGATTGCGAGTTCGAGGATCCGTGAAGGATCTTCTTTGAGCAACTGTTTTGGTGACGAAAAACGTTGACCACCTGGATATCCAGTATGACGAGTATAGACCTTATCGGCCATTTTTTTGCCCGTAAAACGGACTTTCTCGGCATTGATGATCACCACATTATCTCCACAATCCACGTGAGGTGTAAAGGAAGTCTTGTGTTTGCCGCGCACCAAATAGGCGACTTTAGAAGCCAGGCGACCGACCGTTTCATTTTCGGCGTCTACCAACAGCCACCCTTTTTGTACTGTGGCGGCATTGACCGAAACAGTTTTGTAAGAGTTGGTTTCCACTTGATTTTCAGTTATTTATGTTAATAATTACGAATTCCCTATACGAAATAGGGCTGCAAAGATACGCAGATTTTCCAACCTGACAAACTTATCAACCGATAAAATGTTGAAAACGCTGATTTTAGGGCTTTTTATCAAAAAGGCGGCCCGATAACTCAGGCCGCCTCTAAATTTTATGTTGAGCCTATTACTGTTGCCCATTCCAAACATGGAAAAATCCGGCTTGGTTTCTTGCCGCATCTGGGCTTTCTAAAACATAATAGTAAACACCATCGCTCAATAAACCTCCGGGGAAGTTGTTGGCGTAATTATCGGTTGCATAAATTTTATTGCCCCAACGGTTGTAGATAACAATCCGCCATCCAAGCGAATCGACGCAACTGAATGTTAGAAAATCGTTTAGTCCATCGGCGTTTGGCGTTACAGCGTTTAAAAATTCGCAAGGGATTTCGGGAACTGGTGGTGGCGGCGGCGGAGGTGGCGGGGTGAATGTACTGTCGTTGCAATCGCGGAACACTTTCATGCAACCCATAAAGGTTTTCGGAACAGATCCTAAAAAATTATCCTCGTCTATAAAATAACTGGTTGCATCGGCGTTAGCAAGTATATTGCCCGCAGCAGGCATACCAATTAGTCCATACAGCAATGGTGTTGGGTATTGCAGTGCATCGCCCATTGACCAAACCAGTTGGTCGCAGCCGGTTGGTTCACCGAGTGAATCCACAAATTCGTATGCAAAATCTGAACCGCCAGAACAATTCGTAGCATAAGTAGGTATGGTATAAATATCATTTCCGTGACTGAAAATAATTGGCCCATTCCATACACCCGCATTGTAATTATAGATCATGGTACGAGCAGTATGCGCACCCGTAGTAGAGTCAGTCGTCATGCTGCGTTCGGCGAGTAACATTCTTCCATCTTCAGAAAAATTGATTTGTGCTGTGGGTTCTGATCCTGGGAAAAAACTAGCGGAATCATAGCGTGGTATCGTAAGTTCAAATTGTTCCGATCCTATAAAATCTCCATTCGCATCTAACGCCACCGACCAAATTTGATTTCTATTGTTGCTGTTTTGATATAAGTTTTCTTGCCATCTTGAAAAATAAATTCGAGTTGTTCCAGTATCTCCACCATAAGCTCCAATTCCCCAGAGACGTTCGCCATAGGGAACAAGACCCGCCGTTGCATTGTCTAAACCAAATGGATCAAACGTACTTAGAATATTACCATTCATATCAATGCGGTAAATTTTTCCGTCTTCATTATTGGTCGCAAAGAGTTGGTTATTCCATTGGTCGTAACAAAGATTTCCAAGCCCTGTATTCACATTCGGAATTTGTGTTGCACTACTTCCTGAAGGGGCAGGAAGTGTCGTTACAAAATCGGTAACAGCCCAAGTTCCATTTGTAATTTTATAAATACCGCCAGAGCCAGCTGAACCATAAATGGATGCTGAGAATGATTGAAAAAAAGCTATGCTAATACCTGTTGCAGCTACATAAATATTGCCATCTGCATCAATGGTAATTCCAAAAACACGACCCATACGACGTAGTGTCCAACCTGAATTTGCAGCAGAACCTGTTGGCACAATAAACGATGTATTCCAGTTTGTGCCATAAACCGCACCGTTTTGACTTGGGCCACGAATGTCTATGACCTTAACAATATAATCTGTATCGCTGAGTTCAGCAAAACGTGTAACGGCTACCTGACCCTTAAATAGGGTATTCTGTGCGCCCATGTATTTACTCATGGCGAGCACAAACAGGATGCTAAAAATAAAAAGGGGTGTTTTGTTTTTCATGATACAGCGGTCATCAAAATCAGTATTTGAAGCGGTCAAGAATAGAACCGAACGGCTTACTGTTGCCCATTCCAAACATGGAAAAATCCGGCTTGGTTTCTTGCCGCATCTGGGCTTTCTAAAACATAATAGTAAACACCATCGCTTAATAAACCTCCAGGGAAGTTGTTGGCGTAATTATCGGTTGCGTAAATTTTATTTCCCCAACGGTTGTAAATGACAATTCTCCATCCGAGCGAATCGACACAACTGAATGTTAGAAAATCGTTTAGTCCATCGGCGTTTGGCGTTACAGCGTTTAAAAATTCGCAAGGAATTTCGGGAACTGGTGGTGGTGGCGGAGGTGGTGGCGGGGTGAATATACTGTCGTTACAATCGCGAAAAACTTTCAAACAGCCCATGTACGTCTTCGGAACAGTTGCTGTAGAATTATCCTCGTCAATAAAATAACCTGTTGCATCGGCATTGGCAATTGTATTGCCAGCAGCGGGCATCCCAATTAATCCATAAAGAAATGGTGTTGGGTATTGCAGTGCATCGCCTATCGACCAGACCAATTGGTCGCAGCCAGTTGGCTCACCGAGTGAATCCACAAATTCGTATGCAAAATCTGAACCGCCAGAACAATTCGTAGCATAAGTAGGTATGGTATAAATATCATTTCCGTGACTGAAGATAAGTGGCCCATTCCAGACTCCCGCATTGTATGTATAAATCATGGTGCGGGCGGTATGTGCTCCTGAAATCGAGTCGTCAGACATGCTTCGTTCGGCGAGCAACATTCTTCCGTCTTCAGAAAAGTTGATTTGCGCAGTTGGTTCAGATCCTGTAAAGAAACTTGTAGAATCGTAGCGTGGAACAGTAATCTCAAGTTGCTCAGATCCTATAAAATCGCCATTTGCATCTAAAGCTATTGACCAAATTTGATTTCGGTCATTGTCATTTTGATATAAGGTCTCTTGCCATCTTGAAAAATAAATCCGAGTTGTGCCTGTATCACCACCATAAGCTGCAATACCCCAGAGGCGTTCGCCTAGTGGAGTAAAGCCAACGGTTGCATTATCAACACCAAAAGGATCATAAGTACTGAGAATATTGCCATTCATATCAATACGATAAATTTTACCGTCTTCGTTGTTGGTAGCAAAAATTTGATTGTTCCATTGATCGTAGCATAAATTTCCGATGCCTGCTCCTACATTTGGGATTTGAGTTGCACTACTACCAGAAGGAGCAGGAAGGGTTGTTACGAAATCGGTAACTGCCCAAGTTCCATTTTCAATTTTATAGATACCTCCCGAACCCGCAGATCCAAATATAGTTTGTGTATAAGAGATCAACGGATAAACACTAATAAATGTCGCCGCAACATAAATATTACCATCTGCATCAATGGTGATTCCAAAAACACGGCCTAATCTACTCGGTGTCCATCCTGAATTTGCAGCAGAACCTGTTGGCACAATAAATGGTGTATTCCAGTTTGTGCCATAAACCGCACCGTTTTGGCTTGGACCACGAATGTCTATAACCTTAACAATATAATCTGTATCGCTGAGTTCAGCAAAACGTGTAATGGCTACCTGACCCTGAAATAGGGTATTCTGTGCGCCCATATACTTACCCATGATAAGCACAAACAGAATACTAAAAATAAAAAGGGGCGTTTTGTTTTTCATGATACAGCGGTCATCAAAATCAGTATTTGAAAATGATCAACATACACATTGATCTATTAGCTTAACAACCTGCCTCGTCGAATTGTTTTTCAGCAAGCGGTTAATGTACAGAACCGAACGGCTTACTGTTGCCCATTCCAAACATGGAAAAATCCCGCTTGGTTTCTTGCCGCATCTGGGCTTTCTAAAACATAATAGTAAACACCATCGCTTAATAAACCTCCAGGGAAGTTGTTGGCGTAATTATCGGTTGCATAAATTTTATTGCCCCAACGGTTGTAAATGACAATTCTCCAACCAAGCGAATCGACGCAACTGAATGTTAGAAAATCGTTTAGTCCATCGGCGTTTGGTGTTACGGCGTTTAAAAATTCGCATGGAACTTCGGGAAGTGGTGGCGGAGGTGGTGGCTGGAATGTGCTATCGTTGCAATCGCGGAAAATTTTCATACACCCCAAATACGATTTCGGAATGGTTGTAACGTCATTGCTTTCGTCAACATAATAACTTGTGGCATCGGCATTAGAAAACGTATTCCCAGCAACGGGCATTCCAGTAAGTCCATAGATATAAACACCAGAAAATACAATGGCATCCGCCATAGACCACACCAATTGATCACATCCAGCGGGCATTCCAGTTGAGTCTTCAAGCTCATAGCCAAAATCCGAACCGCCTGTACAGTTTGAGGTAAACGTAGGTGATGTTGCAATGTCATTTCCATGATTAAAAATGGATGGCCCGTTCCAAACACCTGCATTGTATGTATAAATCATGGTACGCGAAGCATGTGCATCAGTAGATGTATCATTCGACATACTCCGTTCGGCAAGCAACATTTTTCCATCGTCAGAAAAATTAATCTGGGCAGTAGGGTTCATTCCGCCTGATGTGTTGCTGGGATCAAATTCATCAATGATAAATTCTTGTCTAGCAGAGCCTGTAAAATTACCATTTGCATCGAGTGCAACAGACCAAATTTCGTTGGGTTGATTTGGCGAGTAGAACGTTTCATACCAACGTGAAAAATAGACGCGTGTAGTTCCTGTATCGCCACCATAAACCGCAATGCCCCAGATACGTTCGCCGAATGGCGCGAAGCCGGGAGTAGCATTGTCGGCATTGAATGGATCGAATGTGCTTTGGATTGTACCATTCATATCAATGCGGTAAATTTTTCCATCTTCCATATTGGTAGCAAAAAGCTGATCGTTCCATTGATCATAACACAAGTTTCCAATACCTGTTTTTACGTTTGGAATTTGGGTTGTACTACTTCCCGAAGCTGCCGGAAGTGTGGTTACAAAATCGGTTACCGCCCAAGTTCCGTTTGTAATTTTGTATATGCCTCCAGATCCCGCAGAACCATAACCTGTGGCATTGTATTGTTGAAATCCATACGTTGCAATAGACGTAGCCGCAACGTAAATGTCTCCGTCGGCATCAATCGTTACACCAAAAACGCGTCCGAGTCGGCGAGGTGTCCATCCCGAATTGGTGGCAGATCCGGCAGGAACACGAATTGGCGTGAGCCAATTGTTTCCATACGTTGCACCATTCAAGCTTGGCGCAACAATATCAAAAACCTTAACGATATAATCCGTATCGCTTGTTTCGGCAAAACGAGTAATAACTACGTTTCCGGGATAAAGCACGTTTTGCGCGTTCAGGGATTCTGACGAAAACCAAACAAGGGCACAAATTGCGAGTAGTTTGCGGAGGTTAAAAAATGTTTTCATGCGTTTTGGTTTTATGAAATGTATTATTGTTGCCCGTTCCAAACATGGAAAAATCCACTGCGACTGATAACGAGATCGGAGCTTTCGAGGATGTAATAATATACCCCATCACTCAGCAAGCCGCCTGGGAAATTATTGGCGTAATTATCGGTTGCATAAATTTTATTGCCCCAACGGTTGTAGATTTCTATTTTCCATCCGAGCGAGTCCACACAGGTAAATTGCAAATAATCGTTTATTCCGTCGGCGTTTGGTGTTACCGCATTAAGCGATTCGCAGATTGGATCAGGGATTGGATCAACTGGCGGGGGCGGTGGGGGCGGCGGGGGCGTAAACGTAGAATCAATGCAATTGCGGAATACTTTCAAACTACCGAGATAGGATTTTGAAACCGTTGTGGTGTCGTTCGTTTCGTCCATATAATAACTATTCACGTCGGTCGTACTCAAGTTGGTTCCGGCAAGCGGCACACCCGCTAAACCGTATATATATTTTGCAGAAGACCAATCATAAACAATGGCATCAGCCATCATCCACACCAATTGTTCGCATCCAGTAGGGCGACCTAATGAATCTTCAAACTCATAGCCAAAATCTGCACCACCTGTACAGTTTGTACTGTTTGTAGTAACGGTTACAAGATCTTCTCCTTGGTTGTAGATGAGTGGCCCATTCCAAACGCCAGCAGTGTATGTATAAAGCATCGCGCGGGAATAGTGTGAATCGGTTGCGCTATCGGTTGACATGCTGCGTTCGGCTAAGAGCATTTTACCATCTATGGAAAAATTAATTTCCGCTGTTGGGTTTGAGCCGTTACCTTGTTGAATAGCCGGAATCGTAATTTCTAAACGTTCTGTACCCACAAAATTTCCAGCAGCATCGAGCGCAACAGACCAAATTTCGTTGCGTTGCGAGGGCTGCCACATCATTTCGCGCCAACGCGCAAAATAAACACGGACTTCGCCAGTATCGCCACCATAAACACTTATGCCCCATATCCGTTCGCCGAGTGGCGAAATTCCGGCTGATGCGTTATCTGCGTTGAATGGATCAAACGAACTTAAAATAGTTCCTGTTGGGGAAATGCGATAAATTTTACCATCTTCCATGTTGGTAGCAAAAAGCTGATCGTTCCATTTATCGTAACAGATATTCCCAAGACCAACTCCGGTATTGGGAATTTGTGTTGCGCTACTACCAGAAGCGGCAGGAAGTGTGGTTACAAAATCGGTAACACCCCAACCGTTGTTTGCAATTTTATAAATACCGCCACCGCCAGCAGGACCAAATCCAGCTGCATTGTATTGGCTGAAGGAATAAGTGGTCATACCTGTTGCCGTAACAAAAATATTACCGACCGTATCGACCGTAACACCAAACACACGTCCAAGCCGGCGCGGTGTCCATCCCGACAAGGATGCAGGGCCAGCAGGAACACGCATAGGTGTGTACCAATTTCCTCCAAGAGGGGCATTGTTTTGCGAAGGTGCTGCAATGTCAAATACTTTGACAATATAATCGGTGTCGCTAAGTTCAGCAAAACGAGTTGTAACGACCTCGCCGGGATACAATATGTTTTGTGCGTTTACGCTAAACGACAAGCCAAACAAGAGAAAAAAGAGGAGTGCTTTTTTCATGGGTCTATGATTTTTTGAAATTTCCAAAACAATTGTTTTGGAATACTGTACTTCTGTAATTTGCCAGAGCCAAGATAGTCGAATTTTTGGTTCCGACAAGAATTTAAATTCATATATTCTTACGCACTCAAGAAAATCCATTCTTGGTACGTTGATATTCGTGAAAAGTTCGGTTAAAGGCAGGTTATTTCTGTATAACAGGCGTTGCAACACCAATCATAAGTATGTCGTCTGTTTGCTCAATTTCTCCTTTTGCTTGCTCAAATTCGACACTGATTTTTTCTTTCAAAACATCGCCGCGAAATTGGTGGTTTGCCTCAATAATGGATTCCAAAACATTGGCACCCAATTGTTGTTTCGTTGTGGCGGCAAGTTGGCGTGTAAATCCGTTTGTGTGGAATAAAAAATAATCTCCGGCAAGGAGGGACGTTTCAAAACTACTAAAGGATTTCATTTCTCCTTTTTCAAATCCCACACAAATCGAGTCTTGCGAGAGACGTTCAATGGTTTTATAGCGCAGCCTCCAAATGTTGCAATTGGTAGCAGCGTAGTTCAATTGCTGATTAGCAACATCAAAAACAGCGATAGCAATATTTAAGCCATCGGAATTATTTTCTTCACTAGAGCCTTGTCGGAGGGACGATATAATTCTAGAACGGAGGCGTTCGAGTATTTCAGCCGGATTGGAAATACCTTGTTCTGTAACAATTTCGGCCAAAAGCGCTGCACTCATAACACTCATAAATCCGCCTGGAACTCCGTATCCGGTACAATCGGCCACGACTAAAAAGTGTAAATCGTCTTTCTCCAATGTCCAGTAAAAATCGCCACTGACAATATCTTTCGGTTGATAGAGAATGAATGATTCGGGAAATTGTTTATAAAGCTGTTCTGCTTCGGGCAACATGGCTTCCTGAATGCGTTTGGCATAATTGATACTATCGGTAATGTCTTTGTTTTTTTCGTCAATTTCGGCATTTTGTTTGGCGAGCAAGACGCTACTGCGTTGTCGGAATTTGATGCGGTTAAACAACAGAAGCGCGAGGCCAAGCAACAACAAAAATCCAACAATTAAAACAAGCACATAGGTATTCTGAATGCTTTTCTTTTTGATGAGCGAATTGATCTCATAATCCTTCTTTTCGCTCTCATAAACTGTCTCCAACTCGCTTTGGTGTTTTTGAACATTCACACTCAACAAACTATCTTTTAATTGTTGGAAACGGGTGAGTGCTAGAACCGAGCCTTTGTAATCGCCTTGTGCTTCTTTTATTTTTGCGATTGATTGCCATATTTCTTTTTCCGAATCGGGCGATTTAATTTTCCGAATGAGCCATAAGCTAGAATCGGCATAGGCAAGGGCTAAATCGTATTTTTTCTGAACCAATCGAATGCGTGCCACATCGGCGTATATTTTAATCATTTCGTATTCCGAGTTCAATTGCCGAGCAAGAATCAGGGCCTGTTTTAACGTATCTTCTGATGCTTCGTTTTGTTCGTTTAAAGCAAGACATTCGGAAATGCCAATCATATTCGACATTTCCCATTTACGTTTATTGGCTCTACGGCTGTATGCTAGTCCGTTGGTAAATACAGCCAACGCTTGATCAACACTATCGATGCGTAAATAAGCATTTCCTAAATTGGAAGAACTCGCAGCTAAACCCTCTTCATTTCCGATAGACTGGTGCAGAAAAAAAGATTTGCGCATGTATTCAAGATTCTTCTGAAAATCGTTGCGACTTTTATAAACAAGAGAAAGGTTGTGGTAAGAGGTAGCTAAACCACGCGTATCGTTTTGCGCTTCGCGTATGCGTATAGAATTGAGATGCGCTTCCGTAGCGCGAATGTAATCGCCAAGATCAAGATAAATTGTACCCATTACATTCCAAGCGCGGGCTTCTATTTCCTTGTTTTGGATTTTTTGTGCAAGTGCTAGTCCTTTTTGTGCATAGACCAATCCCTCCGAAAGGCTTTCGTAACTAACCTCCCACCCCAGTCCCGAGAGCGCGTCGGCACGAACAGCGTCTGGAATCTCCGTATTCAATAAGTTCTTTAACGAGTCGATCTCTCTTTGATCCTGCGCTCGCAATGAAACACCCGTAAGTAGCGTGAACAACAGGAATATGATGGAATGGCTCTTCATGCAATTTGAATACCTAAAATTAAAACATCGTCAACTTGGCCAAGCGTTCCACGCCATTCATCAAAAACCTGTTCGAGCTTGTTGTGCTGTTCGTTCATGGCTTTTGTTGCATTTGTAAGCAATACCTCACGAAGTTGTTTATACTTAAATTTTTTTCCGTGTGGGCCGCCAAACTGATCGGCAAATCCATCGGTAAAAACATAAACCTTGTCGTTGGGTTCGAGTACAACCGTTTGCTTGGTAAATGGTTTTAAGTCGCCATGATGAATGCCAACAGGAAATTTATCTGCATTGAACTCCAACAGTTTTGCATCGCGCGCAACCCATAACGGGTTATTTGCACATGCAAATTCGAGCTGGCGTGTTTGTTTGATATAACGGCAAAAAACAATATCCATTCCGTCTTGCGAGCGCGCCTGATCGCCTTGTTGGTGAAGCGATCCAATAACTTTGTGCCGGAGCAAGCCTAAAACTTCGGCAGGATCGGTGATTCCGTTTTCTGTGGTAATTTCATTCAAAAACGCTGCGCCCATCACACTCATAAAACCTCCAGGAACGCCATGTCCCGTACAATCGGCGCCAGCAAAAAGCAATTCTCCTTCACGTTCGTTCACCCACCAAAAATCGCCACTGACAATATCGCGTGGACGATTGAGGACAAATGAATCGGCAAACCAATTTTTAAATGCATCATCCGGAGGAAGCATAGCCGTTTGAATGCGACGCGCATACGTAATGCTATCGGTAATGTCTTTGTTTTTTGCAACGATTATCGATTTGCGTGCAGCTAATTCATCATTGATGCGTTGACGCAATTTGCTTCTGTTCCATATTAGAAATGCAATCACCGCCAAAATTCCACAACCACCAATCAAACCAAAAAGATAAATTTGATTTAATGATTCTTCCTGCGTGAGTGATTCAATTTCGCGATCTTTCTTTTCACTTTCGTACAGGGTTTCCATTTCACCTTGATGCCGAAAAACCGATTCCGAAAACAACGTGTCCTTCGCCTGCATATACTTTTTATAATACGTCAATCCCTCTCGATGATTACCGGTCGAAATATACATTTCCGACAATTGGCCATATACAATGGACTCTTGATCGGGCATACCCATGATCTGATAAATTTCGGCAGATTTTAGAAAATAGTACTCGGCCTCCGAATAGCGTTTTTGAATGCTACGAACACCACCAAAACTTATATATGCTTGGCCGCGTTCATAATCGCTTTGCAACAAATCTAAAAGAACTGTTGCTGCGCGAATACACGAATCGGCTTCTGAAAAAAGACCTTCGCGGGCATATACTAACGACAAACCAGAAAGTGCATACAAGGTCTGTGTTTCGCGGCTTTTGAGCTTCGCATCTGGATTTTTGATGATGGAAATACTTCGTATAAATGCTTCACGAGCCTTAGAAAGACTATCCATTTGGTAATAAGTAGTCCCAATATTATTTAATGAAGTACAAAGTCCGTTATCTGCTTTTTTACGCTCGCATTCGGAAATTGCTTTTTTCAAGTAAAACAAATTACGCTCATAATTATTTTGACGAGAATAGACATTGGCGATATTCATATAAATAGCGCCAAACATTTCTTGTAAATTCAACGAATCGCAATAGCGTAAATTTTCCAAGTGTGTATCTAATGCTTTGGAAACATCACCCATATCGGTATAGGTTGCGCCAATGACATTCAATGCTTTGGAATATCCACGAGTATAATGTAATTTATAGGCAAGCTCTGCTGCTTGCTTGCCATACTTAATTCCAGCAGAAAGGTCTTCGTAACTACTATCCCAAGCCACATCATTCAACCAAATAACTTTATTGGTATCTTCTTTGGCCGTTTTCAGTTTGAGTAAAGCATCGTGCAACCGCTTTTTATCTTGCGCGTGTGCAACACCCGCCCCAAAAAGCGCAACGAAAACAAGAATGCAATACCGAAAAACAACAGGATTCATACTTTTTCAAAAATAAGGAAATCTCTGAGCCGCAAAACGTTTTATGGAAACTCTCTGCCAAATAAAAACGCCCTCAGCAAATGAAGGCGTTTGGTGTTTTGAGCGTTACACGTATCAGGCTTTTATAACACCTAATTCTTTACCGACTTTCTCAAATGCAGCAATCGCTTTGTCTAAATGTGCTTTCTCGTGTGCCGCAGAAAGTTGAACACGAATACGTGCTTGCCCTTTTGGAACTACTGGAAAGAAAAATCCGATCACATAAATTCCTTCTTCAAGCAATTTGTTTGCGAAGGTTTGTGAAAGTTTGGCATCGTACAACATCACCGGAACAATGGCCGAATCACCATTTTTAAATTCGAGACCAATTTTGCGCATGCCGTCTTTGAAATAATTGATATTCCATTCTAATTTATCGCGCAAGCTTGTGGTTTCACGAAGCATATCGAAAACAGCAATTGATGCACCAACAATGTGTGGCGCGAGCGAATTAGAAAACAAATACGGGCGCGAGCGCTGACGCAACAATTCGATGATTTCTTTTTTTCCCGTTGTAAAACCACCCATCGCACCGCCCAACGCTTTTCCAAGTGTTCCGGTAATAATATCGACACGGCCCATCACATTGCGCAACTCCACACTACCGCGACCTGTTTTGCCAATAAACCCTGTGGCATGACTTTCATCCACCATAACTAGCGCACCGTATTTATCGGCCAAATCACATACTTTATCAAGTGGTGCAACAAAACCATCCATCGAAAAAACGCCATCAGTTACAATCATTTTAAAACGGCAACCTTCGGCAGCTTTCAATTGCTCTTCCAAATCGGCCATGTCGCAATTTTTGTAACGGAATCGTTTTGCTTTACACAACCGCACACCATCAATAATCGAAGCGTGGTTTAATTCGTCCGAAATAATTGCGTCCTCTTCGCCAAGTAATGGCTCAAATACACCACCATTCGCATCAAAACATGCCGCATACAAAATCGTATCTTCTGTACCTAGAAAATCTGCGATTTTCGCTTCCAAGGTTTTGTGAATATCTTGCGTTCCACAAATAAAGCGCACAGAAGACATGCCATAACCGTGCGTAGCAAGCGTTTGTTGCGCCGCTTCCAATACACGCGGATGCGAGGAAAGACCAAGGTAATTGTTGGCGCAGAAAATAATCACTTCTTTGCCATTCACTTTCACAACAGCGTCTTGTGCCGTTGTAATCACCCGTTCGCGTTTAAACAATCCAGCTTCGTCAATCGTGCGAAGTTCGTTTTGGAGATGCTCTTGAAATTTTCCGTACATAAGTTTGATTTCTGGATTTCAAAAATACGCAAATTGTATGGAGCAGAAACTAAAACTAAATGCGAACACCTAAAATCAAAACATCGTCAACTTGCTCCATTTCGCCCTTCCAGTTTGTAAATTCTTGTTCTAGTGTTTCTTGCTGCTCTTGTATGGGACGATGCGCTATTTTTTGCAAACGCTCCAGCAAATTTTTCTGTTTGAATTTTTTGCCTTTTTCACCACCAAACTGATCGGCATAACCATCGGTAAATAAATATAAAACCGTTTTTTCTTTGAGCGAAAGCACATGCGTTGTAAATGGTTTGCGTTTTTCCATTCTTCCAACAGGTTGCTTATCTGCCTGAATAATCGTTGTCGCCTCTGAATCAATCACAACCAATGGGTTATATGCACCCGCCCACTTCAATTCCCGTGTTTGGGGATTCCAACAAGCAAGCGAAATATCCATTCCATCATTGATTTCGTTTTTATTTCGTGCAAATGTTTCTAAAACCAATTCGGTTGCCTTGTCTAGAATTGCACCCGGCTCAACGATTCCGTATTGAAAAACAGCACCCTGCAATGCCTTTGAACAAACCACACTCACCATTGCACCCGGAACGCCATGTCCGGTACAATCTGCGGCTGCAAAAAACAGTAAATCATTGTGCGTTTCTACCCAGTAAAAATCTCCAGCTACAATATCTTTCGGCTTGTACAACACAAACGACTCTGGCAACAAACGCAAAATCGTTTCTGTTGAAGGCAAAATAGCCTCTTGCAAATTTTTCGCATAACGAATAGAATCCGTAATGCTTTTGTTTTTTTCTTCAATGGTTGAGTATGCTTTTTGTAAATCTGTATTCGCGCGTTTCTTGACCAGAAAACGGCTGTAGATCATCGCCGCAATCACCAAGAGCAAAACAAAACCAATCACACTAAACATAAGCAATTGCGATTGGCGTGTTGACTTCAATTCCGCAATCTGGTTTTTTTGTGTCAGCAATTCAATTTGTTTTTTCTGATCTTCAAACGTGAAGCGTTGCAATTCAGTAACCAACTGTTTGTTTTCTTTCGCTGTGATCGAATCGCGAATGGTAGCATACGCATCGAGCAATTTCCAAGCTTCGTAATAATCACCTTTATCGGAATACTGTTTGGCCAGCAACCTCGCAGCGGTGGCCTGTTCGGTGATGATGTCTGTTTTTTGAGCCAAATCGTAGGCTTGCAGCAAATACTCAAATGCTTTTTTATTTTTATTGGTAGCCAGATAACATTCTGATAAAATGATGAACATCGATGTTTGACCCAACTGATCGCCCAATTGCTGTTTTAATCGCAAGGCTTTCTCGCCAACATCAATTGCTTTGGTATGGTTCTTTTGCTTCAAATAAACCTCGGCCATATTTCCCAAACTCGTCGATTCTGCAGTTTCATCTTTTCGCTGGATAGCAATAATTTCAGCCTTCTTGTAATAATACATGGCCGAATCAAATTGATCGGTGGCACGAAAAACATTCCCGATATTGGTAAGCATATAATTATACCCCGTCGAATCATTTGTTTTCAAACTCATGTTTACACTTTTGCGCAAATACACCAACGCATTATCGTAATTTGTTCTATCTTTTGTAATGTTGCCGAGTTCGTTGTAAACCACAGCAATCGCATTATAACATCGCGAAGCACCCTTCTCATCCTGAATACTATCGTATATCGCCAAGGCTTCGAATTGATATTTCAAGCCTTCCGAAAGCCGTCCTTGATTGATGTAAGTGAGTCCAACATTGGATAGTGCAATTGCCGTTCCTGACCTGTCAGCACTTTCTCGATAAATCGCTGTACCTTGAAGATAATGAATCCGCGACTGATCAAAATCGCCGTTCATGTAATAAGCCGTTGCGAGTTTCATCGTCAAATCACCAATTAAAGTATCATTACGGCCTTTTCTAGCGTCGGTCAATGCTTTATTGATGTATTCGAGTGTCAATGTTTGATTCACACCAGCATAAAAATCGGATATCTGTATAGCCAATACGGCGCGCTGTGTTGGGTCTTTTTCCTTGTTGTATATACGAATTAAAGAGTCGGCACTAGATGGTTGTGCGGAAACAAGTATTTGGCTAAGAATTACCGTAAGGAATACTGCAAAAAAGCGAAGGTGTATTTTTATCATTTGGGTCAATGAAGGAGTTTGGAGGCAAGTAAATTTAAGACAATTAACTAGATTTTAACGCAATATAATTCCTTTCGGTACGACTTGTTTTTCCCGCTTTCGATTTACCTTCGCTTACTCAAAATCAATCCATCATGATCAAAAAAATAATGTTGCTCGGCTCGGGCGAATTGGGAAAAGAATTTGTAATTGCCGCAAAACGTCTCGGGCAATATATTATTGCCGTTGATTCTTACGACAATGCTCCAGCCCAACAAGTAGCCGATGCGCGCGAAATTATTTCTATGCTCGATGGCGATGCGCTCGATCAGCTTGTAGCCAAACATCGACCCGATTTGATTGTGCCCGAAATCGAAGCCATTCGCACCGAACGTTTTTACGACTATGAAAAACAAGGCATTCAAGTAGTACCAAGTGCGAAAGCGGCCAATTTTACCATGAACCGAAAAGCCATCCGCGACCTCGCTGCACGCGAACTTGGTTTGCGCACGGCAAATTACGAATACGCCACAACCGCCGAAGCGTTTCGGGATGCCGTTTTAAAAATTGGTATTCCGTGTGTTGTCAAACCACTCATGTCATCTTCCGGCAAAGGACAAAGCGTTGTAAAATCGGAAGCC
>JAAFIA010000025.1:17627-52437 GCA_013298545.1 Bacteroidota bacterium | reverse complement strand
GATGGCAACCGATCAACATGATCCAACTGCGCATTTCGGGGCGTATCACATCCAAGAGCAAATCATATTTTTCTGGCTCATGAATGAGAAAAACATAATCTGTCAATTTTAAAGATGCTAGTTCAGCAGCAAGCACCCGTTTTTCTTCGAGTCGGAATTGGTTGCTTTTTTCCAAGGCATGAATAAATTTTTCGAGACCCATCACATCCAAATTGTAGTGATCGTCAACCAGATTTAGAAAAGTTATTTTTCGCATAAAAAAGCGGTTCAAAAAAACAGTGAAACACAGCTAAAATGATGGAGTAATATACTATACCAACCATACGCAAGTCAAGGAATGTTTTCGTCGAAATTCGCTATGCTTTTTTGCAGGTCAACCGCTGTAACAAACTGAAAACCAACAATCGCCACCGGACGACCCCACCCTTTTTCATCATCTAGTTTTTGTGAATACGAATTTTTATTTGCGTAATAAATGAATACGAAAACAATAACAAACCATCAATAAAATATGTATAATAAATAAACAAAAAAACGATTTCTTTTATTTTCAGGCTTTTCCGAGCTTTCCGAGGTTTCTTTTCAAATCATACTTTTTTGCAGGAAATTTTGCGTCCTAAATGGGCTTTTCTTGCAAGCAATTTTGGTAAATGAAGTTGCTATTTCCCGAAGCGAGCACTATCCGAAAAATGATGGCCGCGATTTCATTCACTCGATAAAAAAATCGCCACCCCGAAAAATTTCGAGATGGCGATAACGTGTAAAAAGTGTAAAAAGAAATTCCATCAATCGCCACCGCTCAACAAAAAATCGGGATTGATGACTTTAAACGAAACGCGGCTATGCGGAACATCAAAACGCACATCAAGCGTAGCATGAAGCGGACGAATGACAAAACCTTCGCGGTGTTGTTTATCGTTCAACACAGATTTTCCGCGCGCCATTTCTACTAAATGCTCGATGTTATTTTGCAACGTAAAATTTTCATCAAGCACAGGCACGGTTTCAAATCCCAACGTTGCGAGCACACGTTTAAAATCAGCAAAACCCAATGCTTCGCGCTTGTCCATATCCAAGACATTGAAAAAACGTACTGTTTGCCCACGCTGATGGTATGGATTTCCTTGAATGCCTTCGCCAAAAATTTCGCCTTGAATACAAGCACGAAAATCGAGCGAACGCAATTTATTTTCCACATCATTTGCAAGCACCCATTTCCACATCGAATTGTTTTCGGCATCGCGCAACAAATCAAGTTTGCGTGAACACACATGCACATTTTTTTCTTCATCGAGAAATGCGGTAAACGAACTACCGTCGAGCTTTTCAGTTACATAGCAAGTTGTACCTGCATAAGCATCCAATAAATCTTGCAAGACCTGAACGCGCGTTTCGTCTGTCATGATCCAACCGGGCGTATTGCCAATGGCTACACCCGCCAAATTTGCCGGAATGGGTGGTTCGTATTTCGTTACGCCAAAAGCATGCGTCAATTCTACCCCTTCGCTCAACTCAACCGCACCGCTGTTGTTTGAGGGATACAACGTATTTTGACGAATCTCACCAAGTCCATTTTCTGTTTTGATCTCTGTCAACGGAAGTGCAAGGCCCTGCGATACCACACCACGAAGTTTGATGGTGCGTAAACGAAATCCTTCGCTGCCATCATCCGATTTCCGAAACGATGATTTGCGTAAAAATTCAAATGCCGGAAGCACCGGAAGAAAAGAGTCGATTTCAAAATAAACGCATAAATCGCCGACTTGAAACTCGTTTTTCTTGGCCACCAATTGCCAGCCAAGCACTTTAATTTTTTCAATGGCGTCAGCTCCTTCAATTGGAGATTTGTCAATGACGCGTTGTACGGTTACTAATTTTCTAGCCATGTTGTTTTTAGGGATTAGATCATAAAAAGAGAGCCGTTTCATAATTGAAACGGCTCCTGTGTTGTTGAATTAAATCTGCTTTACTTGACTCGCAGTTTTTTACCAATCTGGAGTGTTGTAGTTGATTTAATGCCGTTTAGTTGACATATTTTATTGACACTGGTACCATACCGTGCCGCGATGGCCGATAGCGTATCGCCTTTGCGAACGGTGTGGTAGGTTTTTGCGCCAGTTGTAGCTGGTTTCTTGGTTGTCGGACTTGGTGCTTTGGCTTGCGGTACTTCTTTCTTTTCTGGCTCGCAATTGGCGGGTGCTGCTGTGTTTGCCGGAGCAACATCGCCAGCCGCAACAGGTGCAGGAACTTTGGCCATAATTGCTTTCGCTTCTGCGGTTGCATACGTTGCACCACCGGGTGTGTAGTAACTCACACGTGTACGTTTGCTCTTGCGCGAGCGACGAACAATTTTATGCGTTTCTGACAAATACTTAAAATTTGATTTCGTCAAGTTGTATGTGTCTGCTCGCAAGCAACGTTTGTTGAAGTCGATAATCATGGATGGATCAATCGCAATACCGCCGTAACGTACTTCAAAATGTAAGTGACTGCCATGTGAGTGGCCGGTGTTGCCACCAAGACCAAGCATCTGGCCAGCTTCAATATCTTGATTCGGTTTTACTTCGAGTTTCGATAAATGTGCGTAGTAGGTTTCCAAACCATTGTTGTGACGAACAACGACGACAAAGCCATACGTTTTGCTGTATTGTGCAATGCGCACTTTTCCATCAAAACAACTTTTAACGGTATCGCCTGTTTCGAGGTTGATGTCAACGCCAAAATGGTAGCGGTATTTGCGGAAACCGAACTGCGATGTAGGAACGCCATTGAACGGATGCGCGTAAGCACAATGCGCAGGATCATTCAAAACGAGTGTAACGGTATCGTTAAAATGCAAAGCGTCGAATTTGCCAACGTGAACAATCGTGGTATCAAAATCGCCATAAACAGAAGTGCTTTCCTCCTCATCCTCATCCTCAATAGCCTCAAGTGTATTGGTTACCGGTGCTGGTTTGGGAACAATCGGTTGAGCCGCAGCTTTTTTAGGCTCTTCGGTATCTACCGTATCAACAACAGCGCGTTTGATAACCGGATCGGATGTATCACGTGGGAGAACTACAAGTGGTGCAGGTTCTGTGGTATCGGCAATCGGGGTCGTAAAAAGACCGAGTACTGGTGTTTTACCAGTAAGTTCACCCCCAAAACCCAATAGGCTCAGGGAAAGAACAGCGATATAGAAGTGTTTCTTCAATGCGTGTTTTACTAAAACTGTCCATATTTCCTGAAAAAGTTGCGCTAAAATAAACAGTTATTTCAAACCTGCAAATTTTTTTTCGTTAACAAAGCCTTATGGAAAACTTCGTCAGACGTGAATTGCAGGTCAGTAATCCGCTACAACGCTCTCCCAACAATGGTTTTACCAAAAAGCGAACATGGAAGATGCAGTAAATCAGCGAATTGTTTTTTCGTAGGCGGGGCCGGTCAAACTCCGTAAAAAGGCTTCGAGATCATCTTTTTCGGTTGCCGAGAGGTTTAAGGGACGAATTAACGTGTCGGTAGCTATGCTTCCGTTTACAAACTGCGATGGTTGATTATAATAATCAATCACTTCGCGAAGTGTCGAAAACATGCCATTGTGCATATATGGACCTGTAACAGCAACATTACGCAGCCCAGGTGTTTTGAATTTACCCAAATCGGCGCTGTCTTTTGTAATCGCAAAACGGCCTACATCATTCAATTCTTTCCCATTGTAAAGGCCGATATTCTTAAACTCATCGTTTGAGAAATCGACGCCTTTGTGGCAAACAAAACAATCGCCTTTTTCCATAAAGACCTTACGCCCACGAATAGCTGAAGCACTGAGTGCAGCAGAATCGCCCTGCGCCCATTTATCAAAAGCAGAAACCGTAAAGAGCGATTTTTCATACGCCGCTAAAGCATCGCCCAGGTTTTTGGCAGTGGCTTGCTGGTGGTATATTTTTCGGAATGCTTTGCTGTAATACGGATTACGGTTCAGGCGAGCAAGCGCAGAATCTATGGGTAAAGCCATTTCCAATGGATTCTCAATTGGCCCAAGTGCTTGCGTTTCGAGGGTTTCTGCTCGTCCGTCGTAGAAAAAAGGAAAGTGCCCAGCCAGATTCATCGCTGATGGCGTATTGCGCAGGGCAAAAGAACCACCAACACCTAAACTAAATTTCACGGTATCGGCAAAAGCATATTCTGGCTTATGACACGATGCACAACTGATGCTGTTGTCTTTTGAAAGCATGCGCTCAAAAAACAATTTCTCCCCGAGCTGAATTTTTGTTTTCGGAAGCGTTTTTTTTGACCTAGGCGTTTCTTCATTTGCAAAACCCACCAACAAAACAGTCAGTGCTGCAATGAAAAATAGAACGATATACGAATTGCGATTCATGAATGAGGGCAACAAAGATACAACGGCAAACTCAAATGAATAGATTTTCTGTTTTTCCGTATCTTAGTCAGATGAACCGTTCCCCACGTTTATTTTTAATAACACTATTGCTCTTATTTTCTTTTTTTGTGCACGCACAAAATGGATCGACGATTATTCCTATGCCGGGTTTTTTTAGTGCCCAGTTATTGCGCTACAAAAATTGTCTCGCCATCGATCCAGCCGGAAAAACATGGATTGGATTTCGAGATATTGGCATTTGTGTTTGGGATGGCAATGCGTGGACGTATTACGATAACATGAATAGTGGTTTGCCCGAAAACAACATCAAAACCATCACTTTCGATGCTTCGGGCGTGGCGTGGATAGCAACAAGTCAATCTGGAATTGTTCGCTTTGATGGATTTACGTGGAGCAATTACACGGTGCAAAATGCAGGACTACCTTCTGATAAGGTCAATGCTATTTTGACGGATGGCAACGATGTTTGGTTGGCCACGCATTCGGGGCTGGGAAAATTAACTTCGCCAAATTGGAATAGTTGTACTGTTTTTAATACAGGAAATTCAAGCATTCCAAGCGATTCGCTCAATCAACTAGCTATATCGCCATCGCAAGAGTTGTGGGTTGGTTCGCAAAATGGGGTGTTGCAATTGGTAAATAATGTTTGGACAAGTTTTTTATTGGATGGCAATCCGTTTTCGCGCATTCAAACAATTTATGCGCATGACGATGGAAGTATTTGGGCTTCCGATAATCAAACGGTTTGGAAAAACACGAGCGCGGGTTTTGTGCGTTGGGAAACACTTTTCCCGTCTCCAGTTATAGAGCACAAAGCAACGAAGTCAATTTCTAGAGGTCCGCGCGGGGGTGTCGCATTTGCATCGGGAAGTGGGCAGATTAATGAAGTCGTTGATACTTACATTTACACATATTACCCAACGGGAGTATCTTCAACGCCAATAATTCCTGCACTCTTTTTTGCTTACCATCCGGTCGATCATGCGTTAGCAATCGTGAGTAGCAATGCATCGAATTCACCTTATATTGATTTGGTGTTTTTCAACGATAGTTTATACAATGGTCTTGGACTTGGTTTGACTTGGGCCAATTCGCCTTCGCTTGATGTAAACGAAGTAAATGCGTTGTTACTCAACCGTGGCGATATGCATTGGAATACAACAACGGCAGCTTTTTACGAAGTACCAAAAGGAACAGGTGCTTCACCACTTTTTGTTTCTTCTCTTTGGATTGGTGGTTTAGACAGCTCGAATCAATTGCATCAAGCCGCAGCAACTTATCGGCAAAATGGGTATGATTTTGCACCTGGGCCAATTGATCCGCAAACCGGAAATACCGATTCGGCAACCGCTCATCAATTCGATCGTATCTGGAAAATTTCGCGCTACGAAATCAGTGAATTTACTTGGCATTATGCGCAAGGGAACGTTCAAAACGGAACATTCATTCCCAAAAAAGATTTTCTCGATTGGCCAGCGCTTGGTAATTACAATGTAACAGAACCACTCGCCCCTTTTATCGATGTGGATCAAAACGGAGTTTATAATCCCATAACGGGCGGCGACTATCCAAACATCAAGGGCGATCAAATGCTTTTCTGGGTGTTTAATGATCAACTCATCACACACACCGAATCTGATGGTGATAAACTCGGCATACAAGTAAATGCTAGTGCTTGGGCCTATTATTGTCCAACTATTGGGGATAGCGATCAAGTCATCAATCATACAACTTATTATCAATACGATTTTATCAATCGCTCAACAAACGATTATCATGATGTTTGGCTAGGTTTGTTTATGGATGTGGATTTGGGAAATTGGCAAGATGATTATGTGGGTTGTTTTCCTGAATCTAATTTCGGATTTGTCTATAATGGTGACCAGCGCGACGATTCGATTCCGGGCGTAAATGGTTACGGTTACAAACCTCCTGTTTTTGGTGGTTTAATTTTAGAAGGACCAAAAGCCACACCGAATGATTTGATTGACAACAATAACAATGGCACAGTTGACGAAGCAGATGAATCGTGTTTGATGACGGTTTACAGAAGCTACGATAATTCGCCCAATGCGGCTTATGGAAATCCAACCACGACGCAACACTATTACAATTACCTCCGTGGTTTATGGAAAGATTCGCTTCCCATGACGGTTGGTGGTTTTGGTTATGGCGGAAATACGCCTTCGCGCTTTCTCTATCCGGGCTTTCCAAACGACACAAGCATCTGGAACGAAACAACTGCTGGTCAAATGCCGTTTGATCGTAAAATGATGTTGACGAGTGGTTCTGCCTTGTTGCCAGCAAATGACACCATTCGCTCAACCTACGCACTCGTCTTCTCGCGCGATACCAGTCTGGCTTGGAACTCTACCGTCAGCTATCAGAAAACGATCAGCGATGTACATAAAATTCAAAATTGGTATTACACAGCAACTTCGCCTTCGTGTATTGTCTTATACAATGCAATTAATGAATCGCCAGCCGCGCCAAAGCAAATTAATTTATTCCCCAATCCTACCAACAATTTTCTGACATTGGCCTTTAACGCTACTTACGCTTCGTCGCAATTTCGGATCTATGATGTGCGCGGCAAGTTGATAGAAAATAAACCCGTGAGCAAATCGGGCCAAACAAGTATTGAAACGGCCAACTATGCACCAGGTATTTATTTCGTGGAAATTATTGATGGTGACAATATTTATTTCGGAAAATTTATTCGGCAGTAAATGAACAAAATTACAATCCGCACAGCTGTTAAAGAGGATATGCCTGCTGTTCACAAACTCATTGTGGAATTGGCTATTTATGAAAAAGCACCCAACGAAGTTATTGTTACACCAGCGCAATTAATGGCCGATGGTTTTGGAGATGCGCCACTCTTCGGGTGTTTTGTTGCAGAACAAGAAAACGAAATTGTGGGCATTTCCCTTTTTTATTGGCGGTATTCGACATGGAAAGGCAAACGACTTTATCTCGAAGATTTAATTGTAACAGAACGTATGCGCGGCCATGGCATCGGCCATGTGTTATTTGAGCATACCATGCGGCATGCCGTTGCCGAAAAGTGCTCTGGCATGATGTTTCAAGTGCTTGATTGGAACGAACCCGCCATTCGATTTTACAAAAAATACAATCCCGTTTTTGATGGCGAGTGGCTCAATGTTAGTTTATCTGCAAACGACTTACAAATACTGATCGAAGACTCGTGAAGATATGCGTTCGACGGCGAATCAGTTCTGAGAGAATGCGCTAACTTTGCGCCGTATGAAAGTCTTCAAATTTGGTGGTGCGTCTGTCAAGGATGCCGAAGCGGTAAAAAATGTTGCCGAAATCCTGAAACGTTTTCCAGATGAGCAATTGATGGTTGTCATTTCTGCGATGGGAAAAACAACCAATGCGCTGGAACGATTAACCAATGCATTCTTTTACAAAAAAGAAGATCCGCTTCCGATTCTCGAAGAAATTCGGCAGTATCACATCGGTATTCTTCAGGGGTTGTTTGACAATCCGCAACATCCTGTTTTTGACGAATTGCACAACACCATCGTAGAATTGGAATGGGCCATTGAAGATGAGCCTACACATACATACGATTGCGAGTACGATCAGATTGTTTCGCTTGGCGAATTGATTTCGACAAAAATTGTTGCGGCTTATTTGCAGCACGTGGGCATCAAAAGTACGTGGCGCGACATCCGCGATGTGATCAAAACGGATAACACCTACCGCGAAGGAAAAGTGGATTGGGCGTTGACTGAAAAATTAATCCGCGAAGATTTTTTACCGGCCTTACAAAACAGCAAAACGGGAATCATTATTACCCAAGGTTTTTTAGGTGTTACTTCAGAAAACTTTACAACCACGCTTGGCCGCGAAGGTTCGGATTATACGGCAGCGATTCTCGCGTATTGCACCGATGCCGAAGGTGTTACCATTTGGAAAGATGTTTCAGGCGTACTCAATGCCGACCCCAAATGGTTTGACGAAACGCAATTGATTCCGCAATTGACGTATCAAGATGCGATTGAGTTGACCTATTACGGCGCAACGGTCATCCATCCCAAAACGATTAAACCCTTGCAGAATAAAAACATTCCGCTTTATGTGCGCTCGTTTCTGAATCCTGAAAAGGAAGGAACAAAAATCCATCACACCCAAACACCATTACCTATTCCGTGCTTTATTTTTAAAGTCGATCAAGTTTTATTAACCATTTCACCGCGCGATTTTTCATTCATTGTTGAAGAAAACTTGAGTAGTATTTTCAACTTGTTTTCCAAGCATGGTGTAAAGATCAATACCATGCAAAACTCCGCATTGAGTTTCTCCATTTGTGTTGATCAGAACGCACAAAAACTGCCTACGCTAATTAAAGCATTGCAGGAACAATACCGTGTTTTATACAACGATAAAATCGAGTTGGTAACCATTCGTTATTACGATCAACAAACGATCGATCGTGTAACAAAAGACAAGAAAATTTTACTGGAAGTGAAGAGTCGTTATACAGCGCAAATGGTGATGAAAGATGCGTAATTAACGCATCAAGTTATACACCAGAAAACTCATGATCCAAGCCAAGGCTCCCATGTAGAAAAACTGGATGAGCGGCCATTTCCAGCCATGCGTTTCGCGTTTCACAACCGCGATGGTACTCATGCATTGCAGCGCAAAAACATAAAACATGAGAAGCGATGCGCCAGTGGCAGGTGTATAAACCAATTCTCCTGTTCGTATATTACGCTCTGTTTTGAGGCGTTCGCGGATTGGCTGCATATTTTCCTCATCACCTCCTGAAGAATAAATTGTGGCCATCGTTCCAACAAATACTTCGCGTGCCGCAAATGAGGTAATGAGGGAAATACCAATTTTCCAATCAAAACCAAGTGGTTCGATAGCTGGTTCAATAATTTTCCCTAAATGCCCAGCATACGATGATTCGAGCTTTTGCGATTCGAGCAGTTGGCGTTGTGTTTCTAATTGAGCTAAAAGTGAATCGTTGCCTGAATGTTCATTTTCTGCTAGCGATGCATGTATCTGATCCAAATCAAGTTCGATGCTTTCAAATTTTCTTCCAGGGCCATAAGATGATAGCACCCAAAGAACAATCGAAATAATTACAATCACTTTGCCTGCGTCGAACAAAAATATTCTGACTTTCTCGATAATCGTTAGCAAAACGTTTCGCCATTGGGGAACACGGTAAACCGGAAGTTCCATCATAAACCAACTCCGCTCTTTTGATTTGACAATTAAACGCAAAGCAAATGCGGAGAGCAATGCAAAAGCAAATCCGAGTAGATATAAGCCCATAAAGGCAATGCCTTGCAAACTCATAAATCCAAGAACAGTTTTTTCGGGAATCGCAAAAGAAATGAGCAAGGTATAAACCGGAAGTCGAGCCGAGCAACTCATCAACGGTGTTACAAAAATCGTAATCAAACGTTCTTTCCAATTGCCAATGGTGCGCGTACTCATGATCGCTGGAACGGCACAAGCCATACCGCTAATCAACGGAATAAGCGAACGCCCATGCAATCCAAAGCGACGCATCACGCGATCCATGATAAACGAAACGCGCGCCATATAGCCAGAATCTTCGAGTATGGCGATAAAGAAAAATAGCAATGCAATTTGTGGTACAAATACAACAACGCCACTTAATCCGGCCAAGATACCATCGATAAATAAATCGGTTAGGATTCCTTCCGGCATCAAACCACGACACCAATTGCTCAACATTAAAAACCCACTTTCGATCCAAGTCATCGGATATTCGGCAAGAATAAAGATGGATTGAAAGATCAAAAAGAGGATAGCTATAAAAACTACATATCCCCAAACCCGATGTGTAAGGATGCGATCGAGTTTCGTGGTTAGTTCTGGGCGTTGTGTGGCTTTTCCAGTACACTCGGCAATAATTTTACCAACGGTTCCTTGACGCAATAAACTTTCTTCTGTTTGTGCTGCGGCTGGCGAAAATCCGATTTTAGCAAGCTCTTGTTGCATCTCGGGATTTGTCGCATACATGCGAGTTGCCTGATACAAGGCTTTCCAACCACGCAAACGGGGGTTTACTTTTTTGAC
The DNA here is from genome assembly GCA_013298545.1 of Bacteroidota bacterium. Classification (GTDB taxonomy): domain Bacteria; phylum Bacteroidota; class Bacteroidia; order Palsa-965; family Palsa-965. The sequence continues at coordinate 41,966 of JAAFIA010000025.1, read as the reverse complement.
AATTTCAACGGCTTCGGGACAAATTTTTGACGTATCGACAAAAATTTCTGCTGGAAGTTGCAGCGGTGCAACAAGCACTTGCTTTAATTCGTCAATCCCTCTTTCTTCTTTTGCACTGATTCCAACAACAGGAATTCCAAGGCGTGACGCAAGCAAAGGAATATTAATTTTTGCACCCGCCTTATCAGCCTCGTCCATCATATTCAAGACCAGTACACATGGCGAACCAAGATCAATAATTTGTCCGGTCAAAAACAAACAGTGCCGCAAGTTTGTAGCGTCAGCAACAATCAGTGTAAGATCTGGACGATCAGGATTATCATTATCTGTCAAAACACGAACAGCAACTTCCTCATCCATTGATCGTGGGTACAAACTGTACATCCCCGGCAAATCAACAAATTGGACATCCATTTCTGTTTCTTTATAACGAATGGATGTTGTACCTACTTTTTTATCGACTGTTACACCAGGAAAATTGGCTGTTTTTTGACTGAGTCCCGTAAACAGGTTAAACAAAGTGGATTTGCCACAATTGGGGCGACCAACAATGGCCACACGACGCAAGGAAGAATGTGTTTGATTATCCACAGAAACGGGGCACTTAGTTAGAGCGGGTTTGTTTTTCGGATCTGTACTGTTTTTGCTTCTGAAAGACGCAAACTCAACACATAGCCCGATAAATTAATGGCAATGGGGTCGCCTGTTGGTGCTTTTTTCTCGAGCAAAACTTTTTCGCCAGGAATGCAGCCCATCTCTAGCAATTTTGCTGAAAGCTCGGAGTCGGTAAAGGAATCGATGATGGCCGATTCGCCTTTACGTAATTCAGTTAGGTTGTACAACGTGCTAGACATAAGTTTCGAGCACAAATGTACGTCAGTAAGAGAAAAATAGAGGAAAAGAAGCGTACCTAAAAGAGGGTATTTTACCGTTTGGGCTTACCGCTAAACGTTGGACAGCTATTGCAATGGTTCTTTTTGCGAAACAAAAAACAACCAGAAGCTGCTACCGATAATACGGAAGCAACAAGGAAAAAGGGAAGTAAGCGGCGATACATTTTCATAAACCGATGTGTTTCAAATATACAAAAGATCGGCATCTTCGGGCATTTCTTCACGATAAAACGTAACAAGTCATGTTTTCGTATAGTTACTTGCCCCAAGAATTGCGTATTTTTATGCCTTAATTTATGAATCCACTCAGTTTATTCCGGCACATAGGCGCATATTGGCTGCTCATGCGGCAGGTTTTCCGCAAACCTGAAAAATGGTCCATCTTTTGGCGGCGTTTTTTTGAGGAAGTCAATGCCATTGGTATTGGTTCGCTCGGAATCGTAGCCATTATTTCTATTTTTATGGGTGCCGTTATTACCATTCAATCTGCTTTTGGATTTGAAAGTCCTTGGATTCCGTTGTATGCAGTAGGTGTGGCTGCACGTGATTCCATCATCCTCGAATTTTCGCCCACCATTGTAAGTCTGATCCTCGCCGGTAAAGTCGGATCAAGCATTGCATCAGAAATTGGCAATATGCGTGTAACCGAACAGATTGATGCGCTCGAAGTCATGGGCGTTAATTCTGCCGGATTTCTAATTCTTCCAAAAATTCTGGCTTCCGTAGCTATTTTTCCTTTTGTAGTTACCATCAGTATGTTTCTTGGACACTTGGGTGGCTTTGCATTGGGCGTGGCCGCAGGTGTTGTAACACCGTATGAATTTGTCTATGGCATTCAGTACGATTTTCGTCCATACAATGTATTCTACGCCTTGACCAAAACGTTGTTTTTTGGATTCATCATTCCTTCGGTATCTGCCTATCATGGCTATTACACCAAAGGTGGTTCGCTCGAAGTTGGTCAATCCAGCACGAAGGCTGTTGTTTACAGCATCATTGTATTGTTGTTGTTCAACTTCATTCTCACGCAACTCTTACTGGCATGATCGAAGTTCGTAACCTCAACAAGTCGTTTGGAGAAAAACACATTCTCAAAGATTTTTCGTTTGTCTTCGAAAAAGGAAAATCGAACCTCATCATTGGCGAATCTGGAACCGGAAAATCGGTACTGATCAAATGTATGGTAGGTTTGGTTCAGCCTGACAATGGCGAAATTTTATACAATGGCGAAGATTTTGTCTCTATGGATTATGCTGCACAAAAAAACATACGGCAAGATATTGGCATGCTCTTTCAAGGCTCTGCGTTATATGACTCAATGACCTCAGAAGAAAATGTAAAATTCCCCCTTTCGATGTTTACCGAAATGTCGGAAGCCGAAAAACGCGACCGTGCACAATTTTGCTTAGAACGGGTTAATCTACCGCAAGCCGGAAAACTATTTCCTGCCGAACTGAGTGGCGGAATGAAAAAGCGCGTTGCTATTGCCCGCGCCATTGCCATGAAACCACAATATCTTTTTTGCGATGAGCCAAACTCGGGCCTCGATCCACGCACATCTATTTTAATCGACGATTTAATCAAGGAAATTACAGAAGAGTATCAAATGACCACGGTTGTGATCACACACGATATGAATTCAGTTTTAGAAATTGGCGACCGCATTGCATTTCTTCATAAAGGGAAAAAAATCTGGGAAGGAACACGCCACGAGATTTTGCGTGCAGATAACGAAGAACTTTCCAAATTTGTTTACGCGACAAAATTTCTGCAACAATTCCGCGACCGTCTAAACGCTTAATTTTTTGAGCATAAAAAAACCTCGTCCGAAAATATCAGACGAGGTTTTTTTTATGCTTTAGATTATTACTGAACAATCATTTTGCGTGTAACACGTCCTTGACCAGCATCAACAGTGTAGTAATAAACACCAGATGAAAGAACAGATCCATCAACTGTAAATTTATGACTGCCGGCAGCTTGATTTTGTGCTGTTTGCGTAGCTACAACTTTACCTGTTACATCATATACAGTAAGAGAAACATCGCTGTTTTCTTTCAAGCTGTACGGGATATTGGTTGTGTTTGCAACTGGATTAGGTTCGTTTTGACCAACACCTAAAATACCTGCATACTCTTCAACTCCGGTAATCGTTGTGAGGTTCACCCAAATACCGAAATTTTGCAAGAAATTTTCAGCATCTACACCTGATTGATAGCTTTGGCTACCATCGCAATCGTAATAGGTATCTGCACCACTTGAAGTTGGCAATTGCGCAATATTGTTTGGAGGTAACGCAAAACGCATATCGTGGCGATAGCTATTTTGTGTATAGTTTGACTCGATAGCGAAATTATTGAGCAGTGGAATACTGGCACACTGACCAGGTCCAAGATCACCAAACCCGCAAAGGATTCCGAATGTATCCAAGCGATCGCCATAATACTCCACACGAACACCAAATTTGGTTGAGTTTGGGAGTGTCAAGTTTGGCGTTGAGTATGCAACACCAGAATTCAACCAACTTGCAGCACCAAAAAGACTAGCATTGGTAATCAATGTGTCAGTATGTAAAATTGTTCCTGGGTAAGTAGGATAGCCACCAGACGACAATTGAACGATTTTAATCAAAATGGTATCGTTTGCGCCAGAGTAATTAGAGTGACCACAAAGAATGAATACAGAGTCAATGGTGTACGTTGCAAACGAAGCGAAAGAAACAGGTGTAGAGCCGTTATACGAATCGATCAATGTATTGAAATCGACAGCAGCCCATTTCAAACTGGTATCACCCAAGGTATAATCATAGCGCATATTCATATCCCAGATATAGCGCGAATAAGTATTTCCAAGTGTGTTTACTTGATAATCCTCATCAGAAAAATCATAATCCACATAAAAATTAGCGGTGGCTTGTGTCGAAGGATTGGCATTGCGTTGTGGCATACTGCGCGGGATATGTCCGCTAGTTGGAACAACATTCAAATTCTGAGCAGTTACGGAGATGCCGAGAAGCCCAAGAAAAAGTGAAGCGTAGATTTTTTTCATTGCAGTTGTGTTGTTTAGTTTTTATTGCGAATAACAAATATACTAAAATCAATATAGAATAACAAAGTTCTTGCTAAACGGTTTTGTTGGCTTAGAGCCTGTTTAAATTTCATCCTTTGTTCCGAAGCCTCGGAATTGTTATGCGCCTTTTTGCACCATACTTCGTTGCGTTTTTCGACCGTAGGCGCGCCGCTATGGCCTTCAAAACGCGCCTCGTCTGGCACAAAAATGCATCATAACAATTCTCAAAAACAAATTTTAAACAGGCTCTTAACAATTGGCAAAAAAATAGCCGGATAGAAATCTATCCGGCTATTTTTAAATCTGAAATGGAGATTACTTCGTAACAACCATTTTATTTGTTTTGCTAACGCCGTTTGCAGTTACAGTGTAGTAATAAACACCAGCAGCAAGATTTTCAACGTTCAAGGTTTGTGTGTGTGCACCAGCAGCTTGGTTTTCAACATGGCTTGTCATTACAGCAGCACCAGTTACATCATAAACAACCACATCAACATCGCTGTTTGATTTGAGGCTGTAATTGATAACGGTGTTTCCTGTTGCAGGGTTTGGCATGTTCTGACCAATTGTAAGGTCGCTGTTGTTTTCTTCTGTGCTCAATGGTCCTTCGATAACGAGGATATTGTCGATCCAAAGGATGAACATGTCAGCAGCATTGTGGTGGAATGCAATGTAAACTGATTGACCAGCATAAGCGCTCATATCAGCACCAGGAGCAGCAGTCCATGTAGTATCACCATTTGTAGAAGCTGCATTATCAGCTACAGCAAAAATTGGTGGGTTTGTAAAATCGCTAAAGTTTAAGCTGTTTGTGTTTACAAGGATTTCGTAACCATCACGGTAGCTGTTGTCTTGCATTTTGTAGTTCCATTTAACGTGGCCACCAGAAGAAGGCAAGGTGATTGGTCCAAATTCGAGCCAGTTGTCAGCAGTTGCAACTGGAGCAAAGTATGAGGTTGCACCCCAGAAAAATCCAGTATCAATATCACCTTGATTAGGATCGATATCACCAGCATCGGTTGAAAAGAAAGCACACCAATCAGAACATTGAATGGTACTTTGTGAAAGAGCCAAACCATCGATGTCTTCGATCTGAATAGCAAAGTTTGGCTGGTCAGTTGGGTTGATGTAATAACCGAGCAATGGCATCCACATCAATGTGTCGCCATTAGCTTGCAGGTTTGGATTTAATGTATTGCGGCTTGGTTGTGCTGGGCCGTTGAATGCAGCTTGTGCATTGGTTTTGTTTTGTGCGTTAGCAGAAATACCGAGAGCCAGTAACGCAACGATTGTGTAGATTTTTTTCATCTGTTAAGATTGATTGGTTTAGTAGTTATCTTTAAGCGTAACAAATATAACGAGTTTTCTTTGTTTTCGGATTCAATCTGTACTTTTTTTCTTTTTAATCTTACGCACCCACCAAACAAACGCGCCATGCTGCAGAATTGCAGCATGGCGCGTTATTATTTTGCACAGAATTAAGCTGTTGCTGTTTCCATATACGCTTCAATAGGCAGACAAGAACATACCAGATTCCGATCGCCATGCGCATTATCGACACGACCAACGCTTGGCCAGAATTTCATATCGCGCACCCATGACAACGGATAAACCGCTTTCTCACGACTATATGCATGTTTCCATTCGCTCGAAATAACGGTTGCAGCAGTATGTGGTGCATTTTTTAAAACATTATCCGCACCATCAGCATTACCCTCTGCAATTTCTGCAATTTCGTGACGGATCATAATCATTGCATCGCAAAAACGATCCAGCTCTGATTTCGCTTCGCTTTCTGTTGGCTCAACCATTAAGGTATCGTGAACTGGAAACGCTACGGTTGGCGCGTGAAAGCCATAATCCATCAAACGCTTGGCCATATCGGCCACTTCTACTTTTGCGGTGCGTTTAAATTCGGCACAATCCAAAATCATTTCATGGGCAACACGTCCGTTGACATTGGTGTATAGAATGGGGAAGTGTTTTTCCAGTTTTGCTTTAATGTAATTGGCATTGAGAATCGCAATTTTCGTTGCGCTGGTCATGCCTTCGCCGCCCAACATTTTGCAGTAGCCATACGAAATAAGCAGAATCAATGCGCTTCCATAAGGTGCAGCAGAAATTGCAGGAATAGATTGCGCTCCACCGATAGCAATAACCGGATGACCAGGCAAGAACGGAACAAGGTGTTTCGCTACACCAATTGGCCCCATGCCAGGACCACCACCGCCATGCGGAATGGCAAATGTTTTATGCAAGTTGAGGTGACAAACATCGGCACCAATATTTCCCGGACTAGTTAAACCAACTTGTGCATTCATATTCGCGCCATCCATATACACTTGTCCGCCATGCGCATGAATGATGTTGGTAACTTCAATGATTGATTCTTCAAACACACCGTGCGTAGAAGGATATGTAACCATCAAGCACGATAATTTTTGACTATGTAATTCGGCTTTTGCACGCAAATCGGCAACATCAATATTTCCTTTCTCGTCGCATTTCACCACAACAATTTCCATTCCCGCCATGGCAGCAGAAGCTGGGTTTGTTCCATGTGCTGACGAAGGAATAAGCGCCACATTACGATGTGCATCGCCACGGCTAATGTGGTAAGCACGAATAACCATCAAACCTGCATATTCGCCCTGCGCACCTGAATTGGGTTGAAATGACATGGATGCAAATCCAGTTACTTCACACAAAATTCGATTCAATTCATCAATAACGATTTTGTAGCCTTCGGCTTGTTCCACAGGAGCAAACGGATGAAGATTCGCAAATTCGGGCCATGTAATGGGCATCAATTCTGCTGCTGCATTGAGTTTCATGGTACATGAACCCAACGAAATCATGGAATGCGTCAACGATAAATCTTTATTCTCCAATCGTTTGATGTAACGCATCATTTCTGTTTCAGAATGATACGAGCTAAAAACAGGATGCGTGAGGTAGGAACTTGTACGTTTAAAATCGCCTACGATTGGCGAAGAAGCCGCCACACCAACAGAAGCACCAAAAAGAACTGCAATAGCAGCCACATCGGCTGCGCTAGTTACTTGACTTAGGCTAATACGAACTGAGTTTTCGCCATATCCGAAATTCATCTGCGCCGCTTCGGCTTTCTGACGAAAATCGTTCAACGAAACTCCTACAGGGAATGCATACGTTAACGTATCGAACCAACCTGTATTGATGCGTTTAAATCCTGTTGCATCTAGTGCTTCAGCGAGCATAGAAGCATTTTCATGAACTTCTGAAGCAATCGCTTTAATTCCCGCAGGGCCATGGTATGCAGCATACATAGAAGCCATGATGGCGAGCAAGGCTTGAGCCGTACAGATGTTGGACGTTGCTTTATCACGTTTAATATGCTGTTCACGCGTTTGGAGTGCCATGCGTAGGGCTGGTTTTCCATTGCTATCAACAGAAACACCAATAATGCGTCCTGGCATAATGCGTTTGAAATCTTCTTTCGCAGCAAAGAAAGCTGCATGAGGACCACCATAACCCATAGGCACGCCAAAACGTTGTGAGTTACCAAAAACAACGTCTGCTCCCCATTCGCCTGGCGGTGTAAGCAAGGCCAAGGCCAACAAATCTGTGGCAACGGCAACTCCTGCACCAACCGCATGGGTTTGATCGGCCAATGTTTTGTAAGCACTCAGTTCGCCGTTCATATCGGGGTATTGAACCAATACACCAAAAAATTCTTCTGTAGGAACAAACGATTGGTGATCGCCTATAACCAATTCAATACCTAATGGTGTTGAACGGGTACGCAACAAATCGAGTGTTTGTGGGAAGCACGTATTGGCTGCGAAAAATTTATTGGCATTGCGTTTTACAGCGTCGCGGCTACGGTTGCTAAACAACATACTCATGGCTTCTGCTGCCGCAGTTGCTTCGTCGAGTAGCGATGCGTTTGCAAGAGGCATAGCTGTTAAGTCCATCACCATGGTTTGGAAATTCAACAAGGCTTCTAAACGACCTTGCGCAATTTCTGCCTGATAGGGTGTGTAGGCAGTGTACCAACCTGGATTTTCTAAAATATTGCGTTGAACAACTGGCGGTACAATCGTTTCGGCATATCCTAAACCAATATACGATCGGAAGACTTTATTTTTTGCACCAATGGCTTTGAGGTGGCGGAGGTAATCAAACTCTGTTAAACCCGCTTCGACTTGAAGTGGTTTTTGAAGACGAATCGCTGATGGAATGGTTTGCTCGATTAACTCATCTAACGATTTCACGCCGATGGCAGCAAGCATTTCATTTTCTTCAGATGATGATGGGCCAATGTGGCGATTGACGAAATTGTCTGTTGCCATGATCTTGTGTGTATGATATGTGTTGAATGTGTGAACTTCTCTTTTCTTGAAATAAGTGTGCAAAGATAAGGACAACTAAAACACAACGAACGCAAATAAGCCTGAATTTTAGAAGTGTGTAGAATACCCGTAAAAATGTAGAACGTTAAACAAGGTATAGCTGAAAACCACGTGCTGTTCGCTCAAATGCAGGATTGATTATATTTGAACGATAAATCAATCTTTATGATCCGAATTTTATACACCACTGTTTTTATTTTAGTATGCTTTGCGAGTCAGCGCGTATTCGCGCAAGCTCCGGTTCAAGATTCTGTTTTTTTAATGAGCGGGAAAGTATTGACCGGCATTGTAAAAGACACTACGGAAGAGCGTTTGCGTATTTTAATTCCTAAAAAAGACGGCAATTTCAAAGCCGATTTTGTGGATCAGGAATTGGTATTTTCGGTAAAATATAAAAACGGACAAGAATCGGTTTTTTACAAACAAGACACACTTTTTGGGAATTATTTTACGCCACAAGAAGTCCGTTATTTTTTGCAAGGCGAGCGCGATGCGCGAGCAAAATTCCGCACGCCCTATATGGTTGCTGGAGCATTTGCTTTAGGTTTTGGCATGGGCACAACACAACATTTTCTCATGTTTGTTCCGCCTTTTGCTTATTCTGCCATCTCGGTTGGATTTCGGATTAAAATTCGTCCTGGAACGGTTTCTAATCCCGATTACTTGCGTTACGATACTTATTTGCTAGGCTACGAAAAGGAGGCCCGCAAACGGCGTTTATTCCGCACCCTTGCTGCGGGCGGACTTGGGCTGGTGGCTGGATACGCTACACAATCCATCATCAACGGTAGTCGCTAATCGCTCATGCGCAGCCTTCGTGCCGCCTTTGATTTTTACCTGTACAGCAATTTGCACATGACTTTGTGTGCATTGGCATTAACCGCCAACACGGGATTATTGCTTAACTTAAACATTCCTTTATTTGTTTACCTCTGCATTGGCTCAGGCACATTTTTTCTATACAATATTCAACGGCTTTACGCTTCGTGGAATTTAGCTGAGGTAGAGAAACACACTACCGAAAGGCATTTCTGGATTGCCAAAAATCGCACGGCATTAACAGTGCTTAGTATTTGCAGTGTGATTACAGGTTTGCTCGGCTGTTTGTTTTGGTTTCAGCAAGCCGGTAGTGAATATTTTTTTTCGGAGCTTATTTACCTCATTGGAATCCCTGCTTTGATTTCGCTTGCTTATGCATTGCCGTTTATTCCATTCAAAAAACGCTGGTTGCGTCTGCGCGATTTGCCCTTTATCAAAATTTTTCTGATCGCATTTGTCTGGGCTTGGGTAACGGTAACCATTCCCGAAAGACTTGCATTAAAAACAATTCAGATCGCGATACCAGAAGTTTTATTTTCCGAACATACCAGTTGGTTTTGGGCATCTTTTTCTTTCTTGCTAGCACTCACCATTCCGTTTGATATACGCGATATTCGTATTGATGGTGCTGATTTAAAAGTGTTGCCTGTTCTGCTTGGTGTTCGTGGTGCCAAATGGCTTTCAGCTTGTTTGCTCCTACTCTGCCCTGCAATTTGGTTTTTCTATCTTGTAAAAAGCAGTCTTATTCGCGAATATCCAGAACACTTCGCGATGTTGATTGGATTGTCTCTTTGGGCCTTGATTGCAGTTGTCGTCGTGAGTTTTGCATCGCCCAAAAGACACGAGTATTATTTCTCTTTTTGGGTTGATGGACTTTTGATTTTGCTCTGGCTTTTTACTTGGCTCGCATCGCTTTTAGCTTAAGCCAAAGCAATGTCCAATGCTTCGCAAAAAGCTTGAATGGTGCGATCAATATCTGCTTCGGTATGTGCTGCTGAAACAAATCCAACCTCATAACCAGACGGGCCTAAATAAATACCACGTTCGAGCAATTCATGATACATCTTTCTGAAAATTTGCATACTAGCGGCATCAATTTCTTCGGCTGTTGCAATGCGTTCGCGTTGTGTAAACGCAATCCAATAAATTGATCCAACTGACCACAGTTTTACCGCATAGTTTTTTTCTTCTGCATGTTTGCGAATGCCTGAAACCAGGCGGTTGGTCATTGCTTCCAAGGCTTCATAAAATCCTGGGCGCAAGCAATTTTGCAATTGTGCAATTCCAGCACTCATGGCTACTGGATTTCCAGAAAGCGTGCCAGCTTGATAGACATTTCCTTCGGGCGAAATATTGGACATAATTTCTTTCGATGCGCCATACGCACCAACGGGCAATCCACCGCCAATAATTTTACCATACGTGATAATGTCAGGGCGAATGTTGTAATACCCAGCCGCACCATCAAATTTTACCCGAAAGCCCGAAATCACTTCATCGAAAATTAATAATGCGCCATTTTGCGTGGCTATATCTCGTAAAAATTCTAAAAATGATTTATCCTGTAAAAGCAAACCATTGTTGGCCGGAATCGGCTCAATGATAATACATGCAATCTCTCCCGCAAATTGACGAAATGCGTCTTCTACCGCCGCTTGATTATTCAACGAGACAACAATGGTTTCGTTTACAAATGCTTCTGGAACACCAGCGGATGACGTATTGCCAAAGGTTACTAAACCGGAACCTGCTTTGACAAGCAACGAATCGACGTGGCCGTGATAGCAGCCTTCAAACTTCAATATTTTAGAACGTCCGGTAACACCTCGCGCCAGCCGAATCGCGCTCATTACAGCTTCTGTACCTGAACTTACAAAACGAATTTTCTCGATGTAAGCATTATTGCTCAAAATCAAGTCGGCCAGGTCGTTTTCTAACTCGGTTGGCGCACCGAATGAACTTCCGTTTTCAACCGCCGTTTTTACCGCATCAACAACGTCGTTATTAGCATGACCAAGAATCAGTGGCCCCCACGAGCAGCAATAGTCAATAAACGAATTGCCATCGGCATCTTCGAGATAAGCTCCTTTTCCTTTTTTGATAAACAAAGGTGTTCCACCAACGGAACGAAATGCCCGAACAGGCGAATTTACACCACCAGGGAAATAGTTTTTTGCTTTTTCGAAAAGCGCTTCCGATTTTGATCGATTCATAACCGTTTTTAAATTTTGTGCAAAGGTACTTTGAACAAGTCAATTAATATGATTTTTATCAGCATCTAAACATTTGAAAATGGATTCTGTTCTATTCTGTTATTTTTGTACCGCATGAATTACATCAACTCACTAGAATTTGCGCGTGCACAGGATGCGCAAGACAAACTCCGCTCGTACCGCGATCAGTTTCTTTTCCCACAACACAATGGCGAACCGGTTGTTTACCTTACCGGAAACTCGCTTGGTCTTCAGCCCAAGACGGTACGTGAATATATCGGACAAGAATTGGACGACTGGGCAAAATACGGTGTCGAAGGACATTTTCAAGCCAAACATCCTTGGTTCTCGTACCACGAATTTTTGACGGAACAAACGGCGCGTCTTGTTGGTGCTTTACCATCGGAAGTGGTGGTCATGAATCAATTGACATTGAATGTGCATTTGTTGATGATTACGTTTTATCGTCCAGAAGGTAAACGGACAAAAATTATTTGCGAACAAAAAGCATTTCCATCTGACCAATACGCGCTTGAAACACAAATTCGTTTGCATGGATTAAATCCTGATGAGCATCTTGTGGAAGTAGGCCCGCGCGCTGGCGAGCACACCATTCGCATAGAAGATATACTTGCAGCCATTGAGCGCGTTGGCGATGAATTGGCTCTGGTCATGATTGGCGGTGTCAATTATTTTACTGGTCAGTTATTTGATATGTCAACCATTACCAAAGCGGCACATCAAGTTGGCGCATTTGCCGGATTTGATTTGGCACATGCTGCGGGAAATGTGAAGCTCAACCTACACGATTGGGGTGTTGACTTTGCAGCGTGGTGCAGTTATAAATATTTAAATAGCGGGCCGGGCAGTGTGGCGGGGGCATTTGTACACGAACGCCATGCAAACACAACACGTCCGCGCCTTGCTGGCTGGTGGGGCCACGACAAAGCGACCCGTTTTAAAATGGAGAAAGGATTCCAACCCATTGCGGGTGCAGAAGGTTGGCAATTGAGTAATGCGCCCGTTTTTTCGATGGCGGCACATCGTGCTTCACTCGCTATTTTCGATGAAGTGGGTATGGATGCGTTGAATGAGAAAACAACCTTGTTGACGGGCTATTTGGAATTTATCATTGACGAACTGAGTGCGGCTCATGGCAATAGTCTGGAAATTATTACGCCTCGTGCGCGTGCCGAGCGCGGATGCCAGTTGAGCGTGGTGGCGCATGGGCGCGGTCGAAGTTTATTCGACGCGTTAACACAAGCAGGCGTCATCGCCGATTGGCGCGAACCGAATGTTATTCGGATGGCTCCTGCGCCGTTGTACAATTCGTTTGAAGATGTATGGCGTTTTGGGGTGAAGTTGGGTGATGCGATGAAATAAATTGCGTTTTGTGTGATTTTTTCGGATTATATGCATATATTTGTGGTATGGTTATTCGGTTTAGTGTTTCAAATTTCTTGTCCTTCAATCAGGAAACGCATTTTAGCATGAGTGCTTCGCAAGAAGCATTGCATCCTGAACATGTCGTCAAAGGAAAATCAAGACATGATGTTGATGTTTTGCGTACAGCCGTAATTTATGGGGCGAATGCCTCTGGCAAATCAAATTTGGTAAAGGCCATTGATCTGGCCAAACTAATGATTACAAGCCCCGTCAATATTGGCAAAGGTTTACCATTTATGCCGTTTCGGTTAGATCGGAAAAACGCTAAGAACACAACGCGCTTTGAATTTGACATCCGTATTGATGATGTTATTTATAATTATGGATTTGAATATGACAAAAACAGAATTCACAAAGAATGGCTAAATCTAATTCTCAAAACAACAGAGAAATCTGTATTTTCTCGTACCACGTCGGCCAAAGGATTGGTGCGTGTTGTTTTTAACACTCAACTTACTGCGATACCAGCCAAAGAAAAAGAGCTTTTCGAGCTATTAGAGATTGCTACACGTCCAGAGCAATTGCTCTTACGCAAACTATCGGAAAACAATCTTAATTTTTTTAAAAAAATATATGATTGGTTCGATGACCAGTTGGTTATTTTATTTCCAGAAACACGTTTCGATTTTCTGGAGGTTCAATTAAAGAAGAATACCAATTTTAAGGCTCAATTTTCACATTTTTTGCATGCGTTTGATACAGGCATTTCGCGCATTGAGTTGGCAGAGATTTCAATCGATCAAATTCAAGATATTCCATCGCCTGTTTTAAATGAAATTCTTCAAGATTTAGAAGCGCGGTCCTTTGCATCGATGCGTTCGCCTTCCGGCATACGTTATGTTTTTGAATCTACAAAAGGGCAAACACGCATCTTTAAACTCAAAACAGTTCATGCCGCTAATGATGGCTCTGAGATTCACTTTGAGTTGACAGACGAATCTGACGGCACACAACGCATCATGGATTTTATTCCTATGCTAATGTCGCTCATGAAAGGGTCGGTTTTTATTGTCGATGAGTTAGATCGGAGTTTGCATCCCAAGCTAGTAAGCCAATTCTGGGCATACATTCACGAACAGAAAGAGTTCATGAATGGGCAATTGATCGCCACATCGCACGATATCACTCAACTTTCGACGGAGCATTTTCGCCGCGACGAGATTTGGCTAACCGAAAAAACAGAATTTGGCGAAACACGACTCTTCTCTATCTCAGACTTCAAACTTCGCCATGACAAAGACATCCGAAAAGAATACATGGCAGGCCGTTTGGGGGGTGTTCCTTTTTTATCTTCTCGCATTAAAACAAATTTGAATTAAGTGTGAATGGCAAAAAACAATGCGCGATTTAAACGAAGAACTGGTTTTAAAACAATTCGGAATAATTTCTTAATCGTTTGCGAAGGAAGTAAAACAGAACCGAATTATTTTGACGCATTCCGAGTACCTAAAACAATTGTTGAAGGCGAAGGTTTTAACACGCTATCGTTAATCAAATATACCATTAAGCGTATTGCGTCTGATGCTCAAAAAGAAATTCACTACGACCAAGTTTGGTGTGTATTCGATCGCGACTCATTTCAGCTAGATCAAATCGAACAGGCGTTTGATTTAGCCGAAAGAAACAACATTCTACTTGCCTATTCAAACGAATCGTTTGAACTCTGGTATTATTTGCATTTTCACTTACTTGTAACTGGATTAGGCCGGAGAGATTACATCAGTAAGTTAAACAGGTTATTGGGGTTTAAATACGAGAAGTCTGCGGATAATATTTATGAAAAACTATTACCATTGCAAACCACCGCACTCAGGAATGCACGACATTTGCATAAACAAGCAAAAACAATAAAAACAGCAATCAATCCCATTTTCCCTGCCGAAAAAGAGTCTGTTCCCTATTCGTTATTGGAAAATAAAAGTCAATGCCCACATACATCTGTATTTTTCTGGTCGAACAATTGAATAAGTCGAAATTAAAATGAATACTCAAAAACAAATTTCTATCGTTGGTGCTGGTCTCGTCGGATCGCTTCTTTCTATTTATTTGGCTAAACGCGGCCATAAGGTTAACGTTTATGAACGCCGCGCCGATATGCGTAAAAACAAAATAGCCGCAGGACGTTCCATCAACCTCGCCCTGAGCGATCGCGGATGGCGCGGGTTAGAAGGTGTAGGCATTGCCGATGAGATTAAAAAAATTGCGATTCCAATGTACGGTCGCCGCATTCATCATGTCGATCAGTCAACCGTATATCAACCTTATGGCAAAAACGATCAGGCAATCTATTCGGTTTCTCGCGCCGGAATCAATATGCGTTTGATGGATCTTGCAGAACAGCAAGAAAATGTATCGTTACACTTTTCCGAACGGTGTACAGCGGCATCCACAAAAAATGGATCGTTGAGCTTTATCAACGAACATTCGCAAGCAGAAATTACCATTCAGTCTGATTTTATTTTTGGTTCTGATGGTGCTTTTTCTGCTGCACGCATGAATATGATGACGAGTAACGATCGGTTCAATTACCAACAATATTATATTGAACACGGGTATAAAGAATTACACATTCCGCCCGGACCAAACGGCGAGTTTTTGATGGAGAAAAACGCCCTTCATATCTGGCCACGCGGCAGTTATATGATGATTGCGCTTCCGAATATGGACGGTAGTTTCACCTGTACATTATTTTTTCCTTTTGAAGGTCCTGATTCGTTTGCAACCGTTCAAACACCCGAACAAGTAAGCGAGTTTTTCAACCGTGTTTTTCCTGATGCGGTTCCGTTAATGCCAACCTTAACAGAAGATTTTGCAACAAACCCCACGGCATCACTCGTAACCGTAAAATGCGCGCCTTGGACATTTGATGATAAACTCGCGTTGATTGGCGATGCGGCACATGCCATTGTTCCTTTTTATGGACAAGGCATGAATTGCGGTTTTGAAGATTGTGTTGTGCTGAATGAACTCATGGAAACATACGGCGACGATTGGAAAACTGTTTTTTCAAATTACGAATCGCTCCGCAAACCAGATGGTGATGCAATTGCCGATTTAGCCATTGCCAACTTTGTAGAAATGCGCGATAAAACTGGCGATCCGAAATTTCTCTTGCAGAAAAAAATCGAAGCACGTTTCAGCGAAAAATATCCTGATAAATGGATTCCGCTTTACTCGATGGTTACTTATTCGCCGCATATTCGGTATTCAACAGCATTGCGCGAGGGGCAAAAGCAGGAACAAATCATGCAAAAGATCATGGCCCGCCCCGATATTGAATCAGTTTGGGACAGCGAAGAAGTGGAAAAAGCGATTTTGGGGGCTTTGTCGTAAAATCAATTCGATCAACGCAACGTTTGTCAGCAAACCATCGGATTTACAAAAAGTAAAAGCTAGCCTGTTTTTGGGGTCTATTTATAGCCCTAGCCCATTCCGAACGACTAATATAATCGCCTAAATATCAGCTATTTAAAATAAGGAATATGTCCTAAAATGGCAATATTTCAACCAAACTACCCGTTTTTGTTGAAAACTTCCTATCTTTGCCGTCCTATAATTAAAAAAGGACAAAAAACAATAAACCATGTACGCAATCGTAGAAATAGCCGGGCTTCAGTATAAGGTTGAACAGAAACAACGTGTTCTCGTTCACCGCCTAGAGGCTAACGAAGGCAGCAACATCGAACTCGATAAAGTGCTGCTCATCGACAACAATGGTAAAGTAACTGTAGGTGCACCCGTCGTTGACGGCGCTCGTGTAGCGGCCAAAGTACTTTGCCACCTCAAAGGAGACAAAGTACTTGTCTTCAAAAAGAAACGCCGCAAAGGCTATCAGAAAATGAATGGCCACCGCCAGTACATGACTGAACTTTTGATCCAAGGTGTTTTAGGAAAAGGCGAAAAACTTAGCGCTGAAGATGCTAAAATTGAAGCCGCTTCTATTCTTGAATTGAAAGAGCGCTCACGCCTCAAATTGACCAAGAAAACATACAGCGCTGTTGAAGCTCCTGCTGCTGAGGTTGAAGAACCAAAAGCAAAAAAGAAAGCTACAACAAAAGCAAAAGCTGAAGGAGAAAAGAAAGCTGCTCCTAAGAAAACAGCAAAGAAAAAGTCGGAAGAATAATTTCAACCGCATTCACTGAATCTGCAACAGAATTTAACACCTATACGTCATGGCACATAAAAAAGGTGAAGGTAAAGTAAAGAATGGCCGCGAATCGGAAAGTAAACGACTCGGCATTAAAATCTATGGCGGTCAGGCTGCTATCGCTGGCAACATCATTGTTCGCCAACGCGGAACACGCCACAGCCCAGGCAAAAACGTAGGTATCGGTAAAGATCATACCCTCTTCGCACTCACCGATGGTGTTGTGAAATTCCAGAAGAAACGTGACAACCGCTCTTATGTTTCTGTAGAGCCTATCACTGCTGAGTAATCCTTCACAGCAAAAAACAAAAACCGCTAGTCGCTGACTAGCGGTTTTTTTATGTATCTTTTCTTTAGATTTCTAGCACATTTTAATGCTTCCATTTAAAAAATCGTCGGCCTTGAAATATTTCCTCATCTTCTGTTCCGTCATTTTTTATACTGCTCAATCCGCAGTGGCTTGTTCTTGTTTTCCCATTGGACAAAATTTTTGCGAAACGCTACAAAACGACCCAAGTATTGACAATGTGGTGATGGTTGAAAAAATAGGGAACTACTATTATGGTATGCGCGTACGCAGGCTCACACTCATTGCAGGCAATTTAGTTCCCGATACATTTCTCGTTTGGGGAGATAATGGTGCTTTGTGCCGTATCGGTGTTACTGGTTTCTCCAATGGCGATACGCTTATTTTGGCCATGAATAAGTGCGATACACTGGGGAATTTTATCTGGAATCAAAGCTATCCACCAGATTTAGAAAGCACTTCCGATTATCATGTTTCTGTATGTGGCTATTATGCCTTGCAAGTTGTCAATGGCCAAGTTGTTGGCGACATCAATACACCGTTTTACCAAACCATGAACATGTCAAATTTCCTGAGTTTGTCGTGCCTTTTGCTCTCAATACCGGAACAGAACAATACTTCTTGGAACATCTTTCCAAATCCAGCAACAAACACCGTTACCATTTCCGGAAAGAAACCAATCACGAATCTTATTATTTATTCCATGACTGGTCAACTTGTCTTATCCCGCAATACTTCGATGATTTCCCATTCGCTTGACCTTTCTGGTCTTGATATGGGCTATTACATCATTGAAATTCAAACAGCCGATTTCGTTTCTAGAGAAAAATTAATCATTGAACGATAATTTTAGTTGTTTTATCAATAATTGATAAAACAAACGAATGCATTCAAATAAAAAAAGCGGCAGATCCACACACGATCTGCCGCTTACACACAAACACAATTTACACACACTAACCTTTACTCAACATTTCTTTGACCAATGTTGAGATCATTTTTCCATCGGCTTTTCCAGCCAGTTGTTTTGTTGCAGCGCCCATCACTTTACCCATATCGGCTGGCGATGAAGCACCTGTTGTTGTTATAATTTCTTGCAAAGCGGCACGAACTTCGGCTTCTTCCATTTGCTTTGGCAAATACGTTTCAATCACATTCGCTTGAAACGTTTCCACCTCCGCTAAATCGGCACGACCTTGACCCGTATAGATCTCAGCCGATTCCCGACGCTTTTTCACTTCCTTCTGAAACGCCTTAACCGCAGACTCTTCTGTCAATCCTTCGGGAGAAGTTTTGAGCAACAAGAGAACTGATTTCATGGCGCGCAAGGCTTCGAGGCGGGCCGAATCTTTGGCCAACATCGCAGTTTTCATATCACCTTGCAAGCGTTCTTCGATTTGCATATCAATCTACGTTATCGTGAAGGAATGAATTGTTTGGACGAATCTCAATCTTCTTGTCTTCTGTTTCTGTCAATGTAAAACGTGAAACTTGCGACTCTGAAGAATGTGGTGTATTATCCAATTCGATATTGCGGCGCTTGTATGCTGGCTCGTTTTCCATTTCAGAAAGACCTTGCGTTGTTTTCAACTTCAAGCTGATTTCTTTCAATTTAGAAATACGTTCCTGCGCTTTTTTCAATTGCTCTTCAGCAGCAACTTTCTTTGCTTGCTCTTCATTTGAAACCTGAGCAATTGGAGTTACAAGCTCATGCGTAATCAATTTAATTTCTTCTTCCTCTGCAACAATTTCTTCTTGTGCAACAGGCGTTTCAGAAACCGATTCAACAACTTCTTCTGTTTTCAAGAGAAAAGGTTCGTTTGAAATCTCACTCGAAATAATTTCTTCCGATTTCGATTCTTCGTTAACAACGGGTGTGTTGTTTGTGATTTCAAACTCAATCGTTGATTGGCGTGGCGTTTCTTCTGTACGCGAAATCAAAAATGGCTCAAGCTCATTTACCGCTTCCGGCTTGAATTCATTTTTCACGGGAGTTGATTGCTGAACGACTTTCTGCTCATCGAGTTGACGAACAACTTTTTCGTTTTGAGGTGTTTTTGAATACTCGTAAGAAACAGGATTGCTTGAGTTAAATCCAGTTGCGATAATTGTTACAGAAACAGAATCGCCAAGCGACTCATCAACGCCATAACCTTTAATAATCTCAGCAGTCATGCCAGCCGCTTCCTGGATGTAGTCGGTGATTTCACCAAGTTCATCCATCGTGATTTCTTCAGCGCCTGAAACAATGTTCAACAGCACATAACGTGCACCCGTAATGTTGTTATCATTCAACAAAGGCGAATTGAGTGACTCTTCAACCGCACGTACCGCGCGATTTTCGCCAGATGCCGTAGCAGAACCCATGATAGCAACGCCGCTATCACGCATAACGGTGCAAACGTCGGCAAAGTCAACGTTGATTTGTTGTGTTAAACTGATAATTTCTGCAATGCTTTTTGCAGCCGTGCTCAACACATCGTCGGCATGTCCAAACGCATCGCTGAGTTTCAGATTGCCATACATTTCGCGCAATTTATCGTTGCAGATGACCAGCAACGTATCAACGCTTTGTTTCAATTGCTCCAAGCCTTCTTCAGCTTGCTGACGACGTTTTTTGCCTTCAAACCCAAATGGAACAGTAACAATCGCAACGGTCAAAATACCCATCTCGCGTGCAATGCCTGCAATGACAGGTGCTGCACCAGTTCCGGTACCACCGCCCATACCAGCAGTGATGAAAACCATTTTGGTATTGTTTGCCAAAATGCTACGAATATCTTCGATATTTTCAATAGCCGCATTGCGACCAACATCAGGAATAGAACCAGCACCACGACCTTCGGTGAGTGTTGCACCGAGTGTGATTTTGTGTGGGATCGGACTCATGTCCAAGGCTTGTTTGTCGGTATTGCAAACTACAAAGTCAACACCGCGGATTCCCATGCGATACATGTGATTAACGGCATTGCTTCCGCCGCCGCCAACACCAATCACTTTGATGATGGATGAGTGTTCGGGAATGTCAAATTTCATGGCTTCTTCAGATTGTGTGTTAGTGTTATGTGTGAGGTGTGGTTCATTCCAAGGCAAATCGGTTGCTGTTGCTTCCGATTCTAGTTGTATTTCTGCTACTGGTTGTTCTACGTTTTCTTCAGCATTCATCCAACTCAAATCGACGGGCGCAATGGTGGTATGAACGCCAGCAGCAATTTCATTCACTACTTCTTCAGATACGATATCTGATTCAGCGACTACGGCTTCCGAAAAAATTCCGGTAACCGATTCAGCAGAAGCAACAAAAGGTATTGATTCTATTTCTTCTATTTTGACAACCAAATCGTCTTTGCTCTCAATCGTAAGTGTTTCGGGCAATTCTGAAAGCTCTTCTGATTCAGCAACAAATTCTTCCGTTGACGATGCAACAAATTCTTCGGTCGTATTTTCTAAAACCAATTCCGATTCTTCAGCGACAAGTTCTGTTTCTGATGTAAAATCGCCGAATTCATTTTCTGCAACTACAATTTCTTGATTCGATTCGATTTCATTTACAACTTCGGTTTCATTCCAGAACGACGAGGCGACAGCATCAAAATCCGTCGAGCCTATTTCAGTTTCCGCTACAAAATCGGAAACGGGTTCTTCTATATGTTGTTCTTCTACGATAAAATCGGAACTCAACTCAACTTCTTCTGATTCTTGAACAGCATTCAAATCTGAAAATTCATTCGTGCTCTCCGCCGTCATGTCCCATTCAAAAGACGTTTCTGAATTTGCGTCAGCAACATCTTCATCATCCGATGTCATTTCAACTTCCGTAGAAATCTCGGCAGGAACATGGGCGTTCGATTCAGGAACATTGATCATCCATTTCAGAACAAGATTTTCTTCCTGATTGGAATTTTCAATAGGCGCAACAGGGCTTTCAGACTGCTGTGCAGACATCTCTCCAGGGAACTGGTTTTCCTGTTCCTCGCGCTGATCGTCAAACATTGGGTTGAATTCCATGATGCTGTTGAATTAAAATCGATGGAAAATTACCCTGTCTGCAAATACACAAAACTTAACTTCAAGCTAACTTACTAACGGGTAAATGTTGATTACCTCAGTTTATACATTCAGAATAGCTCAAAAAACAACAATTCTAGTTGCCCGGATCTTCGTCAAACCACTGCTTCCCCTTACTGAAAATCTGATCGAACCAACCGCCTTTTGTTTTCTTAGAATGGTTCAATACCTGTGTTGTATTTTTCTCCTCGCTAGCTTTCTGGCGTTGCGATAACTGCAATCCACGCATTACCAAACCAACACCCGTTGCATACATTGGACTCGTAATTTCTTCGGAACTGGCAGCAAGGTGCTCGTTGGGATAACCCACGCGCGTATCCATGCCTGTTACATATTCTAGCAATTGCGTAATGTGTTTCAGTTGCGATCCACCACCCGTAACAACGATTCCCGCAATCAATTTTTTCTCAAAACCAGAATTGCGAATCTCGTAATAAACGTGCTCTACAATTTCTTCCATGCGCGCCTGAATGATGTGCGCCAGATTTTTGACCGAAATTTCTTTGTGCGGGCGGCCACGCAATCCCGGAATAGACACAATTTCGTTTTCCTGATTTTCACTCGCTAACGCCGAACCAAATTTCACTTTCAGTAATTCGGCCTGTGTCTTGATGATGCTACAACCTTCTTTGATGTCTTCTGTAATAATATTTCCACCAAACGGAATCACTGCTGTGTGGCGAATAATGCCATCGTGAAAAATAGCTACGTCTGTTGTACCACCACCAATATCAACCAATACAACACCTGCTTCTTTTTCTTCATCGCTCAAAACAGCATCAGCCGAAGCCAAGGGTTCCAAGGTCAAATCAGCAGCTTCTAATCCCGCTTTCGCAATACACTTATAGATATTTTTTGCAGCAGCAACTTGTCCGGTGATGATGTGAAAATTAGCTTCCAAACGTGTGCCCGCCATGCCAATCGGATTTTTAATTCCGGTCTCGCTATCTACGATATATTCTTGTGGAATAACATGAATAATTTCTTCGCCAGGCGACATGACCAAACGATACATGTCTTCGATCAATTCATCAATATCTTTTTGACCAATCTCGTCTTCCAAGCTGCGACGGGTTTTCATGCCACGGTGTTGCAAACTTTTGATGTGTTGACCGGCAATACCAACGTTAACAACTTTAATGTCAACACCTGATTTATTGCTTGCTTCGGCAACAGCATCTTTGATCGAACGAACAGTTTCGTCGATGTTCAGCACTACGCCACGCGCAACGCCAAGCGATTCGGCTTTACCGATACCAAGGATTTCAATTTTTCCATGTTCGGTGCGGCGGCCAACGAGGGCAGCGATTTTAGTAGTTCCGATGTCGAGGCCGACTACGATTTCAGATTCCATGATCCGTGATCTTTTTGGTACAAACGATTTGATTGAGGTATTGTAAGTCGATGATGCTGTAATCGTTCCAGTTTCCGGTTCGGTTCAAACCTTCGCGGTAAAACAAAAACAATTTACGCAATTTCAGATCAATCTCTTTTTTCCCTTCCTCACCGGGAGAAATTGTTCCTAAAATAATTTTATGGTCGCCAATGCGTGGAATCAATTCAAAAACACGATCGGGTGTAATATTCACTTGTACGATTTGTGCTCTGAAAAAAGTATCCGCATCAAGATAAGACATCAATTGCCATACTTCGTCGAGTTGTGTTTTCTTACCTTTCGTTGTATCCGCCGCACATTCGATTAATGACGATTTATACATACCGCCATACGTTTCAAAAATAGCACCAGTAACGGGGATCGCTTGTGCGGTGTATTCTGCCGACCAAGGCATGAGTAACCCGCGATCGTCAATGTAATACGATTCTCCCGCGCCTGTGATCACACGCGCAATCGGACGACGTTCAAGCAAACGAATACTCACTTGTCCGTTTACAGCCATAAACACTTCGGCTTTCTCTACGGCAACATGCGCTTCCATCAACTGCTCCAATTTCGACACATCTATATCTTGAATCATTTGCCCTTCGATTGTATCGCCTTTCTCGCGCAATAAATCGAGAATCATATTTTCGGTAATGAATTCCTGATCAACCTTCCGGTCAATGTGAATTTGTGGCTTGGTACAAATCTGCCGATTGTGCGAACGCCGCGCAAAACCCATAGCCGTAAAAATACCGACGATGAAAACCACCCAAAGTGCTATGTACAAAATACGTTTCATGCAAGTTGGTGTTTTAAACGAAGTGCGCTTTCGAGTGGCTGCACAAATTGATCTACATCTCCAGCACCCATGGTAACTAACACTTCAGGATTAAGCTGTAAAACGTGATTAACCAATTTATCTTTAGCTACTAAATCTTTTTTTGTCTTTTTCATCTTTGCCAACAACATCGCAGCATTAATGCCTTCGATGGGCAATTCGCGAGCAGGATAAATTTCGAGCAAAACAATTTCATCCAATAAATCCAAGCTCGCTGCGAACGCATCTGCAAAATCACGCGTCCGTGAAAACAAATGCGGTTGAAAAATTCCGGTAATGCGTTTCTGCGGATACAATTCGCGCACAGAAGAAATGCAAGCACGCAACTCTTCTGGATGATGACCATAATCGTCAATATATACAACACGCTCATCACGAATACGGTAATCAAAACGGCGCTGCACACCTTTGAATGATTCCAAACCACGACACACATCTTCCACCTTTAACCCAACTTGCATCGCAGCAGCTGTTGCAGCAATAGCATTTTCAACATTGTGGCGGCCCGGTAAACCCAATTTCAATTTTTCGATTTTTCCTTGTGGAAAATTAAAATCGAAACAAAAGAAGCCTGACTCAACATGAATGTTTGTGGCGTAAAAATCGGCTTGCGTATCGGTGAGCGCGTATGTATATGTTGAATCTGACTTTGTGAGACCCAATTCATTCAAGACACTTTGCTTCGTAATCAATTTACCGCCGTTTCTTCGTTGTGTGATAAACTGACGGTAGGTATCAAGCATGGCCTCGCGACTTCCATAAAC
>JAAFIA010000025.1:0-17617 GCA_013298545.1 Bacteroidota bacterium | reverse complement strand
AAACATCCAAGTGATCTGCATCAACTGATGTGATGACTTGGACCGTCGGATGTAAATGCAAAAACGAACGGTCGTACTCATCGGCTTCAACCACAACGATATTTTCTTGCATGGGAACCTCTGCTTTTCCGAGTTTAGAACCAAGCAATAAATTGGTTTGGTAATTCCCGGAAATACCGCCTAAAAAAGCCGAGCAATCAACCGCCGCATGCCGGAGCAGATGCGCGGTCAATGTTGTTGTAGTTGTTTTGCCGTGTGTTCCGGCAATGGCCACCGTTGTTGTATGTGCTGCAATGATTCCTAAAACTTCTGCACGTTTTAAAATGCGGAAATTATTTTCCTCTAAATAAATCAATTCGGCATGATCGTTTGGAACAGCAGGTGTACGAACAATCAATACCTCATCGCGATCTGTTGCATTTAAAATTTCGGCAGGAATGGCTTGTATGTTTTCTTCAAAATGAATCACAATGCCTTCTTGCTCCAACTGCGCCGTCAAAGCGGTTTGCGTTTTATCATACCCCGACACATCTTTTCCCATAGCACGAAAGAAACGAGCGAGTGCGCTCATTCCAATCCCGCCAATGCCGAGAAAATAACATGCTTTTATATTATCGAGGTTCATGCTAAATTATAGTTTACTTTTTTGTTTAATCAAAGTCAGAATTTCGGCGGCAATCAAATCAGCTGAATTCGCAACGGCCAATCCGGCAATTTTCACTTCTAGGCGCGAACGCATTTCTTCGTTTGCTGCAAGCGCGAGCACTTCGCCAATTAATTTTTCACGAGCATCTACATCTTTCACCAAAATTGCCGCTTGATGATTGACTAAAGCCTGTGCATTTTTTGTTTGATGATCTTCCGCAACATTGGGCGAAGGAACAAGGATACAAGGTTTGTGCACGAGACACAATTCCGAAACAGAACTTGCACCCGCACGCGAAACAACAAAGTCGCTCACGGCATACGCATAATCCATTTTCGAAATAAAATCATAGGCTCGAATGCCTTGCGCCTCGTATTTTGCAACTGCTTGCTGCGCTTGCGGAAAATAATTTTTGCCTGTTTGCCAAACCAGTTGAATACCCGCATCGGCCAATTGCTGCAAACCAGACACAATGCTTTCGTTAATGGTTCGCGCACCTAAACTTCCACCAATGACCAACAACACAGGTTTATCAGCAGACAAATTAAATTGTTCCAGCGCACGAGCGCGTTTTCCTTCGAGATTCAAAATATCTTGGCGCACCGGATTTCCGGTAAACACAATTTTATCTTTTGGAAAAAAACGATCCATGCCTTCGTAAGCCACACAAATCCGATCAACACGGCGCGACAAAATTTTATTGGTAATACCAGGATACGAATTTTGCTCTTGAATCAATGTGGCAATTCCGGCTTTTGACGCCACGCGCAACATAGGTCCGCTGGCATATCCACCTGTTCCAATAGCTGCATCGGGATTGAAATTCTTCAATATCTTTTTAGCACGCCACAAACTGCTGATTACTTTAAACGGAAACGAAAGATTATCCAACGTCAATTTGCGTTGCAAACCGCTAATCCACAATCCTTCGATTTTATATCCTGCCGCAGGCACTTTCTCCATCTCCATTCTTCCCTCCGCACCCACAAATAAAAATTCGGCATCGGGCAATTTTGCTTTCAACGCATTAGCGATCGCGATGGCTGGAAAAATATGTCCACCAGTTCCGCCGCCGCTGATGATAAATTTAAGTGGTGGCAAGTTTGCCTCCTTTCTCTTCTTCGGTTGGTTCTAAGTCTTGTCCCGTTTCTGTTTCGCGGCTAACACTCAAAATAATTCCAACGGCAATACTTGAAAACAACAATGATGTTCCACCCATACTTAAAAATGGGAGCGGCTGTCCCGTTACAGGAAATAAATTTACTGCAACCGCCATATTGATCAAGCCTTGAAACACAAGACTAAACGAGAGACCAAACGAAAGCAAGGTCCCATACGTTTTCTGACTATTCGAAGCTACACGAATACCACGGAAAAGCAAAATCAAGTACAACAACAAAATACCAATCCCTCCAATGATTGAGCCGTACTCTTCGATGACAATTGCATAAATAAAATCAGAATAGGGATGCGGCAAAAAATTACGCTGCGTACTATTTCCAGCACCTTTTCCAATTACACCACCTGTTGCAATGGCAATTTTAGATTGATTCGCTTGGTAATTTTTATCAGGATCAACTTCTTCTACACCGCTAACAAAACTCACAATTCGACCTTTCCAAGTTTCAAGGCGCGGCAACGATTTCGGAAAGAGTGTTCCAAGCAAAATCAAAAACATAAATCCTGCAAGAGCCAGTCCAAATACTTTTGCAATATGCTTGAACGGAACACGGCCAATAAACATCAAAATCAAACAATTCATAAACAGCAAAGCGGCTGTAGAAAAGTTTGCGGGAAGAATGAGTAAACAGATGACACCAACCGGCGCCATGATGTGCAATAAAACTGTTTTAAAATCTTCTAATTCTTTTTGCTTTTGTGTGAGTACACGCGCCACATACATGAGCAAAGCAAGTTTTGCAAAATCGGAAGTCTGAAAAGTAAGGCCCGTTCCTGGAATAGCAATCCAACGACTCGCATCATTCAAATTTGTTCCACCTTTGGATAACGTATAAAGTAAGAGCGGAACAGAAACGACCAACAGAATTTGCGAAATGCGAGAGAACCACGTATAACGCATGCGATGTGTCAGATACATGAGGACAAATCCAAGCAAAATAATTTTTCCGTGCTTGAATAAATAGTATGCTGTATCTCCCTGATGGTGTTTGTAGGCAAGCGTAACAATCGAACTATAAACTGCCAAAAGTGAAAGCAACGACAAGAGCACGACGATCATCCAGATCACGCGGTCGCCTTTGAAGTAGCTAAACAAATTCATCTCAGTTTATACTTTATATTATTGGTTTGCGAATTTTTCGCTGACTAATTTCTTAAACACATTTCCGCGATTCTTGTAATTGTCAAATGCATCGTAACTCGGGCATGTTGGTGAGAACAAAACCGTTGTTCCCGATTTTCGTGCTAACAAAGCGGCATAATCAACAGCTTCTTTCAAATCTGTTGCTTGTACCATCAAATCCGTTACATCGCGAAAGACATTAAAATATTTCCACGGCGTTGAACCAATACAAACGATTGTTTCTACTTTTTCTTGCACCAGTTCAACAAGTGCTTCGTGTTTTTCGCCACGATCAACGCCGCCAATAATGAGCAAGATTGGTCCATTCATATCACGAAGGGCATGCCAGGTCATTTCTACAGTTGTAGCCATCGAATGGTTGACCCAAGTGATTCCATTCCGTTCGAGAATGGTTTCAAAATGATGTTCTTCGCCTTGCGCCTGCAATCGCATGCGAAGAAGCTCTTGGTAGCGAGCTTGCCCAGAAATGAATTGATCGATCATGGTATGTTAGTGATCAGAGTGAACGAACGGCATTTTTAAATTGGCGGCCACGATCTTCGTAATTCTCGAACAGATCGAAACTCGCACAGGCGGGCGAAAGCAATACGACATCGCCGCGCTTGGCCATGCGGTAAGATAATGCTACTGCTTCTTGAGCAGTTCCAGCCTCTACAATTTCTTCAACATGCGCTTTAAACGTGTCGATGATTTTTGCATTGTCTGTGCCCAAGCAAATAATTGATTTCACTTTTTCTTTGACCAACTCGATCAACGCAGCGTAATCATTTCCTTTATCCACACCACCAACAATCCACACAACAGGATTGGTCATGCTTTCGAGTGCGTACCAAGTAGAATTAACATTGGTCGCTTTGGAGTCATTGATAAAATCAATGTTGTTGATACGCGCTACAAATTCGAGGCGGTGTTCAACGCTTTGAAAATCGGCTAGACTTTCACGGATCGCATCTTTGCGCACATCGATCAGACGTGCAGCGATTCCGGCGGCCATAGAATTGTAGGTGTTGTGTTTGCCTTGCAGGGCGAGTTCTTCGATGGTCATAGACAGTTGGTTGTTATTAATCGTGATTTGGATTTCATGGTTGTGAAGGCATGCGCCTTCGGTAATATTTTTTTGAATCGAGAATGGGTATTGACGCGCAACGATCTTGTGTTTTAGCATCTCAACCGCCGTTACTTCATCGTCGGCACAAAAGATGAACGCATCCTCTGGTCGTTGATTTTGAATGATCCGAAATTTCGACGCTGCGTAATTCTCTAATTTATACTCGTAGCGATCGAGGTGATCTGGCGTAATGTTG
Organism: Bacteroidota bacterium; assembly: GCA_013298545.1. GTDB lineage: Bacteria > Bacteroidota > Bacteroidia > Palsa-965 > Palsa-965. Next base: position 13,344 of record JAAFIA010000025.1, on the reverse strand, counting down.
AGCAGAATAGCAATGTCTGCGCGAAAGGCATACATGTCGTCTAACTGAAAACTACTCAGCTCGAGCACATAATAATCGTACGACTCTTCGGCAACTTGCATGGCAAAACTTTTCCCGACGTTTCCGCCAAGCCCGGCATTCAAGCCTGCTTTCACCAAAATATGATGAAGCAAGGTTGCTGTTGTTGTTTTGCCGTTGCTTCCGGTGATACACAACAATTTTGCAGTGGTGTAACGCGCCGCAAATTCAATCTCCGAAATCACAGGCGTACCTTGTGTGCGGAGTTTTTGAATCAACGGCACTTTGCTCGGAATACCCGGACTTTTGATGATTTCGTCGGCGTTGAGAATGAGCGACTCGGTGTGCTGCTCTTCTTCCCACTCGATTCCATGATGTGAAAGAACGACTTTGTACTTTTCTTTGATGGGGCCTTTGTCGGAAACAAAGACCTCAAATCCTTTTTGCTTCGCGAGTACCGCAGCACCCGTTCCGCTTTCGCCACTACCTAAAATCACAATGCGTTTCATGCTTGTGTATTTGTTTCGTTAGCGAAGTTTCAATGTTGCGATCGCGAGAACGCCGAGCATAATGCCCACAATCCAAAAACGCGCAACAATTTTCGATTCGTGAAATCCTTTCTTCTGGTAATGATGGTGCAAAGGCGACATCAAAAACAAGCGATTGGCTTTCGCAAAATCAATTCCATATTTTTTCTTGCGGTATTTGAATACCGATACTTGAAGAATGACCGATAAATTTTCGATGAGAAACACGCCGCAAAAAATTGGAATCAACATTTCTTTCCGAATCGCGATTGCAAATGCGGCGATGATTCCACCAAGCGCCAAACTTCCGGTATCGCCCATAAATACTTGCGCGGGAAACGTATTGTACCACAAGAATCCGATGCACGCACCCACAAACGCGCCCATGAAAATCACCAACTCGCCCGTATCGGGGATGTACATGATGTTGAGGTAATCGGCAAAAATTGTGTTGCCCGATACATAAGCCAAAATACCGAGTACCACACCAATGATGGCGGAACTTCCGGCAGCAAGCCCATCAATACCGTCTGTTACATTCGCACCATTTGAAACGGCGGTAATGATAAAAATGACGATTGGGATAAAAATCAACCAAGCCCATTTTCCTTTTGAATCGCCTAGAAAGCCGAGTAAATTGGAATAATCAAATTCATTGTTCTTGACAAACGGAACGGTTGTTTTGAGTGATTGTGTTTCTGTTTTTGAAAATTCAGGAAACCCAATTTCAATGCAACCATCATTTGTTTTATCAGGACTGTTTGATATATCAAGCATTTTTTTACTCTTTTCTCCAACACGTTCACGCACTTTCACCGAGTCGTTGAAATAAAGCGTACAACCCACAATAATTCCCAACCCAATTTGTCCCATGACTTTGAATTTGCCATGCAAACCCGCTTTGTCTTTTTTGAACACTTTGATGTAATCGTCAATAAAACCAATGGCGCCAAGCCAAACGGTAGTAATCAACATCAAAATGACATAGACGTTTTCGAGACGTGCGAAGAGTAAGGTTGGAATGATGATGGCAGCAAGAATCATCAAACCACCCATCGTTGGCGTTCCTTCTTTTTCTTTTTGTCCGTCGAGACCTAAATCGCGCACGGTTTCGCCGACTTGTTTTTTCAACAAGTATTTGATGATTCGTTTTCCAAGAATCAATGAAATGATGAGCGATACCAAAATGGCCATAGCCGCACGAAACGAGATGTAATTGAATACACCCGCTCCGGGAAAATCGTACATCTTGTCGAGCCAAGTAAAGAGGTAGTACAGCATGACTATGCGTTGTTCAATGTTTCAGTAAGCACTTCTAGATCGTCGAATGGGTGTTTTACCCCATTTATTTCTTGGTATTTCTCATGTCCTTTTCCTGCAACGAGAATAATATCGCCCGGATTGGCCAATGAAACTGCGGTACGGATGGCTTCGCGCCGATCGGTAATCGTTAAGGTTGTTCTGCGTTTCACGACATCAACACCTTCTTGCATCTGTTCGAGAATGCTTTCAGGTTTTTCGGTTCGTGGATTATCGGAGGTTAAGACTACACGGTTGCTCCATTCGCAGGCAATGCGCGCCATGACGGGACGTTTTGCTGTATCGCGATCGCCACCACAACCTACAACGGTAATAACCTGTTCATTTCCGGTACGAATATCTTTGATGGTTTTCAAAACATTCACGAGTGCGTCTGGTGTGTGCGCGTAATCAACAATCGCTGTTACACCATTTTCGCCACGCACATATTGAAAGCGTCCTTCAACCGATCCCAACGTACTCAATGTTGTAAGCACATTCATGCGATCTTGACCGAGTAGCAATGCTGCGGCATAAACTGCGAGTAGGTTGCTAGCGTTAAAACTTCCAATCAACTTACTCCACATTTCGGTGCCGTCTAATTGAAGCAACAAACCAGAAAATTGATTTTCGATCACGCGGCATTTATAGTCGGCAGAACTATGAATGGAAAAAGAGCGTTTCAATGCACGGCTATTTTGAACCATCACAGCACTATTGCTATCGTCTTTGTTCACGAGTGCAAACGCATCGGAAGGCAGTTGGTCAAAAAACCCTTTTTTGGCTTTGATGTAAGCATCAAATGTTTTGTGGTAATCGAGGTGATCGTGCGTAATGTTGGTAAAAATTCCACCAGCAAATTCAACTCCGGCAATGCGTTGCTGCACAACCGCATGTGAACTGACTTCCATAAACGCATACTTACATCCTGCATCAACCATACGACGCAATAGCTTATTCAACTCTACGGCATCAGGCGTTGTATGCGTTGCAGGAATTTCTTCTGCATTAATTTGATTTTTAACGGTGGTAAGCATTCCTGCTTTATGCCCCATCGCGCGGAATAAGCGGAACAACAATGTTGTTGTGGTTGTTTTTCCGTTTGTACCTGTTATGCCAATTAGTTTTAATTGTTGCGAAGGGCTATCGTAAAAATTAGATGCGATAATTCCCAACGCTTCTCCGGCATCTTTTACTTTGACATAAGCGATTCGTTCCGAAATTTTTTCTGGAAATTCTTCGCAAATCACCGCAATCGCGCCTTGTTCAATCGCCTTATCGATGTAGGCGTGTCCATCGCTTTGCGTTCCACGAACGGCAACAAACAGGCAATCTTTCTCCACACGCCGCGAGTCGAAGACGACTGACGTAATGGCCATGTTGGTTGTGCCCGACACTTCGAGTAAACCTACTTTGTACAATATGTCGCGTAGCAATTTCATGCAGCTAGTTCAAGTATTATTTCTGTACCTCTTGGAATTTTTGTTCCGGGCAAAATGGATTGTTTGGATACGGCACCACTTCCTTTTATGCGCACACGATAACCTGCGTTCTCGATTAGGAATAAAACATCGGCGGCGTTGAATCCAGATAGATCGGGCATAACACCAGCACGCAATTGTTTTGCGGGATCGGAATTGGAAGCTTGATAGCCTTTTCCCTCTGGTTTCAATAAGGCAACGCCTGTTGCATTGGCATCGCCTTGAACAGCAAACGACAAACGTTCTGCTGCGAAAAAAGCAGGGATGGAAAATCCTTTTTTAACCGACGGAACAGATGCGATTGGATTTGCACCAACATTGACGGCATTGTGAATATCCAATTCGTTGGCATAGACACGATCTGCAATTTTTTTGAAAATCGGTCCGGCAACAGCACCACCGTAATACACATCGCCAGAAGGTGCATTGACGATTACAATGCAGGAGTATTTTGGTTTATCAGCAGGGAAATAACCCACAAACGAAGCTTGATAGGTTACATTGTTTTTATCTTTTCCGTAGCCACGTCCTTTCGCAATCTGCGCCGTTCCAGTTTTTCCGGCAACTTGATAATTGGTACTAGACATACTTTTTCCGGTACCATTTTTCACCACACCTTCGAGCATAATGCGCGCCTTCTTCACCGTTTCTGGTTTTACGATTTGCGGATTGATGACTTCAGGTGCATAACGTTTTACCACTCGTCCTTTGTCTTTGACTTCGCTTACAAACATGGGCTTTACCAACTTTCCATTATTGGCAATGGCGTTGTAAAGTGTCAGTGTTTGCAAAGGTGTGATGAGTGATTCGTAACCAATCGAAATCCAAGGCAAGGATGTTCCGTACCAATCTTTATCGCTTGCATTTTTAAGGCGTGAATTGCCTTCGCCGGAAATACTCAATCCCAATTTTTCGCCAAAACCAAGTCGATGTAAACCATCTGTGAATTTTTTAGGATCTTTTCCGTACGACCGTGTAATGATGCGCGAAATACCCACATTGGACGATTCTTCAAAAACACGTTGCATCGTAACGACATTTTCTTTTGGCGGATGCGCATCTTTCATCGTGCGATCAAAGTATCTGTATTCACCACCGTTGAGGTTTACTTGATCGTCCAAATCGGCGCGGCCATCATCCATCGCAACAAGCAAGGATGCGAGTTTGAATGTTGAACCGGGTTCTTCGGCATCACCAACCGCATAATTGTAGTCTTCCACATATTGACCAGAATCGACGCGCGATAAATTTGCAATGGCACGGATTTCTCCAGTTGCTACTTCCATCAAGACAACGCAACCATACTTTGCATTGTGTTCATTGAGCGAATTCAGCAAAGCATTTTCAGCAACATCTTGGATATTGATATCGATTGTTGTAACGATGTCTTTTCCGTGTTGCGGTTCAATTTCATTGTCGTTATTGATGGGCATCCACGCACCTTGCGCAATTTTACGCATGAGTCGTTTGCCGCTTACGCCTGTCAGAATACTATCGTAAGCACCTTCCAAGCCAACTTTTACTTTTCCGCTATCGCTGGTATAGCCGATGGTTCGTGAGGCTAACATGCGGAAGGGGCGTTCGCGTTGATTGGTTTGTAGCCAAATGAATCCACCTTTATAACGTCCTAAACGAAACAAAGGCAATTTGCGCATGCGTTGTAAATCTTTGTACGAAACATTGCGCGCGAGAATTTTATAGTGTTCATTTTTGGCACGCGCCTTCATGATCATGCTATAATATTCTTTGGCTGTGTGTTCTTTGAGTAACTCAGCTAATCCGTTGGAGAGCAGACGAACGCTGTCTTCGTAGTCTTCGGAAGTGATGTGTTCGTTGGCGAGTGGATCGATACCAACTTCAAAATAAGGAAGTGATGTTGCGAGTAAACTTCCGTCTTTGGCAAAGATATTTCCACGAACGGCTTCGATGTCAATTTCACGAGTAGTGAGGCTTTCGGCTTCAGCTTTCCAACGCGATCCTTGAACAAACTGCAAGAAAAAGACACGCCCAACAATAGCGAGCGCAAAAACGCATATACACGCATACACGATATATACCCGTTTTAAAATATCTTTTTTATCTTCCACGTTATGGTTGAACTGTTGTTGATGTACTTTTTTTAATCTCTATTTTTTTAGGCGGCGTAACCGATTCTTTTATTCCGAGTGGCAATGCGCGTTGTGCGACTTCCGATTGTTTGCTAACAAACATGAGGTCGGATTTCACGATGATGAACTCGGAACGGAGTTCTTTAATTTGATTGGTAACCTTATTTACTTTCCGGATTTGATCTTCGGCGTAATAACCATTGGCGATGTAGCAGATGGCGAGTAGCGTTAGGAAGAAAATAAATGGCAGGGCACGAATGGTTTGATCGCGAGAAAGAAAACTACCACTGAGTACAGAGCCGACAGTTCGGGTAACACGGTTGCCACCTTTCGGCGCTTGGCCGGAAACTTTAGGTTCTTCTGATTTTTCTTTAATTGCGTTTTTTGACATTACTTTATTCGTGTGGTACTGTATTTTTTTCTGCTATGCGAAGTTTTGCACTTCGTGAGCGGTTATTTTCTTGCAATTCGGTTTCATCCGGAACTATTGGTTTTCGATTCACGGCTTCGAGTGGGCGAATGAGATTTCCGAAAAAATCTTTTTCTGCGTCGCCTTCAAATTTTCCGCTTCGTATAAAATTTTTCACCAGTCGGTCTTCGAGCGAGTGGTATGAGATGACTACTAACCTTCCGCCCGGATTAAGAATTTCGGCTGCTTGGACGAGCATTTCTTGCAACGCATCCAGTTCGCCATTGACTTCAATCCGTAGTGCTTGAAACACTTGTGCGAGGTACTGATGTTCTTTGCCACGACGCACACACGGCGCGATTGCAGTTTTTAGATCGGCGATGGTATAGAGCGGATGTTCTTCGCGCGCTGTTACAATTTGCCGAGCCAATCGTGGCGCATTATCGACTTCGCCGTAGAGTGCAAACATGCGTCGCAGTTCGTACTCATCGCATGTATTCAACACATCAGCGGCTGTACGCTTGATGCCACGCGACATGCGCATATCTAACGGACCATCGAAACGCGTTGAAAATCCACGTTCGGGCGTATCGAATTGATGCGACGAAACACCGAGGTCAGCGAGAATACCATCAACCGATTTGATTCCATATAAACGCAAGACATTTTTCAGAAATCTGAAATTTTGTTTTGCCAATGTGAAACGTTCATCGTCGGGAGCATTTGCAACAGCATCTTCATCTTGATCAAAACCGATGAGTTTGCCTTTATCGCCGAGTTGTTCGAGTATTGCGCGTGAATGACCGCCACCACCAAACGTAACGTCGATATAAATACCGTCGGGACGAATAGCCAATCCTTCAAGACAATGATTTAAAAGAACGGGTTTATGGTAATTCGACATCATCTGCTTTGTTTCCCATGCTACCCATGACTTCTTCGGCAAGTGATCCAAAATCAACACCGGGATCGTTGATGGTATTTTCATACTGATCCTTGTCCCAGATTTCGATCATGCTTACAGCGGCAGACATGACAATGTTTTTGCTGATTCCTGCATAGACCATCAAATCCTTTGGCAAAAGCAAACGGCCATTGGCATCGAGTTCTACAGGTTTTACTCCGGCATTAAACATGCGGATGAAATCGACATTCTTCTTTTTAAAGCGATTGAGTTTGTTCACATCCTTTACAAGTGCGTTCCATTCGTCGATGGTGTACAACTCTAAACATTTGTGAAAAACAGATCGCTTTACTACAAAACCTTTTTCCAGCACAGGCTGCAACTGCTTTTTAAAAGCAGCCGGAAGCAACAAACGCGCTTTTGCGTCGATGTTGCATTCATAGACTCCGATCAGGCCTGACATGGTATTTCTGGTTTATGAGGGGTAAAATTAGGGAAGAATCCCCACAAATTCCCACAAAACGCCACTTTTGTTGAAAACTTTCTCTTTAAAGGCGTTTTTGAAGTCGATACGTGTGCTATGGATTGATGTATAATGCCCGTTTTTATTGAGGTTAAAGGCTTAATGAGGTGTTTTTAAAAAAGTGGGAACTTGAAAAAGGGGGCAACTTTTCAGCAGCTTGTAACGAGCGGGTGGAAAAATGGGGGCTGGGGATAAAAAAACGTCGTTTTAAATTTTTACTTCGCAAAATTGCTTTAAATAAAGACTTATAGCCCATTTTTGTGATTGGCATGCGATGCGAACGGGTTCAAGAAGGCTTAAAAAGTGCGTTGTATGCATTTTGCTCAAATTATTGCTTAATTAGTAAGCAATAATTGATAAAACAGGCAATATAATTGATACATCAAGTATTAAAATAGATTGGTGCGTCGGTTTTGGGGCTATTTTTTTATCCCAATGCTGCGCTTATCTTTGTCGGTGATGGCTGAAAAATTTATTGATGTAGAAAAAATCATCGGGAGTAAAAATCCACGGCTACTTCGTTGGTTGCCGCGTTTTGTGCTTCGGTACATCAAGCGCATTTTGCACGAAAACGACATCAATGCGTTTATGGCGAAGCATGGGCATTTGCGTGATTTCGATTTTGTGGAAAAGGTTACGGAGGAATTTCAGTTGACTATTGTGGTGAAAGGATTGGAGCATGTTCCGCAATCGGGTGGAATCATTATTGCAGCAAATCATCCGCTTGGCGGCCTCGATGGTGTTGCGTTGATGCACGCGTTGAAACCTGTTCGAAAGGACCAACAATGTTTGGTAAACGATATTATCTTGAGTCTTGGAACAATGGATAATTTACTTGTTCCAGTCAATAAGCATGGTTCGCAGGATGCGATTGATAAAATTTCGGCGGCTTATGCTTCGGATAAAGCGGTTATGATTTTTCCGGCGGGTTTGGTTTCGCGTATGCGCGATGGTGAGATCAAAGATTTGGAGTGGAAGAAAAGTTTTATTTCAAAATCGGTACAGTTTCAAAAGCCAGTTGTTCCGGTTCATGTAGAGGCGGCGAATTCCAACTTTTTTTACAAGTTGGAAATTTGGCGGCGGCGCTTGGGCATTAAAGCAAACATTGGTATGTTTTACTTGGTAGATGAAATGTATAAGCAGCGTGGAAAAACAATTACCATTATCTTTGGGAAACCCGTTTTGCCTGTTGTCTTTGATAAATCCGTAACGCATCATGTCTGGGCTGCGCGAATGCGCGATCAGGTATATGCATTGCATGCAGGCAAAAACGGACCATTTGATTCAGCAAACTAAACAGTCATGAGTGTAACCATGTTACCTGTTATTTCGCCAGTCGATCGATCATTGATTGAGAGCGAACTGAATGCGTCAACCTTTGTGAGACGCGCCAACAATGGCACCAATTTGATTTATATTGTAAATGCACACAATGCGCCGCATACGTTGCGCGAAATTGGGCGTTTGCGCGAAGTTACGTTTCGGGCAGCAGGTGGCGGTTCGGGCCTTGATTGCGATTTGGATCAATACGATTTATCGCAACAATGCTATCAACAACTGATTGTATGGAATGCAGAGGATAAAGAGATTGTGGGTGGCTATCGTTTTATCCGTTGCATGGAAGCGCGTGAAGCAGATGGAAATTATGCGCTATCAACGACGCAGCTTTTTGCGTTCAGTGAAAAATTCAAAACCGATTTTCTTCCACATACGATTGAGTTAGGCCGTTCATTTGTGCAACCGATGTATCAACCTTCGGCAGGAAATCGCAAAGGCCTTTTTTCGTTGGATAATTTATGGGATGGGCTTGGCGCGTTGGTTGTTGACAATCCAGAGATTCGTTGGTTTTTCGGAAAAGTAACGATGTACCGCCATTTCAATGTGGAGGCGCGCGATTTGATTTTGAATTTCATGAATCATTATTTTCCAGATAACGACAATTTAGTTACGCCACATCGTCCGGTTATTTCAACAACCGATGTTTCTGAACTTTTAGCTGTTCTTTCGGGTCTCGATTACAAAGAGGGTCATAAAGAACTCAATCAACGTGTGCGGGCGTTGGATGAAAATATTCCGCCATTGGTGAATGCGTATATGAATCTGAGTGCTACAATGCGCAACTTCGGGACAGCTATCAACGACCATTTTGGCGATGTGGATGAAACAGGCATTATGGTAACGATTGCAGATATTTATCCAACAAAGAAGGAACGTCACGTAAGTTCATACATTCAAGAAAAAACAAATCGTTCTTAATTTTTTTAATTATGCGCATTACAAAGGCTCAATTTTTGGTGAGCAGTGCCAAGCTCAGTCAGTGCCCGCCGCCGAACAAGCCGGAGTATGCATTTATCGGAAGATCGAATGTGGGAAAATCATCGCTCATCAATATGTTGTGCGAAAACAGTACGCTGGCGAAAATTTCATCCAAGCCCGGAAAAACGCAATTGATCAATCATTTTGTGATTCAAGATTCGTGGTATTTGGTCGATTTGCCTGGGTATGGCTATGCCAAAGTTTCTAAAGTATTGCGGGCAGGTTTTGAAAAAATGATTAGCGAGTATATTTTAAAACGCGAAAATTTACAGTGTGTTTTTGTCTTGGTGGATGCACGCCACGATCCGCAAGAGTTGGATTTGCGTTTTATGGAAAATTTGGCGGAGAATGGTATTCCGTTTTGCATTCTATTTACCAAATGCGATAAGTTGACCAAGCGCGCTTTGCCCAAACAAATCGAAGCCTACACAAACACGATGTTGGAAACGTGGGAAGAAATGCCAACATATTTCCTAACATCTTCCGAAACCGGAAAAGGTCGTCCAGAAATTTTAAAATGGATTGATGAAGCGAATACGGAGTATCGAAATCGCTAGGTTTTAAATCAAATACGCATGTATGTAACGCGAACGGTGCGCACATAATCCATTCCCTTTTTTGTTTGGCGGCGTTGGTAAATATCGAATGTCATACTCGCAGCATTCAATTCCAAGAGTATATATTTTGTTTGTGCAGGAGCGGCGCACGATAAAACCAATTCTTTTTGATTGGCGATGCTGTACGTGCAGGCCATTTGCAAATCAGTCTGATCAATTAAAATCTGATTGTCTGAAAAGCGCATGGTTTCTTTTCGCAATGTTTTTGTTTTGCGGTGAAAAATTTTTGATGGGCGAATTTGCTTAGTGAGTTCCCAATTCGTTCCATTCAAGCGATTCAAAAAAACGGTATCTACTTGTGCTGAAACAACCAGTGGTAAGATGAAAAGAAGTAACAAAATATTCTTGCGCATAATTTTCAGACGTGTGTTTTAATTTTCGTTGCCCGAAGATCAATAAAAAAGCCTTCGGCAGGTTATCGAAGGCTTTTGTTTTTGTGTATTGCTGTTTAATTTTTTAACCGCTAAGGGCGCAAAGGTTACGCAAAGGGCGCAAAGCATTCGGGTTGATTGATGATTGCGTATTGCTCGTTTAGAACTTAAACCGCCATGCGTTATGGTAACAAATCTCGGTGGAGCTTGACGTTTTTTCTATTGCTTCGATCCGACCAACATCACATAACCTGTTGTGCTGTAATCTTTGATCGGTGTGATGGCTTTCAAGATGTAGTAGTAAGTACCATCGGAACAAGGCATGCCCGAAGTAGAACGCCCATCCCAACGAATTTCGGGAGCAGTTGATTCAAAAATTTTCACACCCCAGCGGTCATAAATTTCGAGCGAATACTCGGTCAGTCCGCTGTTGGGAATATAAAACGCATCATTCACACCATCGCCATTCGGCGTAAACACATTCGGAATCAATACGCCTTCGAGAACTGTAATAATTGAGGTAATGGTATCAACGCAGCCCGCCGCACTTACCGTTGTGAGCGTAACGGTGTATGTTCCTGAAGCGGTGTAATGGTGATTTGCATTTTGCGATGTTGACGTATTGCCATCGCCGAAATCCCAAAGCCATGATGTTGCACCTGTTGAGGCATCAACAAAGAACCAATCGTTGTTGTAAGCTCCAGAAGCAGTGTCGTTGAAGTTCGCAACTGGCGCAGGCGAAACGGTTGGCGCGCAGGAATCTGGCAAGGAATTACAGCCTGTTGCCGTTACTTCGTAAACCGTTACAAAACCAACTCCAGTTGTCCAATCAACAAAAACAGAATCGCTACCCTGCCCTGCAATGATGTTGCCGTTTGAAGGAACTGTCCATTGAAAGTTTCCGTTTGGTGTTCCGTTCACCACAAAAATATTTCCAGACGAATTTTCGCAGACCGTTGGACAAACGATAACTGGTGCAGCAGGTCGAACATCGGTAAGAATATACGGATCGCCCGGGTTGGCAAATGCCCAAGATGGACGCGTCAATGTTGTAAAAACTCCCGAAACACCATTGGTAACGGTTGCCATATCGTTCCATTGGTTATTCGTTGTGCGCCAATGCGACATGCCTGACCAAGGACCATCAACCGCTGCGATGTAATACAAACGCACATCAGCCGGATCTGCGCCGGCAGGGTGCAAAATGGCATGGTAAAACGTATCGATCGCATTACAAATAATACCGTCGTTTGCCGAACGCAAAAAACCATCGTTATCGGCATTGTGATTGACAAAACGGGCGGTGTAAATATTAGCGCCAGCAGCATTCGGAATGAGATCAACTGGACGGTATTTGGTAACGTTTACGCTCGATCCGGTAGGAAATAAATAGGTGGCGGCGCTGTTGGTAGCACGCGAAAATGTTCCGGGGGCCATGCTACTCACAAAGCCTTCGCTTCCGGGTGTTTGCACGTTCAACACAGCGGATGTGGCTGTATTATCGACAAAAAATGTTTGCGTTTGTGTTTCTAATTCGCGATCACCGATATTCAATACGCCTGTGTTGCTGCTACGTGCATCGACGTTTTGCAATGTTTTTTTACGGTTGTTTCCTGAACCTGTTCCCGTTAAATCGAGGTTGTTGAATGTGGTTACAGTTGCATTGGTACTGGTGATAAATTGCTGCGTATTGCCAAACAATTCAACGGTACTTGTTCCTGCGGCAAATGTTGCGTTGTTGATCCAATCTTGTTCTACATGATAAGTTCCATTTCCAGAAACAGTCGAGCCATTGTCGATGGTCAATGTTCCAGGCAAAGGCAACGAAGAATTTTTGGTGATGGTCAAATCGCCATTGTTTTGCAACGACGATATGTTATCGATAGTCATGCCACCATTGCAATGCACAATTCCTCCAGTAGAAACGGAAACAACAGCACCGGTTGCATAAAAAATTTGTGCGTTTATCGTTCCTGCAAGAAGCAAAAACAAAGCGGCAAAAATTTTAGTGTATGTATTTTTCATACAAAATGGGTTGAATCGGAGTTTACCGATGCAACCAAATTAAAACCATTTTGTGGAGAAAAACAAGGCCCGATAAGGGCTTGAGATCAGTTGATTTGCCGAAAAACGCATAACCAACTGAAAATGAATGACTTTACAGGAAAAATCAACCTATTTCGGGTCAACCAATTCCATTTTTTCGGCAAAATATTCGCAGAAATCGCGCATATCGCCTACAATTTTCTCTTCGCCTGTGGCACGTTTAAAGGTGTCGGACATGGTAACGAGGTTTTGGTGGAAAAACTTTTTCATTTCTTCCACGGGCATTTCTTTTGTCCAGAGATCGATGCGTAAGGTACTCAGTTCGCGATCGTCCCACATGGCCAACATAATGGCTTTGCATCCACCACCTTGATTGCCATCGCTAGCTTCCCATCGGATGTGTTCGGGTAAATTATTTTCGTCAAGTGTTACCGTAAATTTAATTTCAGCAGTTCGCATACGTTAGGATATGTAAATTGTCTTGTTTAGGATTTATTTTTTGTGTGGTTGGGTTTGATATTCATAACTCGCTTCGCTCGCTTTTCTAGACATGGGATTTGCTTCCCGCATTTTCCCACGCAGACTTTAGACATGAGACTTGAGATTAGTGTCTATACAGGAAACCCTACACCCCCCTAGAACGTATAAGAATTAGGCTAGTCGCGGGAAACGCGGGAAGTCTGTTTGCAGTTGCTTGGTTGATATTTTCGGATGTTTATGTAAAA
>JAAFIA010000024.1:860-52475 GCA_013298545.1 Bacteroidota bacterium | reverse complement strand
GCCAATGCAATATGGGCCTGCTGAAAGACTTGCGGTAACAGAAATATCAACTCGTTCATCAAAAGTTGGAAAAGTTGCATTGTTAACAATGACACCAGTAGCTCCACGCGTAGCACCATTTGGAATAAATTCGGTTACAGCACCTGAGTTTGTTGTTCCGTTTGCACCAGCAGCAACTGTACGGGTAACGGCTGTTGTTGTTGTGTAAATATAACCGCCGCCGCCGCCGCCGCCAGGTCCTTCTGATTCGTTATTTGTAATCAGTTGATTTCCACCCATGCCACCATTCGCATTGATGCTAATGCCTGTGATTGTTCCAGATGCAAAAGCTGCAATAGCGCCGCCACCCCCACCGCCGCCCGGAGCATCGTTGTGCCCAGGAACAGTATTCGTTGCCGTTTGTCCATTTGCCGTAATACTTCCCGAACCAGAGATGTTGCCATACGAAATCACATAGGCAATACCACCACCATCACCACCATCCGCATTTGCATTGTTATTGCCATCACCAGCACCGCCGCCACCGCCCATAAATAAGCGTGTGTTGGTATTTGTATTCAACGGCTTACCACCCCAACCACCAACATTGGCACGGTTGTCTCCACCCCAACCTGCATTACCAGGTGCTGTTGTTGTAGCGTCTTGATTATTTGCAGCATAACTGTAACCACCACGACCACCTCCAGAAGAAGTGTTTGTAGCAAACGATGCCGCTTCTAAATTCCATGCCGAAATCCAAGGCACGCCTCCAGAAACATCGGGATTACCCAAACCGTTGTAAGCAACACCATTGTCGCCATTCGATCCGCCGCCGCCGCCAGCATTATGCGCATTACCACCACCACCTCCATTTGCAGGTGCGCCACGACCATAACGACCATTCAAACCATCATAATCTGCTTGGTAGCCAACAATACTTTCTCCTTTTTCTGCACCATCTGTATTATTGGCACTGCGAAATACATTAATGCCATAATCAGTATTATTGTCAATTGCCCCACCACGATAACCAATATTGTTTGCATTAATTGAACCATTGATAACCGTATTGCCATTCACCTCAACCACAACTACACCGCCTGTATTAGCAACTGTTCCCCAAGCTCTACCGGTCAACGAAGCACCTGCATTAATTGTCAATTGTGTCAAGCGAGGTACACGAATAACTTGCACACGTTCTGTACCACCAATGGTATATGCACTGGTTAAACTACAACCAGAAGAAAAGGTAATGACGTTTCCTGCAATACTTCCAACTTCAACAAATTCATAAGTCCCAACATTATTGTAGTTCGTAACGTTACCGTATGCTGTAGTATTTGTTGTATTGATTGTAGCCCCTTGCATTTTGATAATCATCAAAAGATCGCAAGGCGCAAGTGCAGCAGTTGTATATGGATTGTTTGATCCGCCACCAATTGCACCAGCTGCAAGATCGCCAATGTTTGCTACTGTAATAGAAGTAGCACCCACAGTAGCTGAAGCCGATAAAGTGGTATAACGGTTGAAAATGCGATCCAGAGCAGTAATGGTCTCAGCGCCGTCTTTGCCACGTTGTGCAAAAGCCGAGCTGAAACTCAAGATACCTAAGGCAATAAGTACGAAGGAGCGTTGTAAAAATCGTAGCATAATTGGTTGGTTTTTCATAGAATGGATTGGTGTACTTCTTATTTCGTTGGAATAAACACATCAGATGTGTTATTGAATTGGAAGTCTAAAAGTGTGTATATGGCAAAACCGCAAACACCAATTGTGCTTGGAGCATGCGTAATCGCAGGAAGAATTATTTTGTACTTGAAGGTCATGTTAACATCACTATTGTAGTCTAAAATCATTTTAGGCGCTTTGAGGAACACATAAAATGAATGTCAGATTAAAAACTAGAATAGGTTTATTTCCGGTCGTCAAAGATAGACTTTTAAACAAAATGATGTTGAAAATCTTATTTTACCAGTATATTTATTGATAGTAAAGTACGATATAATTCCATAAAATATCGACTATTATTTATTTTTAGTAGTTGAAGGCTGTTTTTTTTTAGATGAATTTATATACCTTGTTTTCTCCAGTATCTCAAATGACTCCAATAAAAAAAGGATGCCGTTTTAGAGCATCCTTTTCAATAAAAGATAAGAAAAATCCTATTTTAATCCAATTTTCGTCGCAATTTCCTTCGGAATGGCCGATTTATGAACCAAAATACTCATGGTTTTATATTGGAAATAAGATTCAGAGCAATAAAAGAAGCCTCCCAACTCATTGCTTTCAGAACCCCAAGAGTTTTTCACCATGTAAAATTTCTTGCCGTTTTGATCTTTTGCCTGACCCGTAATTTGCATTCCATGATCGTCTTGTGTACTCAAATTATCAAATGCTTCCTGACGCAACTGTTGTGTGATGCTGCGTTCTTTCCCTGGAATAATCCAAAGCGAATCTTTTTCACCCTTACGCATATCTTCCCAATTCTTTTCAGGAACAACAGCCATTCCGTTTTTGTATGAAAAATAACCCTCGCTCACATCCGCACCCCAAGCCACAGAATAATTATTGAGTGTCGCATTGTCAACAATCGCTGTCAACTCATTCAACGGAACATTTTGGAACGAAGCCCAAGCCCAATTGTCTGGAATCTCCAACACAAATGGTTGATAAAATGGATGATGTGTAAACGATGTCAATCCAACATAATCCGTTGCATTGAAACCCAACATCTGCGCATACGATTTGGCATCATACGACTTTCCAGCAATATCAAATTTTGCAGGAGGCGCACCCAAATACGCATCCAGCGCAGCCGTAAACGCTGCCAACCAGTTTGGATTTAATTTTCCATCTGTCAATTTTAATTGCGCATCCAAAATCGCTTTTAATACATCATCCATTTCGCCATGACGCACTTTTGTTTCACCCATGGGCAAACCTGCATACGCTTCTTGTGGCATCAAGCCATACGTTCCCGCCATATTGATAACATCATGCGGTTCGCCACCCGGACCAAAATTTGTTTTTCCCATCATACGCATATACTTGCGCGCTTTTTCAATATATCCGCAACGCACCAACCACATTTCAGACAAATCGACTTGGCCTTTGCCTTGACGCATAAACTCCGATTCTAAAAACGATTCGGTCGAGAAAATCCAACAAGTTCCTGAATGGAACTGATCTTTTACAGAAGTGTGTTTCGCCTCTTTAACCGTTGTGAATTTAATTTGGCTGTCTTTTTTATTTGAACGCTCCTGCGCATTTAGCGGCATCGAGAGCGAAACGCAGCAGAGTGCTGCAATACCAATGGAAATATTTTTTTTCATGTCTATAAAACAGTTTTGTTCTTTTGAAGGTGTCGAATATACTCAGTTATTTATTCCGTTAGCACCCAAAACAGGTATTCGGTCAATTTCACAGATAAACACCCCTTTTTGGCAGATTAAATTTGATCCGATCCAAATTATCGCCGTGATTCGCATAACTATACTTGTCAATAGCATACATGAACACCACTTTTCAGCTCGAAACCCGAAACCTCTCGCATCGTTTTGCCGCAAACGAAGAAATTTTGTCGCAAATCAACCTGCAAGTTCCCAATGCCAGTATTTACGGATTTCTTGGACCGAATGGAGCAGGGAAGACCACCACACTCAAACTCATTCTCGGATTAATCGCCAAGCAACAAGGCGAAATTTTTATTGGTGGAAAATCGTTCAATGCACACAGAATCGAATTGCTCCACCAAATTGGATCACTCATTGAAACACCATCGCTCTATAGCCAACTTACGGCATACGAAAATTTAGCCGTTTGGCAGAAAATTTATCAATGCCCCAAAAAACGCATCGACGAAGTTTTAGCCCTCGTACGCCTTTCGGATACTGGAAAAAAGAAAGCAGGACAATTTTCGCTCGGCATGAAACAACGCCTCAGCATCGCCATAGCCCTCCTGCATAATCCACGTATTTTAATTCTCGACGAACCCACAAACGGACTCGATCCAAACGGAATTTTAGAAATGCGCGAATTGTTGAAACAACTCAATCAAGAAAAACAATTGACCATTTTAATTTCCAGTCATCTGCTCGCCGAAATTGAAAAACTCGTAACGCATATCGGCATCATCAATAAAGGAAATTTACTTTTCCAAGGAACACTTCACGAACTCTTGCAAAAGCAGGAACAAACAGCGCACGTTGTGCTCGCAACCACAAACAACCAACACGCCGCAACACTCATCGACCCGAAATGGATACTTCCCACATCAGACGAAAAAAAGCTTTTGCTCCGAGAAATGCCGCACGAAGAAATTGCAGCCATCAATAAAAAACTCGTGCAAAACGGAATCGATGTCTATGAAATCCATTCCGAAAAAACAGACCTCGAAACCATTTTCATGAACCTTACAGGAAATTAGTATGCTACGTTTATTTCTTCACAGTTTTCAAAGCGAATGGCTCAAAAAGAAACGCAGCGCCGCTTCGTGGCTCACACTTGCTGGTGCATTGCTTATTCCTGCCATAATGCTCGCGGCTCGCATCATCGAATCGGACCAACTTTATGCAGACAATACATCGCCCAAATTATGGAAAATGCTTTTCCGCGATTGCTGGCAAGGCATGGCTGTTTTTATGTTGCCTATGGGAATTATTCTCGTTACTAGCCTCGTGGCGCAACTCGAATACCGCAACAATACATGGAAACAAACGCATACCACACCACAACCCTTGACCTTTGTTTTTCTAGCAAAATTTGCAGTGGTTTTAGTTATGCTCGTGCAATTTTTTATACTATTCAACATCGGTATTTTTGTTGCTGGAATGTTGCCTGCTTTATTTTTTCCAGACATCCCATTTCCGTACGCCGCTTATCCCATAAAGGCTATTCTTCGCGAAAACACAAGTTTCTTCATCGCTGCATTGCCTATTCTTGGATTGCAATATTTATTCAGCCTTCAATTCAAAAATTTTCTCATTCCGCTTGGTTTAGGAATAGGCTTGTTTGTTGCATCTATGATCGCGCTCTCGTGGAAATATGGATTCCTCATTCCTTATGCACACGGCGCACATCATTTTTCTGGATATAGTTATGGGCAAGTTGTTGGTAAAGAAATGTATCTCTATTCACTGATCTACTTTGCAATTTTTATGCTCGCTAGTTATTTTATGTACATCTATCGAAAAAGCAAAGGCTAAGTAGTACCTTCATCCGCACATGAAAAAAGGAGTTGTCATTTTTTTGCACATCGCATACTGGCTTGTTTTTTTTCACTTGCTGTTGCTTTTTTTTGGCATGCTTGCACCAAACATGCCCGAATTTAATGAAGCCAATGGCCAGAACGTTGCCTTGTACAAATGGTATCGCATGATGGTTGGGTTTACCATTGTGCCCGGCATCATTTGTTTTTACAGTTTTTATACGTTGCTTTTTGAACATTTTTTGCACCAAAGAAAAATCGCAAAATTTATTATCTATGCTTTGCTCATTACATGCATATCTTCTTGTATTGGGTTGTTTATTCTTGCTGTTTTGCACAACCACCTGATTCTTACATCTTGGGAGATTTCAGAAATAAGCATCATGGGGGCTGTTGTTGCTGTTGGTGCATTTCTCAATGGTATGGCCGGTTTAGTCATGAAAGGATTTATTTCTTGGTACGGCGATATACGCATCAAAGAAGAACTCAATCAACAAAATTTAATCATGCAATCTGAACTCGTCAAAGCGCAAATGAATCCACATTTTCTGTTTAATACCATCAACAACATCGACGTACTCATCCATAAAAATCCAGATCAGGCATCTGAATACCTCAATAAACTATCCGATATTTTGCGCTTCTTACTTTACGAAACAAAAACAGAAAAAGTCGCTTTAAAAGACGAGTTGGTATGCTTAGAAAAATACATCGCGCTCCAAAAAATTCGAACCACAAATCCCAATTTTGTAAATTTTGAAGTCAACGGAAATCCATCAGGAGTAAGTATTGCCCCGATGATACTTCTACCTTTTGTAGAAAATGCATTCAAGCATTCCGAAAATAAAAAAATCGAAAATGCCATTCAAATTCGCATTACCATCCAAGCAGAAAAAATTAGTTTTGACTGCATCAATCAATACACTAATGCACCAACCACAAGTCATCCAACATACAGCGGACTTGGCAACGAACTCATTCGCAAACGCCTCGAATTGATTTATCCCAATGCGCACGAACTCCTTGTCTCCAAAAAAGAAGCAACATATCACATTCAACTCGTCATCCCACACGCATGAAAACAACCTGTATCATCATCGAAGACGAGCCACTTGCACAAGAACGAACTAAAAATTATGTGCAGAAAATTCCTGCGCTCGAATTGCTCCACACGTTCGACAATGCCATTGAAGCCATCACATTCCTGAAAACAAATGCAGTAGATCTCATCTTCCTCGACATTCAAATGGACGAACTCTCGGGCATTCAACTTCTCGAATCCGTTGAAATTCATTCCGAAGTTATCATCACTACAGCCTTCTCCGAATACGCACTCAAAGGCTACGAATTAAAAATCACAGACTATTTACTCAAACCATTCACCTTCGATCGTTTCCTGAAAGCCGTAGATAAAGCACTCTCCAATCGAACGAAAAAAGAACCTGTTCCCGAAAAGAATTTCATCTTCGTAAAAACAGAATACCGTTTAGAAAAAATTCTCCTCAACGAAATTTTATACATCGAAGGCATGCGCGATTACCGCCGTATTCATACCCCGCAAAAACGCATCATGACCTTGCAAACCTTCGGAGAATTTGAACAAATCCTTCCACCAGAACTCATCTGCCGTGTGCACAAATCGTTCATGGTGGCCATCGCAAAAATTGATTCTATCGAACGCGACCGCATCAAAATTGGTGAAGCACTCATTCCCATTTCCGATTCTTACCGAAGTGTATTTTTTGAACGCATCGGTCATCGCTGATGATACGATTTTCAAGTCCCTCGCCCGCAATGCTGACGCAGACATGAGACGTGAAATTTTAGACATGAGACTAGAGACGTGAGACTGCATAAAACTCCCGCATTCCATACCATAACCGAAGCAAGCCCAGTCTCCTGTCTCACGTCTCATGTCTCTAGTCTCAAAAAAACGAGCGCCGCGAGTTATTCCCTATAAAACTAAAATCGGTCCAAAAGAATTGTCTGTGAGGAGTGTGCTTTGGAACTTGTGATTTGGAATTTGGAACTTTACATTTTTTCTCCCCAACAAACGCCAAAAAAGGCTAATTTTACATCCCTTTTTAAGCAGAATCATGTTCGAAAATTTATCCGATAAGCTCGAAAGAGCGTTCAAAGTCATCAAAGGCGATGGCAAAATTACTGAGATCAACGTAGCCGAAACGCTCAAAGATGTGCGCAAAGCACTTCTTGATGCTGACGTGAGTTACCAAGTAGCTAAAAAATTCACAGACGATGTGAAAACACAAGCACTTGGTCAAAACGTACTTACCGCTGTTTCGCCAGGCCAGTTACTCGTTAAAATTACGCACGACGAACTCGCCAAACTCATGGGCGGCGAAAAAGCCGACATCAAACTCGGTGGCAACCCAACCATCATCCTCATGTCAGGTTTGCAAGGTTCTGGTAAAACAACCTTCTCCGGCAAACTCGCCAACTGGCTCAAAACGAAACGCAGTAAAAATCCATTGCTCGTTGCTTGCGACGTTTACCGTCCTGCTGCGGTTGACCAGCTCAAAGTTTTGGGCGAACAAATCGGCGTCGAAGTATTTGCTGAACCGGGTGTTACAGATGCTGTTGGCATTGCCAAACGCGCTGTCGCTCACGCCAAACAAAACGGAAACTCTGTTGTCATTGTCGATACCGCTGGTCGTTTGGCCATCGACGAAATGATGATGAATGAAATTGCCGCGGTCAAAAAAGCAATCAACCCCGACGAAATTTTGTTCGTGGTCGATTCCATGACCGGACAAGATGCTGTAAACACCGCCAAAGCATTCAACGATAAACTCGATTTCGATGGCGTCATCCTCACCAAACTCGATGGCGATACACGCGGTGGTGCAGCACTTTCTATTCGTTCTGTGGTCAATAAACCAATTAAGTTTATTGGTACGGGCGAAAAAATGGAAGCGCTCGATGTGTTCTACCCCGAACGTATGGCCGACCGTATTCTCGGTATGGGCGACGTCGTTACACTCGTAGAGCGCGCACAAGAACAATTCGATGCCGTTGAAGCAAAACGTTTGCAAGACCGTTTAGCCAAAAACAAATTTAGCTTTAACGATTTTCTCGGCCAACTCCATCAAATCAAAAAGATGGGCAACATCAAAGACCTCATGGGTATGATTCCTGGTGTTGGTAAAGCCCTGAAAGATGTTGATATTGACGATAACGCATTCAAAGGAATCGAAGCTATTATTTATTCGATGACACCCGAAGAACGCGAACGTCCCGAAATTTTAACAGGCCCACGTCGCGCGCGTATTGCCAAAGGAAGCGGAACAACCATCCAAGATGTCAATCGCCTCATCAAGCAATTTGAAGACACCCGCAAAATGATGCGCATGATGTCGAACAAAGACCAAATGGCGAAAATGATGCGCAACATGCCAAATATGCGCCGCTAATTTTTTTTGAATTTCTTTTTATGCAATTGATCGACGGCAAAGAAATTGCCACCACCATTCAGAACGAACTCGCACAGGAAGTAGCTACCATGCTTGCCGATGGCGCACGACCGCCACATTTAGCAGCAATTCTGGTTGGGAACGACGGTGGAAGTGTTACTTACGTCAATGCCAAAGTCAAAGCCTGCGAACGCATTGGTTACCGCTCAACACTTGTTCGGTTAGAAGATACCATTACGCAAGACGAACTCATCGAACAAGTCAATCGCCTCAACAACGATCCCGAAATTGATGGATTTATTGTGCAACTCCCGTTGCCGAAACACATCAACGAACACGCCATCATCGAAGCCATTGCGCCAGCAAAAGATGTAGATGGATTTCATCCCGTCAATGTCGGACGCATGGCCCTCAATTTGCCTTGCTACCTTCCCGCAACGCCTTATGGCATCATGCAATTGATTCAGCGCTGTGGCATTGATACTGCCGGAAAACATGCTGTTGTCATTGGCCGAAGCCACATTGTTGGATCGCCCATGAGCATCTTGCTCGCACGCAATACCAAAGGCGCAAATTGTACCGTTACACTTTGCCACAGCCGCACACAAAATTTAGAAGCGCACACCCGCACCGCCGATATTGTTGTAGTTGCACTCGGAAAACCAAAATTCCTGAAAGCACACATGATCAAAGAAGGTGCTGTGGTTATTGATGTTGGCACAACACGCGTCGATGCACCCGGTACCAAACTCGGTTTCAAATTGCACGGCGATGTCGATTTTGATGAGGTGGCACCCAAAACAAATTGGATTACACCCGTCCCTGGTGGAGTAGGACCAATGACCATTACCGGATTGTTGCAAAATACCATGTTGGCAGCAAAAAAAGCGAAGTACTAAAATACACTTCGCATCGTTTTAAAAATAAAATCAGATGCAAGCAACAAGGTGTTCTATTTTTCTGACGGCTTTGATTGTAATCGGCTGTTTTGCTGCTTGCAAAAAAGGAAAAAAAGACCCCGATTCCTGCAATGGCAATACACGACGAGAAGTTAAACTCCTCATTGATGCATCCGTTTCATTAGTTGATACAACACCTATTTCCATCACACTCGCCGAACTTGGCGCACTCGATGTTTCCGAAGTCAAATCAAGCACCGAACGGCAAGAAGCAGAAAAGAAAGTATATACTGTTATTGCAACCGTTGAAGAAGTTGATCGTAAACGCGATGGCGATTGGCATATTTTATTGAAAGACGGCGATCATTACCTCATTACCGAATGCCCCAATCCCGGATGCAAATACGCTGAAACATCAAGCTATTGGTCAACATACGAGCGCATCAATACGTTTATAGAAAACAATAACCTCGAAGGCAAAACCGTAACCATTACAGGTGTCGCATTCATCGATATCGATCACCACTACAAACGTAAGCAAGCAAAGAATAATCTAGAACTTCATCCGATTTTAGACATTCGGTTTTGAAACACCTACTTGCATCAGTGATTTTATATTATGAAATGGTTGCTCAAAGCGTTATTTTGTTTTCGAGCATAAAAAAGGTATCATCCAATTCTTCTTTTAAAATGCGACTACTTTCTCGCATCTGAAATAGCCAAATACAACTTGTTAGTGTTGCAATTAAGAAAAAAGGCAATGAAAATGCATCGAAGAAAAAAACGGATGCAGTAAGAATAAAAATCATAAAAATTAATGCAATGATGAAGACCCAATTAAGTCCATTGATGCATACTTCAATTGTTAATTTCCCTTCAATTTCATGAAATCGACCTATTGCTAAAGCGAAACACCCATCAGTAGTAAATGCCCAAAAACGTTTTATTCGTCGGAGTACAAAACCTTCATTATTTAATTCACCTCTCAGTTTTTTTGTGAATGAGAATATGCTTCATAATAAGCCATAAACACAAAGTATGAAAAACTGCCACGATGCACAAAGCGCGCAAACTTCTCCAAAAATTCAGTTTTAGAAAGTGATGTTGTATGCGTGAGATGTTGATTTATTTTTAGCTTTTCGAGTAGCGACATGGCTTGAAAATTACTTGCTCTTTTTCTGCTTACCAATCACTTTCCGAACAGATTTACCTTGTTTTTTTTCTTTGTATTCCAACTGAGTTTCAATCTGTGCAATGGTTGGAAGTTGACTTTTATAATTCTTTGGCAATGCCTGTGTCAATTTATACTCACTTATTCCAATAGGTTTCTTAATGTCTTTCAACGAATACTCCGCTTCAATTTTGTCTTTGTGGCGACATAGAATCAATCCAATACTTGGATTGTCTTGTGGCTGTTTTATTTGCGCATCAATAGCCGATAGATAAAAATTGAGTTTGCCTGCATATTCAGGTTTGAATTTCCCCGACTTGAGTTCAACAACCACAAAACTGCGCAAATGCAAATGGTAAAAAAGTAAATCAACATAATATTCCGTATCGCTAATCACCAACTGATATTGCCGTCCAACAAATGCAAAACCTTTGCCTAATTCAATCAGGAATTTTGCAATGTGATTCATCATGGCATGTTCTATCTCCAATTCCAGCGCATCATTTTCTAAACCCAGAAAATCGAAATTGTAAGGGTTCTTTA
Organism: Bacteroidota bacterium; assembly: GCA_013298545.1. Taxonomy (GTDB): domain Bacteria; phylum Bacteroidota; class Bacteroidia; order Palsa-965; family Palsa-965. Next base: position 41,246 of record JAAFIA010000024.1, on the reverse strand, counting down.
ACGTCTCTATTGCTAGTGCCGATTGCAATTCAGGCAATGTAGCTTTAAAATTAGTAATCGATTTCCCTTTTGATTGGTAATACCGATTATCGATTTGCAATTCCAACTGCTCTCGATTCCAACCATTCTGTACAGTTGCGTTGCAATAAAAAAGTGCCTCTTTTGTGTTTTTAATTTTTGAAATAATCAACCGATTATGCCCCCACGGAATTTGTGCCACAGCCTGTGGCACAAATTGACTTTCGGCACTATAAAATAAATACCATTGCCGAATCGCATACAAATTCCTTCTTGAAAACCCTGTAATTTCAGGGAAACTCAACCGCAAATCAAATGCTAATTGTTCTAAAACAGCATCGCCCCAATTGGCTTCATTTTGTTTTTTAACAAGGTCTTTTCCCAAATCCCAATACAATTCCATCAGCTGCGCATTCACGCTCATTGCTGCTTTGTATTGGGCCGCTTTTATTTTTTGCTTAATCGTTTTAAGCCATGCCTTATATGTTTTTCCTAAATTCATCTTGCTCATTGTATCAAATTTTGAATTTGTGCCACAGCCTGTGGCACAAATTGATTTTACACTTTTCTCAAATTCAAAAACCACTCACGCCCCGCGCGCGAATCAATCGAATTGTAGGCGCGCGCCCACGCATGAAACCTAAACGCTTTTTTAAAATACCCTTCATATTCCTCTACCGTACCACCAAATGGCGGTTTATCAACATTCAAAAAATCGGTAAATAATAAGCCTACCAAACGGCCACCACGCACCAACAAATTCGACATCTGCAACGCATAAGCCTCCCGCAAAGACGGATTCAACGCACAAAAAAAGGTTTGCTCTAAAATCAAATCATACTGCGCTGTGTGGGTGAAAAAATCTTCACAAAAAATTTGCTCCGATGGAAAATCAGGTAGTCGCTTCTTAAATTGCTCCACCGCCAATGGCGCAATATCAATCACAAACACATTCCGAAATCCCTGCCGCCACAAATACTCAGCCTCCCAAGCATTACCACAACCCGGAATTAAAATACGCATCTCTTTATTCGTCAACTGATCGATATACGCTTTCAATGGTCTCGTAATATCGCCCACATCCCAACGCGCATCATCGCTCGCATACCGGTTGTTCCAATAATTTTCATCCAATGCAGGAATCATAATCGCGCTTATTTAAATATGTTTAATTCAATTTTTTCACCATCCCATTTTACCTCACCAATAATTTTCGCCGGAACACCCGCCGCTATCGAAAAATCCGGCAAATCGTGCGTAACTACAGCACCTGCACCCACCACACAATGCTTCCCAATTTTTATTCCTTTCCCAATAAATACACCCGTTCCAATAAAACAGCAATCACCAATCTCGATAGACGCATACGCATACGGTAATTTCCCACCACTCAAGGCATACGCCACCGAATCATGCGAAACAATATTCACCCCCGAAGAAATCGAACAGAACTTTCCAATTTTCAAACCACCCGTTCCATCCAGTGCCGTGTAAGGCCCAATCCACGTATTTTCGCCTACTTCCACAGTTCCCACAACAGAAGCCGTATTGTACACCGTAATGTTTTTTCCTTTCCCAAATAAAAATTCTCCACGCTCTTTCCAATCCGTCAAATCCTCATTGATCGGATTCACCCGTTTGTATTGCGTGTACGTCAGATCGCGCAAACCATGTTGCAATACCACCAACTGTTCGAGCAGTTTTGCCTGTTCTGGATTAGTGCGAAAAAAATCCGCCTTCAAAATCTTGTCCAATTCCATGATCTACTGTTTTTTGAATTGCTGTTTTTCCATCGCCACCCGCCATGCGCACACGCGCCGCCAGTTCACCCACTTTCAAACCAGCCGCGTTTAACTCCAACACCGGCGCAGGCCCAAGCACATCGGTGCTATATGTCATGTAACCAAAAGGCATAATCTTCTTCGGAAAATATTCTAAGCCCGATGCCGCCAACGCTTCCGCATCAATCGCACCCGAAAGATGTCCCCAACGCAACAGTGGAAATTGCTGTTGCAACTCCGCAAACCGCAACGGCGTATCTTTTCCAACAACCACACGCGGATCTTTATGTTCTGCACAAATCACCGCATCAATATTTTCCATCGTCAACAAATCACGCATGGCCGAATACGGTTTACATTTTTCTGCGCGCTCATTTCCTTCTGGCGTAAACCACCAAAACGAAAGGCCCATGTCTGTAAACATTTTGGCAATCAGCATTCCCGTCAAACCACCACCCAACAAAACCAAATCACTGTTCGCCGTTTCTACCTGCATCGCAAATAACAAATGCAAAGCCAATAAACCCGGATACCGAAACATATCTGTTGCCGGATAATGTTCGTTTGTACCAATCACCGGAATTCCTTTTGTACGACACGCATCCAAATCAATCTCGCCCGGACGAAATTCCCATGTTTCCCACATCAAACAAACTACTGCCGAGGCTGGTAATTTAGCAATGAGCGCCGCATCAATCGGACGCAGAAAACCAGAATTGGTTACAATATCGACGGATAAATGCTCTTCTAATTCTTCTTTCCTGCACATGCGAACAGACGTCTTCGTTTGCGCGAAACGCAACAAATCCGCAAGCCTTTTTTTATTATCCTCAAATTTTCCGTACGACGAATCGCGGCCCACTGCAATCACATCTGCGCCAGCCATCGCCGCCATCACAGCGGTATAAGCATACGCACCACTCGCGCATTCCGTCAACACCTTCATGCCACTCAAATCAAGATTGAGTCGCTGAATCAACGTTTGAATGCGTTGTAGCGCGCGTGCAGTAGCGAGATCAGGCGTTTCCATTTCCGTCTTGATTAAAAACAAATTCACGAAGTGTAGGTGCCTGTTTCAATTCCGGCATGCCCAATAAATTTAAGAGAAAATCGCGCGCACCAGGTTTACTCGTGTTGCGCAATTTTCCCGCTTCGGCCAAAGTCAATGCGCCAATGTTTGGATGTTGTTTTTTCAAGCCCTCATAAAAAGCATAATCGGGCGAATTAAAAAAAACATGCACCGGATGAAACATCATCACTTTTGCACCATACATCTGCGCATAACGTGCCGGATTCCAATCGGGTAGCGGCTTGCGCGAAAGCTCGTAATCATCGGCCCAGAAAAATGGAACACGAATCAATTCGCCCTGCGGCAAAAAATACGTTACCGGACGAATGCCTTCTTGCTCCGGCAAAAAAATCGTTGAATCAATTTTGATTCCTGTATGCGTATAATAATTTAAAATCGGTCCCGATTGCACAACGGCATGTGAACGCACCGAAACCGCATCAGGAACAATGTTGAATAAATAAGCCAAAACTTCTTGCTGCGAATTGCCGTGCGATGAATGGGGTAAATAATTCGGATGCAAACCCAATTCAACCAGCGCATTGTTTTTCATGGCTTGTATCGCTTTGCTATCGTGCGTAACAAACCAAGTCGATTTTACGCCAGCCGTTTCTACTAAATGCAAAACATCGTCCACGATAAAATCAGGTACCCAATCCACATCAAACGTTAGAATAAATTGTCCGCTCATAATAAGGTATCGTCTGCAACCGCAAGGCCAATACCATCAAGCCCAAACCGATTGCCATTGTAAAACATATAGAGTTTTCCGTTGTGTGCAATGACTTCTTGCTTATCAAGTGCCTCCGAATCCCAACCCGTTTCAGCAACATCAATTCCAGCCAAGGCATCGTTGCGATCCCAATTATAGCCGTCGTTTGATCGACCAAAACCAATGCGGTAATTCATACCTTCTTTCTTGGTTGGATACCAAGCAAAATATTTTCCATCGCGTTGAATCAATGAAATACGCGAAATATTGGTTTCGCCCTCGCGCAACGGAAAACACGAAAATCCTTTACGCGTCCAATTGATGCCGTCGCCTGATGCCGCGTACTTAATATCGTAATACGATTTCGCAAGGCCATTTTCCAATTCGAATTTCATGCCTGAAATATACCACATGCGCCATACACCATTTTCATGCACAACCGTTCCACCCGAAACCATCCACGGATCAAATTTGCTTCGTTCCATAATTGGTGCTGGGCTGTATTTCTGAAAGGTTAATCCGCCATCTGTACTTATCGCCAAACCAATCGCCGTATAAAAAAGTGGCTGCGTCAATCCCGGATTCCAACCCAAATAGTACATGTAATGCTTACCATTATGCGCAACAATGCTGCATGCTTGCACACCATGATCGTCGAAATGACCAAGCGGGCCGGGTGCTAAAACAGGTTCTTCTGAAACGCGCAGAATCTCTGTCGGATTTTTTAAATCCAATTCAAACCATCCCACATGCGTGCGTTGCTGTGCGTCGCGACTCGAAAAATAAATGCGGTACACATCATCACCCAAATGCAATTTGGTGGGCAATGCCGCATGCGAATGTTGCCACCATTTTGACGAATCGGGCTTAAAAATTAATCCTTTTTTCTCGAATTGAATCATGGCTCGCGACGAACATAAATCGTCCATTCATAAAGTTTATAATCATGCAACAACGTTACATAACGCGATAATTCACGTTTGCAAAAATCCACATAGATCAACGGATCGGCATAATACAAATGCGGTTCTTCCCAATCAACATACTTGGTCAGCACATTAAATGCAAAACCTTTTGCCGAATGCGCGTATAAATTTTTTAGTGTGTCTTTGATGTAATCTTCCCAACGCTCTTTTTGCTCTTCAAACTTCACATTGAAAATTCCAGAAGTAAACGAATAATCGGCCATGCGGTCGAGTGCGGGTGCGTGAATCCAATTGGCGCGTTCATCGTTGATGTACGACTTCGCTGTTTCCAACATTTTCGCGCTAATATCAAAGCCATTGAATTGCGACACCGCATATTTTTCCTGATCAAAAAAACGCAACAATTCGCCATAACCACAGCCCAATTCGTTGACTGTAAACGGTTGTGTTTTGTCGTGAATCACTGCTGCCAATTTTTGAAAACGCAACATTTGCGATTCGGGCGAATTCCAACCCACGCTACGTGAGTCAATGCCATATTGCTCCAAATTATCGGAGTACAATTTTTCGATTTTACTTAAATCTACACTCATCCGTTTTTCTTTTCGTACTGTGCCGCTTTTGTACCAATCCAAGTAGTGCCTTCTGGTGTATCTTTCACAATCAGACAACCTGCGCCAAGCGTTGTTTCACGCCCAATGGTAATGCCATCGCGCAACGTTGAATTGACACCTAGAAATGAATTTGCGCCAATTTTGCAATGCCCAGAAATTACCACATGCGAAGAAATAAACACATTCTCTTCCACTTTCGAATGATGTCCAATGTGATTGCCACTCCACAAAATGCAGTTGTTACCAATGCTTACAAAAGGCTGAATGGTATTGTCTTCAAATACAAAACAATTATCGCCAATAGCACGCGCGTAGTTTGTACACTTGGAACTGATGTAGGTAAGCAACGTATAACCTTTAGCTTTTGCTTCGTGGTAAAAACGCTCGCGAATTTTATTGTTGTTGGTATAACCCACGGCAATGTGCATCTCGTATTCAGATGGCGGATAAACCGTTTCCACTGTTTCAAAATCAACAAGCGGTTTTCCATAAATCGTATCGCTTTCGCGAAAAGCAGCCGAGCAGGTAAATGCCTCAACGGTATATTCGCTATCGTGCGTGAGCAAGTAATCAAACACTTCGGTTTGGCCCGAAGTTCCAAAGAGAATGGCTTTTTTGGTCTTCTTCATACAGGTTTCAGGATTCCGAAAGGTACAACATAAAAATTGGGATACTCACGCAGCAAGGTTTCTTTATTTGTCTCGCGCACACGTGCATCATACACCCGCGTAAAGTAGCGGTAAGGCAAATCGCGCGTGCCCCATTTTTTCTTGAAATCATACACACCACCTTGCGAAAGCCACGTTCCGCCCCAGTTCCACCACGTGTATTGCTGTTCAATTGCATCGAGCATGGCTTGGTAAACGAGTAGGGCAGTGGGTTGTGTATTGCGATGTGCTTCCACCACACCCGGCGTAAAATACTCGACGGTTTGGTTGTAATAAAACAGTAAAAGACCCGCAATGCGCTCGCCATCTTTCTCTGCAATATAAATGCGGTATTGATTTTCGGAAAAATGCTCAGGAAGAAAATCGAAGAAACGTTTTTCTTTGGCAATGCCACCAATCGCGGTAATGTTTTCGCGGTGAACAGCGTACAAAAAATCGCGGTCGTCTGCGGTATGACTGAAACGTATGCTTACGCCTTCTTTCAAGGCTTTGCGGATGTTGCGCGGGCGCGGATCATCAAACGACTGTAAGAGCTTTTCGGCAATTCCTGTTTCATGCGCGGGCAATGGTGTGAGTTGACCAATACGATCGTCGGTTAAATCGTGTGGCATATTTTGTTCGAGCCATTGCGCCGTTTCGGCATCGAGCGGATTGGAAACTACCGTGAATGCAGCGCATTTTTCGCTTTCTACTTTTTCTAACACCGTTTTTAATAAAGCCGCAAGAATTTCTTCTTTTTGAATGCTAGAAATACCTTGCAGGATAACAGGCGCGCCATTGCTACCATAATACGGAAGCGAATTGGCTACTTTCCCAAACGATCCTGATATACTGAATGCGATTGGCCAGTAACCCACACATGTATTTTCATGAAGAGTAACAGCAACAAAAATTTCGGTGTTTAGATAATGTTCTAAATGCCACAAATAATTGTGCGAATGATACAGCAAGGCATCGGGCGTTTGCAACAAAAAAGCTTCGTGTTGTTGCGCTTCGTTACGTGTTAGCAGTTGCGTTTCAAGTGTCATACGTCTTCTTATTCATACGTTTGACCATCTAGAAACAAGCGGCACCACCATTCAAAATTCATCAGCGACCAAATCAATAAACGGTGATTGATGCGCTGATCAATGTGTTCGTGAACAATGCGTTCTATGTATTCGGGGCGAATAAATTCGCTGGAAATAGTTTTCTTATCGAGCAATAACTGTTTGACATACGCCGCATTTTCGCCACGGTACCACGATTCGTCGGGAGCAGAGAATCCTTGTTTTTTGCGGTTGACAATCGACTCCGGCAAAAAATCCATCATGGCTTTGCGCAATACATTCTTACCTTGACTGCTTTCCTGATACAAGCGTTTTTTGGCCGCAAAGTCGTTTTCGTCCAATCGTTTTTTCTGTTCTAAATCGGCGAGTTTGTGACGAATAGGAATTTTTTGCGCAAAATTTACGAGTGCATTATCGAGAAACGGAAAACGTTCTTCCAAGCCATTCGCCATCGACAATTTATCACCCACAATGAGCAAGCCCGGCAAAAATGTTTTGATCTCGAAATACAAACTGTTTGCAATTTGCTGTTCGGGTGTATCGTAACGCAAAAGGTCGTTGAAGGTGAATACCCGTTCAAAAACTTGGCGAGGTTCGTTTAAATCAACTTGATTGAAAATATTGGACTGGAACAATTCTATTTTTTGTTCATCTGGCACAAGGCGTTGCCAAAATCCGTAGTAATTATCGAAAAATGCTTTTTGATCGAGCGATTGATACACGCGGTAATACCGCCACGGATAGCCACCATACAATTCATCGCCGCCTGTTCCTTGCAAACAAACTTTTACAAATTTGGATGCTAGACGGCTGATGTAATAATTGGGATAACTCATGCCCACGCGCAAATCCTCCAAATGCCACACCACGCGCGGCAACGACCACGACAAATCGCCTGCATTGATGACTTGTTCGTAATGCTCTGTTTTAAAATAATTGGCCGTCAACTCAGCATCGCGTCGCTCATCGTAATTCGATTCAACACCCGTAACCTCCGACATATCGAAGCCCGCAGTAAAGGTCGAAAGCCGCCGCACCTTCCGACTCGCAATGCCTGTAATCGAACCCGAATCCATACCGCCTGACAAGTACGCACCAACCGGAACATCTGAAATCATTTGTCGATTTACCGCATCGATAAACAAGCGTTGTGTTTCGGAGCAAGCATCTTCAAAACTCAAGGATTCGTCCGGCTTTGTAAAATCATAATCCCACCACGATTGATGCTTCATTTGTTTATGCGTTGCATCAAAGCGAATGGTGTTTGCTGGAGGAAGCATGGCAATTTCGCCAAACAAGGTCCGGTAAGAAAATAAATTCTGAAAGGTAAAGTATTCATTCAACGCGCCGAGATCGACATTCATTTTGTAATCTGGGTGTACAATCAACGCCTTGATTTCTGATGCAAACGCAATACCATTGGGCATCATCCAATAATACAAAGGCTTCACACCAAACCGATCGCGGCTCAAATACAAGGCTTGCTCTTTCGAATTCCAAGCCGCAACAGCAAACATGCCATCAAAGCGTTGAAAAATTTCTGGCCCGTATGCCGCAAGTCCTTCGGTAATTACTTCCGTATCTGTTCCTGAAATAAATGAATGCCCACGCGCACGCAACGCTTCACGTATTTCTTGATAGTTGTAAATGCAACCATTGAAAACAACCGTCCACACACCATCGCGCGAGTGCATAGGCTGCGCGCCTTTCTCCGATACATCTAAAATAGAAAGCCGGCGATGCGCTAAACCAATTCCGTTTTCGGTAAAATAACCTTCACCATCCGGCCCGCGATGTGCAATACGCGCCGACATGCTCCGCAAAAGCCCTTCCGAAACCGGACGACCATCAAAATGAAATATGCCTGCAAGTCCGCACATACGTTAGCGCGCGAATCGGCCTGAATAGCAAGCCTCTTCGCGATGGAAAAAAGTAGTTTGTAAAGTATTGTCTGAAATCATTTGCTGAAATTCCGCTTCACTAAAACGCTTCGCATTCGATGGCGAATACCAATCGAAATTGGTGGCGTTGTTGACTTCATCCGTAAAACGTGGATTCCAAAAACATTTGATGAAATTCCAATAAATAAAACGTTGAATATCGTACTCGCCACCTTTGATGCCAAGCAATGGAATATCGGGCGATATGAATTTGACATCCAATTCACTCAAGCGTTTACCCAATTCGGTCAACTGTTCCGACATTTCCCAGATTTGTTCATGCGTTAAACCATATACCGATTTGCGGAAATAATCGTCCAACAATTCGCGTGGCAATGCTTTCTTCGCATAAACATAACACGCAAACTCGCCACCCGTTGGAAGTAAAGACGATAAATGCGCAAATGTTTTTTCAGGAACTTCGGTATGCATAATCACTTGATCGCACGAAACGTAAGCGATGCTACCCGCATTCAATTTCGTATCGGCAATATCGCCGCGTACAAAAAATAAATTTTTCAGATCGGCATAATCTACCGCAGCTTGATAGACCGATTCAGAGAAATCCATCCCAATCACAATGGATTCGGGAGCAAGACGCGCAAACCACGCCGCTTTGTAACCCAAGCCGCATCCAGCATCGAGAATTGTTTTTTTGCTGCGTAAAAAGGTCGCTAGATTCTCTTCGGTTTCAAATCCATAAAGTTTCAAATACCATTCTTGCTGAAAAGCATACGCTTCTTCAATACCTTGACGACCTTCGAGCTTGTGCCATTTTTCGGAAAAGGCTTCGTTGGTTTGTTGTTGATTGGCATGCTGAGATGCGCCAACAACTTCAATTAAATTGTTGGTACGCGAAACAGGAACACCAAATAAATCTTCTATGTTCATGAAATGCTTCGAAGTGCGTTTACGATATAGGCGTAATCATCGTCGTTCATGCGGTTGTGTAACGGAATGGCCATGGAGAAATCATTGGCTGCCTGTGCGCCCGGAAAATCGGATGGTTTGATGTTGTACCGATTGGCGTAATACTGCAACATGTGAACGGCGTGTGTGCCCGGACGTGTGCTGATGCCCCGTTGTTGCAAATACTCCATGATGTCGTTGCGTTTCATGGGCGACTTCGATTCATCGACAAACGTTACAAACGATTGCCAGCCATGCTTGTAACCGTCGGCAACAACAGGTGTGCGGAGCCAAGGAATGGATTTCAATTGCTCGGCATACCATTCGGCGCGACGTTGGCGTTCATCAATATACCGATCGAGTTTTTTCAATTGTACTACACCAACAGCACCTTGTAAATCGGTCATGCGGTAGTTGTAGCCAACGACTTCAAACTCAGGAAGAATATACGGGCGTGGGCCTTTGTGGCGTTGTTCTTCAGAAATAGAAGCACCATGATTGCGTAAACGATCAACTTCTGCGGCAAGCGCATCGTCGTTGGTGGTAATCATACCACCTTCGCCAGTTGTAACCGATTTGCGTGGATGAAAAGAGAAACATCCGAGATCGCCGAGGCTTCCTGCGGGGCGGTTGTGTAAAGCAGCACCAGCCGCACAAGCGCCATCCTCAACAATTTTAAGTTGTGGCGCAATGCGTTTGATCGCATCAATATCGGCACATAAACCAAATAAGTGAACCGGAATAATGGCTTTGGTTTTGGATGTAATAGCAGCCGCAATTTTTTCAGGCGCAATGTTGAAGGTAATCGGATCGACATCGACAAAAACGGGTGTTGCATTACAATACAAAACCGCATTGGCCGTAGAAACCCATGTAAATGCTGGTACAAGCACTTCGTCGCCTTCGCGCACGCCACACGCTAAAAGCGCGAGGTGAAGCGCTGTCGTGCAATTGGAAACGGCCAAAGCATGTTTGACCTGATGGCGTTGTGCAAAGAGCGTTTCAAACTCTTTTACTTTGGGGCCTTGCGTTACCCAGCCACTGAATAAAGGTTCGCGCAGGGCTTGCCATTCCTCTTCGCCAAGGTCTGGTGTAGAAATCTGAATAATGCGTTTATCTGTCATCATAGAAATGGAGATCAAGGTACGATCATTTTTAGCGAATCGGCCAATATCGCAGAAAATTTCAACGCCCCATTTTCGTTGAGGTGTGTAAAATCGCGGAAGTTGGAACGATCGGCACAAATCGGGTGTTTTTGAAAATCGTAGTACGGAATATTATGGCGTGTAGAAAACTGCACAAGTGTATCGCTGACTGGTTTGTTGAGCAATTCCGTTGGTTGAAAAATCAAATCTTGTGGCGATGTGAAAAGCACAACGCGAATACCACTTTTCTGCGCTTCACGCACAAGCATTTCAAAATTATAAAACGCATCGGTATCGAATGTGCGCTTTTGTGGGTTGAGTTTTTGCTTGAATTTTTCGGGCAACGATTCTTTCAATAATTCCGATCCAAATGTTTTGTCAAATTTTTGCGCATCTGTTGGGAATCCGCGCCAAGCCTCGTACATCGGATAGATACTCCCATACTCGGAATACTTAAAAAACGGAACGTATTTGCGAAACTGGTGTTTCAAAACAGGAGAATGCGCAGCAAGTAGCGAATCGGCATCCGTTCCAATCAAATGCAAATAGCTATGAATGGCATACGGATCGGAATAGGCTTTTTCGGGATCAATAAATCCCCAGAGATCGGCTTGAATTAAAAGTGTTCCGATTTTGTTGCCATTCTTCAAAAATTCGCGTAGCGATAAAAGATTTTGCGCATAAGCCGCGCCACTAATACCTAGATTAATGCCGTGTTGCTTGTTCTTTTCATTGATGGTTCGTATATCAACTAAATTCAATACACGCGACGAACCAATCACCGCATAGTCATACGTTTGATTTTTTTGTGCGAGAATCCAAAGCGCTTTGTCGCTGGTTTTGAGCGGTACTTTTTGCTCATACCAACGATGTAGCAGGATCATCGGAATGATAAATACCGCAGGGAAAATGAGCAGACGGAGGATCAATTTTTTCATCGGCTCAGAAAATTACATGAATTGGATATATCGCTAGTATCATTTATGAGTTTGTTCTTTTACTACAAAAATGACATCTCCATACGCGGTATATTTTTCTGACTTTCCTTTGCGACTAAAATTTACTTTCAAATCATCTTTTCTTTTTGCATCAAAATTATCTAAATACGATTTGATAGTAGGAGCAAGGAATTCAATGTCTCGTTTCAATTTCCATGACTCATGGATGTTTTTAGAATCAATGAGAATCAAGAATAATCGATTTTCAGAACTAAATCGCATGTCGCCTTGGTTATTGTAAAGCCAAGTTGCTAATTCTTTAGGGTTTGCCTTAGCGTCTTGTAGAATTTGAGTTCGTTCTTGTTTCAATGTTGCTAAAACAGAATTACAGAAATCATCATTTCGGTATTCCATTTTTTCTGTTATTTCATAAATAATGTCGTTTGCTTTTGCTTTTTTATCAAACTCGATTTTGGCTTCTTTGGCTTTCTTTCTTAAAAAAGTCAATTCAACTGGGTAGCCGTTTTCTTTCCGTTTTCTTTTAATATACTCAGCTGGGAAGTAGGTAACTTTTAAATCAAAAGGAATATCGTGAATGAAAAAATCAACATTTTGTATTTGACCCACAGTAGGCAATACGACTGGATGTGATTTAAAGATATGCTCAATTAAAATACTACTCCAGTGGTTATACCAACTATTTAAAACATATCCTTTGACAGCTTCATTGATTTCTGTATTAAACTTGGTCTGCAAAGCATCAAAAGATTGATGTTTTTTCACATATTGGTTTACAAGAAACTTATCTAATGCATTTTGGTAGTCGCCACCCCAATCAAATGATTTCAACTTGAATAATTCTGATGTAAGTTGTTTGGTGTTGATTAAGTCAAGTTGTTTACTATTCTCTTTTCTGGAGAACAAATCTAAAAGCGTATTGTATTTCTCTGTATCACCTTGAAACAAATTAAAAAGTTCGATGAATTTTCCTTCTTGCTTTTTAGCAACAAGAACAATGTTGTATTGTTCACAAAATTCTTTGATTAATTTACTTCGGATGATTGACTTTGTTTTCAACCACAGCAATCCATTAGCATCATCGCCAAGCAAATCAAACTTGCCCGAATCATGCAAAGCTTTCCAGTATTTAAAGTCCTTCATTTACAATAGCATGTTGATTTCTGGAAGATATGATGTGTTTTTTCTTAGGCTTACAAACAAAAAGAATTTCTTGGCTACCAGCAACACTTCCTTTGCCACCTCTTCCATTTTGATACGTCTTGGTTTCAATCTTCACAGACCTATATTTTGAAATCATTTTTTCAAATGTATCAATATCAGGATAACTTCTGTTGTTATAACTAATTAGCCAGTTGGGTATTTCTTCCGAGCCTTCGAATAGTTTTTGATAGGAATTGATTACGTCTCTTTTTTTATCAAATCCACTTACGCGTTGTGGTTCGTAGCGTTTTATTCCGTTGATAAATTTTTTGTCTTTCCAATACTCTGTATAAGTTTCTAATAAATGATAGAAGCCTTGATAATCGGCATGGCTATCGCAATAAGGTGGATCAAAATAGATCAGATCAATATTATTCAGATTTGGTAGAAGTTCGAGTATATTTTTATTGAAACTTTTATTTTCTTGATTATTATCGAAAATTGCATTGTTGTATTTTGGCAAAAGCTCTTGAAAAATTTCTTTCAGAGGCCGAATCAAGCTCCGATTTCGTTTGATTCGTTCAGGATTACTCGCATACACTAAAGCTTGCGTATGTGCAAAATGCCCCATTGTGATTTTACGAGTCATACTTCTGTTCATCACGGCTAAAGCGATTGCTTCTTTGCAAGGATTTTTAAGCCGGGCGATATTCGCTCTAAAATTGTCTAAAAATATTGCTTCTTCTTTTTCGAAAAAGATATTTGTAAACGTGTTTTCAATGAGTTCGTATTCTTTTTTGTTAGTGGATGCTTGAAATAAAAAAGCTAAATCTTCGCTAGTCAGTTTTATGCCTTTATTTTCAATGAGTGCAATTCCAATTTGATTGTTGAAGTTTAAAAAATCATTTGTAATGGTTTGCAAGCCCATTTGCTTGAATAGAAAAGCAACAGATTGAGAGCCAGAAAACGCATCAACAGCAGTTTTAATATTACTAGGAATAAAATTTTTAATCCAAGCTAAATGTGTGTGTTTTGCACCCAAGTATTGTGGTTCAGGAAATATAAAGTCGAAAAAAGAATATTCGTCGAAAAGCATCCGTGATACTGGTGTTTAGATGTTGCTAATTTACGTTTTTTTAAATGATTGCTTCATACATCAATTAGGGTGCAGATGTTTAGAATTGGAAATAAATAAATTCGGCCTTATCGTGATACACGCCGAAGAACAGTAAAAGGGCTACCAAACCAAGGTATGCGACCCAACGAAAAGCAAACGGTTTATGCTCGAGCCACGCCCGCGCACTGCCTCCGCGCTGAATCCAGTGAACGGATTCCATGAGCAGTAAAAATACCACAATCAAACCAAATTCAGGAATCACCACCCGTTGATCGCGGAGTAGGAGTAAGGGTTCTAACCAGAGAAAGGATGGATTGGTAAGCGCACTTACAAAATAATCGGGCACACCAATAACAATGTTTTTAATCATATACCAAGCCACATCAAACGATTTGGCACGAAAGAAAATCCAAGCAATGGTAACGAGTACAAATACTGTCACAGCTTGAATAAATTTATTGAGACGTGGCCATTTTTCAAAACCAAGCGCGCGTCGTGCGCGTGCACGTATTTTTTCTGTGGCCATACCCAAGGTCAAATACAAACCATGCAAACCGCCCCAAATGATAAAGGTCCAGTTGGCACCGTGCCAAAATCCCGAAATCAAAAACGTGAGAAATAAATTGCGGTAGATTTTTGCTTTACTCACGCGATTGCCGCCAAGCGGAATGTAGAGGTAATCTTTAAACCAAGTAGAAAGCGAGATGTGCCAGCGTTTCCAAAACTCAGAAATGGTTTTGGAAAAATACGGACGATCGAAATTTTTCATGAGCTTGATACCCATGGTCTGTGATGCGCCCAGAGCAATATCGGAGTAGCCCGAAAAATCGCAGTAAATCTGAAACGAAAAAAATACAGCGGCAATCAACATCGAAACACCAGGAAAACTCTCTGGATGATCAAATACTTGATTGACAAAAACGGCTAAACGATCAGCAATCACTACTTTTTTGAAAAGTCCCCAAGCCATGAGTTTCAGGCCATCAGTGAAATTTTTATAATCGTACTTATGATCTTCGTGAAACTGGTGCAAGACATTTTGCGGGCGTTCAATTGGTCCGGCTACGAGTTGCGGGTAATACATGACATACAACGCATAAATACCAAAATGCTTCTCCGCTTTTTGATTGCCACGATACACTTCGATGGTATAACTCATGGCCTGAAACGTATGAAACGAAAGGCCAATTGGGAGAACGATTTTTAGTGCCGGAATGCCATACGTCCAGCCAATGGCATGTGCGGCAGCTTCGAGGTTGGCATTGAAAAAATTGTAATATTTGAAAATAGCCAACACACCGATATTGGCAATCAAACTAGCAATGAGCCATCGTTTGCGGTGTTTGGGGTCTTGTGTTTTGGCAATGTAAATTCCAGCGTAATAATCAATGACAATGGTGAAAATGAGAATCAGGATATACTCTGGAATGAAGAACATGTAGAAGATGCAACTTGCAGCCAACAACATAAACCACCTGAACCGATGCGGCAACAGAAAGTACAATCCGGTTACGATCGGAAAAAAAATCAGGAAGTTAAACGAGTTGAATAGCATCTAAACGTGCTTCGGAGTTCGGTAAATCAACTGTTTTTATGGGCGTCGCGCCAATCGATGAGGCGTTGCAGCCCTTGTTCTAACGAATATTGGTAACGGAATGCGATTTCTTGTTCGCCTTTTTCGGTAGAACCAATTCGGTTTTTGACGAGTGCGCGTGCATCATCGGCACTATAGGGAACATACGTTACTGTGAGCGACGAATTTTTTAATTTGAGAATGGTATCGCACAAGGTTTTGATGGTCGTTTGTACGCCTGTTCCAACGTTGTAATAGCCAAATGTGGTATTGCTTTTGAGTGCGGCAACGTTTGCGCGTGCAACATCTTCGACATAAATAAAATCGTAAGCTTGTGTGCCGTCGCCGTTGATGGTTGGCGCTTCGTTGGCATCAATTTTATTGAGCATGATTGGAACAACGCCGCTATACACAGCATGTTGGTCTTGCCCAGGACCATACACATTCATGTAGCGCAAACCAATCACGGCAAGGCCGTAGCGATCGTTGAAGGCTGTACACATGGCTTCGCCCGAAATTTTGGTTGAACCGTAAAAGTTTTTGTTGTTGAAGGGATGATTTTCAGTCATGGGCACTTCCACGGCATCGCCATAAACCGAAGCAGAAGAAGAGTAAATTAATTTTTTGACTTTGTGTTTGACACAGGCTTCGAGCACATTGAATGTTCCCGCAACATTGACATCAAATGCTGTACGCGGAAAATCTTTGCAATGCAAGAGCCACATGGCGGCGAGGTGAAAAACATAATCCACACCTTGTATGGCTGCATCGAGAATATCGGTTTCGCGCACATCGCCACCGAGTGGGAAGATGGTGCAACGCGGGTCTTGCAACGATGCTGTTAAATTATCCATTTTTCCGCGGGCAAAATTGTCATAAACAATAACTTCGCTAGCACCTTCGCGCAGCAATTCGGCTACTACAAATGCGCCGATGAAACCAGCGCCACCAATCACGAGAATTTTTTTTCCTTGAATTTCCATGTCTAATTTTTAATCAAAGCATTTGTACGTTTATTGTGGCCGGAATGTTTACCCAACCAATCGGTCGTGCCCACGGATATTTTTCGCCATGTTCGCCAAAACTTTCTACCGAGACTTGTCCAAATCCTTGTACACTGTCGTAAGCATAGCCTTTATCGTTCATGATGTCCACGCAAACCGTATAGATGCCTGGCAATAAACGTTGTTCTAAAATGGCTTCAAAACGTATGCGTCCGGGCTGCACCGAAATTTTTTGATTTTCTTGCCGATCCATCGTACTGGTGAGCGACAAGCGTTCGTCGTTATCGTTCATCAGCGAAATGTTGAGTACCACATCATCGCAGGGTTTCAGCACATCGGCATCAATCACCAATTTTAAAGCTTCGTGGTATTTGAATACCGTTGTAGAAGCGGCTTCCTGATTGTATGCGTGAATGGATGTGAGGCGAATGCAGTCTTTGTTGTAACTATTGCGCGGATACGCATCGGGAATGATGCCGAACGTACCAGTTGCTGCGCCACCACGTAAGTATTCATTCACCACATCGCCCGTTGGCCCTTCCATGCGTAAACCACCTTTTTCTAACAGTAAACTGCGTTGGCAAAGTCTGCGTACTGCCGCCATGTTGTGGCTCACAAACAAAACGGTGCGGCCATTCCCGGCAGCGTCTTCCATTTTGCCCAAGCACTTGCGTTGAAATTCGGCATCGCCCACAGCAAGCACTTCATCTATAATCATGATTTCGGGACTGAGGTGTGCCGCAACCGCAAAAGCTAACCGCACATACATTCCGCTCGAATAACGTTTTACCGGAGTGTCGATGTAACGCTCTACGCCAGCAAAATCAACTATTTCGTCAAACAGTTTTTTAATTTCGTATTTGCGCATACCCATGATGGCGCCATTCAAAAACACATTTTCGCGGCCTGTTAATTCGGGATGAAAACCCGTTCCAACTTCGAGCAGCGAAGCCATGCGTCCACGCATACGGATGTTTCCTTCGGTGGGCAAGGTAACGCGCGATAATAATTTCAAGAGTGTCGATTTTCCTGCGCCGTTTCTTCCCACAATGCCCAATACTTCGCCTTCTTTCACCTCGAACGAAACATCGCGCAAGGCCCAAGCATAATCGGAATTACTTTTTGCGGTTCGGTCGTTTGTTTCGCCGAGTTTGAGGGTTGGATCTTCTTGTCCACGCATACGCGCAATCATGCGGCTCATGTCTTGCGCGAGTGTGCCCGCACCAACTTGACCGAGGCGGTAAAGTTTGCCAACTTGTTCGACTTGTATCACCGTTTTTGCCATACGATCAGACGGTGTCCATAAAACGTTTTTCGACACGTTGGAAATTCCACATGGCGGCGATTAGAAGCAAGAATCCGAATGCAAAGCTGTAAGCGAGGTAGAGCCAATTGAAAACTCCTTGACCTGTAAATCCAAATCGGAATGCTTCAATTAATGGTGTCATCGGATTAGATAGCAAGAGGTATTTGCTCCAGCCCGATGTTTGTGAGAGTGGCCAAATCACAGGCGAAACGTACATGAGCAATTGCAAACCAACACCAACCAAAAACATCAGATCGCGGTAACGTGTGGTGAGCGAAGAAATTAAAATTCCAGCGCCTAACGCAATCATACCAGCAATGATAATCCATAGCGGAAAGAGTGCTGCTGTCCAATTGATATAGCTGGCATACCCGTAAATAAATAAGGCTACGATAAACACCAGAAATTGAATGACTAGTTTCAGCGATCCAGCAGCAATGGCAGCCATTGGCACAACCAAACGGGGGAAATAAACTTTTCCGAAAAGTGTTGCATTCCCCACAAATGTGCCTGAAGTTTTCTGCACATTCTCTGCAAAAAATAACCAGAGAATTTGCCCACTTAAATAAAAGAGAAAAGGCGGAATTCCGTTGGTAGAAAGTTTGGCCAGATTTCCGAAGATGAGTGTAAAAACGACGGTTGTTAATAGTGGTTGAATGAAAAACCAAATTGGGCCAAGAATGGTTTGTTTGTACATGGCCACCACATCGCGGCGCACAAGTAGCAATAGTAAATCGCGGTAGTTCCAAACCTCGCGTAGTCCGAGTGAGAACAGGCGCGGTTTGGGGCCAATTTCGATATCCCAGTATTCGTCGTTTTTAGACATACGCAGGAATTAATTGTCAGATTTTTTGCGTGAGCCGATGGTGCGGATGCGTTTTGCAGGACCACTGCCATAGCCGTAATTGCCATAACCACCATAACCGCCGTAGCTTCCGTAGCCACCACCATAACTTCCGTAGCCATAGCCGTAACGGTTGTAATAGTATTTCGATTTGCGGCGTTTGACGCCGTTGAGAATGAATCCGAAGTGCAAGTTTGGATTCATTGCAACAATATCGTGTGCATTGTCGAGCGCGCTGCGGTAGGCAAAGCGTGTGTTGAGGACAAACAATAAAATGGTCGCCATTTTCATCAATACCAACGCATCGGAAATCAATCCAACGGGCGGCGTATCGATGATCACATACTCGTAATGTTTTTTGCAGTACTCAATCAGTTCGGCCATCGGTTTGGTCATGATGAGTTCTGACGGATTGGGTGGAATTGGTCCGGCAAGAATAACATCCAAATTTTCGATAGCAGAAGGCATGATGATTTCGTCGGCTTTGTGCTTGCCAATGATGTATGTGCTAATTCCTTTATCAGATTCTTGATTCAAGCCTTTGTGAACGCGTGGCTTGTGCAAATCGAGTTCGAGTAGCACAACTTTGCGTCCGGCTTTTGCAATGGCCGTAGCGAGGTTGAGCGAGCAGAAGGTTTTCCCTTCGCCAGGATTATTTGATGTAACAACGATTGTTTGTGCGCCTTCGCCAGTTGCCATGTATTGCAGGTTGGTACGAATGGTTCGAAACGACTCGGCAAGCGGCGATTTGGGATCGTGCTCAACAGCAATGGTCAATTCTTTCAAGTCTTTGTTGAAAACCACATCGCCCAAAATAGGAAGACTGGTAGAGGCTTTGAGTTCTTCGTAAGTTTCTAAACGGTTGTAGAAGAAAATACGAATCAAGACAATGAACAAAGAGAGAATAATACCAACACCTAAAAAGGTCCAAATCAGTTTGCTTTCGTTGGGGCTGACGATGCCAATAGGTCTTGACTTTTCAATGATTTTTGTTTCAGGTACAATGGTTGCGCGGGCAATGATGGTATTGGCACGTTTCTGCAAAAGGAAAAGATACATGTCTTCGTTGACCTTTTGTTTGCGCATAATATTGAGTAAGCCGCGCTGTTTTACGGGGAGAAAATGCAGTTGACTATCGTAATAACCAATTTGTTCATCAACACCTTTAATTTTTTCGCGAATGGCGACACGGGAATTTTTGATGTAAACAAGAATGTCGCGTTTGGTTGATTCGATTTGATTTTTTAAATCTTTCACCGCGAAGTTATCTGCCGTTGCTTTGGTGAGGAGTTCGTTCAGTTGCAGTTGTTTGTTGTAGAGATCAGAAAGTGTTTTGATTTGAAACTGATCGTCTTCGAGCTGATAGGCAGAGGGTGGGAGGAAAGCCGGATCGCGGTCTTCGATCACATATTTTTCCAGATCATCGAGCGATAATTGCTGGAGCATGAGGTTGCGTTTGTAGGTTTCAAACTGGCTGAGTTGATTGAAATATTCTGAGCCTTGTTTTTCGAGATCAATGACCGAATTGATTTCGCGGTAGCGTTGCAAGGTATCTTCAATATTATCGAGGAAGTTGGCTACTTCTTCCATTTGGCGGTCGATGTAGAACAAGGTATTCTTATTTACTTCGAGCCGCGATTTGAGTGAATTGTCGATGTAAACTTGTGAAAGTGTATCGAGAAAACGCACCGCTCTGCGCGGGATGACATCTTCGATGGTCATTTTCAAAACATTGGTATATTCGGGGTTTTCAACTTTTAAACGCGCCAAGAAATTTTTCGTCAAATCTTGCATGCGGTGCGGTTGAATGAGGTAGCTACCAAATTCCTGACCACTTTGTTTGCCTTGCATGAAAGCTTTTTTCTGATGGACAATTAAACTAGCGTGTGTATCGCCGCAGGTTTCGTTGAATTTGCCTTTAATGACAACGGGTTTATCTTCGAGTGTGTAGGTAATTTCAAATTGCGTATTGTCGATAAAGCGCACTTTCATCCGTTGTTCGTACAACTGATCGTCCATGGCTAAAATTTCAACAGAGAAAGGCACACCTTCATAAACCTCTGTCGTTCGGATGCGTCCAACCAAAAAATACGAGACATCGAAGTCTAAGCGGCGCAAAGCCTTTTCGATCAAATCCTGCGAACGAATAACGCGTGTTTCGTTGGAATTGTCGATATACGTTTTGTAAGAAGCACCATAAAAGCCACCACTATTTTCGGTAATCAGACTTTGGTTATTGTACTGATCGTTCGATTTGAGCAAGAGTTGTGTGCTAGCTGCGTAGATTTTATCGAGTTTAAAGACATAAAACCAACCTAAGGCAACAGAAACTAATGCGAAAAGTGCAACGATCCACCAGTTCTTTCGTACAAGGGGTAAGAATTTCTGAAGGTCATTCACGGAGAATGAGGCGTTTTGGCGGGTGGTGTCTTTCATACGAATTCGGCCCTAAATTATTAAAAATGAATGGTGTTGCAGCAACATAGAATTATTTACCTTTGTAACAAGGTGTAAACCAGACCTCAAAACATGAAAAAAATTACCCTACTGGCATTTTTATTAGCAGCATTTACCTCGCGTGCAGCTACTTTTACTTCTTTGGCAACAGGAAGTTTCCACAATGCAGGAACTTGGAGTGTTGTTGGTATTGATGCGGATGGTATTCCTGACAGCGATGACGATGTGATTATTTCTGCTGGTCATACGGTAACACAAGCGACAACAGGTGTCATGCGTTCTATTTTGATTAACGCAACGGCTGTTTTCGCGAATGCCAATTTTCCGGTTTATGTCCATGGCAATTTTACGCACAATGGAAATATGACGGGCCTTGGTGGTATTTATTTTCAAGCCGTTGGCACCATGAGCGGAACACTGCCCATCAGTGCTGGCGGCAATTGGATTTTTTATGTCAATTACACAATTGCCCCTGGCGTTGTGGTAAATAAGAATAATTACATCACAGTAGCTGCAAACCGTACGTTAACTAACAATGGCGATATTACATTGTGGGGAGGAAGTATAACGATGTATGCGGGTTCTGTTTGGGTTAACGCTGCAAATGCTTCCATGCGTGTTGCAAATAATGTTTCTGCTGCTGGGACGATTGATGCTTCGGCTGCACCAAATACATTTACATATTACCTCAATACCTACAATACAATTAAAACAACCAATGCAACCTATTACAACCTGAACATCAATGCTGCCGGAACGCACAATAAATACATTACAAGTCCGCTAACCGTTCTGGGTAATCTAACACTCAATGCCGGTGTGATTTTTAATGCAGGTAATAACGATATTTTTGTTGGTGGAAACTGGACAAACAACGCCAATACCAATGTTAATGGTTTGGCCACAGTAGAATTTAATGGTTCCGATTTGCAGCGAATTAGCCGTACAAGTGGTAGTGAGATTTTTAACAATGTCAATCTGAGTAATGGGAACGATACCATCCGTTTGATGCGTGATGTGATCGTAAACGGAACAACCACCATTAACTTTTGCGTACTTGATCCCAATGGGTTTGTTTATCGCCAGCGCGGGGCACAATGGAACGGGCAAGGTGGCAATACGACAACTTCGGGCAATGTTTCGTTTGAAGGTGCTGTGGCGCAAACCATGGGTGGAACAATTTTTACCGATTGGGGCAATGTTGAAATTAACAACATCAACGGGGTTACGAATGCGGCTTTCAATCGCTGCCATGGCACACTAACCTTAACGGCAGGCAATTTTAGCGTACCTTCTCAAGAATTTACATTTTTATCGAGTGCTACGGAAACGGGTCGTATAGGAACCATTACAGGTGGCTCGTTGAGTGGTACAGCATACGTTTGTCAACGTTTTATTAGTGCAGCACCACCCAATACATCTACTCCTTACTGGTCGTATTTCAGTAGTCCGGTAATCTCTGCCGCATTAACGGATTGGGACAATGAAATGTACATGAGTGGTGTTGGTGGTGCTGATGGAAACGCCTGTTGCCCGATTTTCTTTTCGGTGCGAACAATGAGTGGTTCGGTTACTACCAATGTAACATCGGTCAGCACAACCTTGGTTCAAGGTCGTGGTTACCAAACTTGGCTGGCTGATGACATGACACAATTTAATGGCTTGTCAATTGATACGCGTGGCAGACCAACAACTGGATCAATTACATCTTCTTGTCCTTCTGGTTTTACCTTGATTGGTAATCCATATATGTCGCAGGTTTTGTTTAGCAACTTGAACCGCAGCAATGTCAATAACGTGTTTTATATTCTCGATGAATCCATCAGCAATTACGCGACATGGAATGGTAACACCAACATTGGAACAGGAAAATTGAGTGGTTCGGGTGGTGTTATCAATTCGACACAAGGATTTTTGGTTGAAGCAACAGGTTCTGGATCTGTTACATTTGACGAAACGGATAAGACCAATACTTCTACCACATTTGTTCGCATACCAGCTACAAACAATGTGGTGAATGTGCGTCTATCACGGATAGATGGACAGCCTTTTGGTGCTGAGAATGTGATCGCATTCAGTGATGTTTCTACGGATGATAAAGATGTGTATGATTTAACGGCTTTGCCATCGCCGAGCGAGTTTGCACCATACATGCGTACGTTATCTACAGATGATAAAGAATTGTTTTACAATGGACGCAATCAATTGGCCGAAAGTCAAAGCATTCCTTTACTCATTACACCGAATACGGTTGGGCAGTTTAAACTCAATTTTGGTGGATTGAATTTATTCTCAGCTTATGCTTGTGTTTATCTCGAAGATTTGAGCAATGGAACGTTTGTTGATTTGAAACAACATCCAGATTATCTGTTTGAGGTAACAGATAGTCAAGAAGAGAAAAACTTTGTTGTTCATTTCGATCAACTTACTCGTCTTGCTGATGGTAGTACGGTTTGTCCGTTTGAGCAACGTACGGCATCTGCCAATCTTGCTGGCGCGCCTAAAATTTATGCGTTGAGTCCGAATGTGGTTGTTGAATTCAATTACAACGATGTAACTGAAGTGCAAGTATCGATGCTCGACATGCTGGGTCGCGAAGTTTATGTTTCAACCATGAACGTATCTTCAGAACGCATCCAGTTGCCTATGCCAGAAGCAGAAGGTGTTTATATTGTACGCATTCAGCATGGCGATAAAATTTATTCACAAAAAGTAGCCCGCTAATTTTAAGACAACCTTATTTCATGAGCAAGATAGCCCGTTTGATTATCGTTACTGTTTTATTTTCAGTTCCTCTGTTTGTAAAGACAGGTCTTTCGCAACCTCCTCCTCCGGGTGGCGGCCCGCCATGTTGGCCACCGCCATGCGTTCCGGTTGATGGTGGCATAACGCTTGCCATTGGTGCTGCCGCTATTTTCGGTGGCAAGAAAATCTACAATAGTTTCAAGAACAGCAACGAAGAGGCTTGAACCTGCGGCTGAAATTACAAGGGCCTGAACGAAGATTGCTTCGTTTTCTGCTAGCATTTATTCTTATTTATCTGGGCTGGTATTTGGTGTATGAGTTGTTCATTCATCCTTGGGGCAAGCTCGATTCGCTTGTGATCAACGATACCGTTGCACATACCCAACAAATGTTGAATCTTTTTGGTTACGATGTGTTTATCAGCAATAACGAGACTGTTCGTACCGTAGGCATTGATGGAACGCATGGTCTTTGGATTGGCGATCCATGCAATGGCTTAACCTTATTTGCTTTGTTT
Source organism: Bacteroidota bacterium (assembly GCA_013298545.1). Lineage (GTDB taxonomy): Bacteria > Bacteroidota > Bacteroidia > Palsa-965 > Palsa-965. The sequence continues at coordinate 16,753 of JAAFIA010000024.1, read as the reverse complement.
CTGAGTTTTATTGTGGCTTTTCCGGGTTCGTGGAAACACAAAGCTTGGTTTATCCCAACAGGTATTTTACTCATTCATCTTTTGAATATTATTCGCGTTACGTGTTTGTGTATGATTGTCAAATACAAACCGGAATGGCTGGAATTTAATCATACCTATTTGTTTCAGTTGGTGATGTATGGATTTATTTTTTTGCTCTGGATGTTTTGGATCAAACGCTATTCTGGCTTGCAACTGCGTAAATCGACGAAGGCATGATTCGGATACAAGGTGTTTTGATTGTATTGCTGCTGCTGGCATATAGCATTCTTGGCTTTTTCCGCGAATTTTTATTTGTGAACATCAATGAGCAGATGCGCGTAACGTATTACCATGCGCAAGATTCGGTATTGGCGCCATCGATGAAATTTTTGGAAAGTTTTTCGTACAGCAATCTGTATTACGCAAAGTTTCCGTTGACATTGGTTTTCGCGGTAATTTTCTGTTTCTTATCGTGCTGGGTTATTTACCTCATGTTTAGCGAACGTCGGCTCGTGAAGTTTACGCTGGCTTCATTTGCCTTTGTTTTTGTATTGGGCTGGTTGTTTTTTCTGTTGGGGTATTTTTCAGGAAACGGCGAGTTTGGTTATACGATTGCACGTTTTTTGGCGGGTATGACAGAATCTCCGGCGTTGTTGGTGGTGTTGATGGCTGCTTTCCGTTTGATTGCGACAAGAAAATAGTTCCTTGAGTTTTTCAACAATGTGCAGGTGTAAAATTTATTGTGTTTTGCACTGTAAATCAATTGCGACTAGTACATTTGCATCAATCCGAATTTTACACCATCCTTATGAAAAAAGATACCGTCATTTTTAAACTCATCCGCGAAGAGTTGCACCGTCAGACCAATGGCATCGAATTGATTGCTTCCGAAAATTTCGTGAGCGATCAAGTGATGAAAGCTATGGGTTCTGTATTGACCAATAAATACGCAGAAGGTCTTCCGGGAAAACGGTATTATGGTGGTTGTGAAATTGTGGATCAGGTGGAGCAATTGGCGATTGACCGCGTCAAAACGTTGTTTAATGCCGAATGGGCAAATGTTCAGCCGCACAGTGGCGCACAGGCCAACGCGGCTGTTATGCTCGCCTGTTTAAAGCCTGGTGATACGATTTTGGGTTTTGACCTATCGCATGGTGGGCATTTAACGCACGGTTCACCTGTCAATTTTTCTGGAAAATTATATCGTGCTACATTTTATGGCATAGAGAAATCGACTGGAAAAATCAATTATAAAAACGTAGAAAAAATAGCACTCGCCGAAAATCCGAAGTTGATTATTTGTGGTGCGTCGGCTTATTCGCGCGATTGGGATTATGTCAAACTGCGTGCGATTGCTGATAAAGTTGGGGCTTTATTGCTTGCCGATATTTCGCATCCGGCGGGTTTGATTGCGCGTGGTTTGCTCAACGATCCATTGCCGCATTGCCATATTGTAACCACTACAACACATAAAACCTTGCGTGGGCCGCGCGGTGGCTTAATCATGATGGGTAAAGATTTCCCAAATCCTTGGGGAATTACAACACCGAAAGGCGAAATCCGTAGCATGTCGTCGTTGCTCGATGCGGCGGTATTTCCGGGCACACAAGGCGGTCCGTTGGAGCATGTGATTGCAGCTAAAGCCGTGGCATTTGAAGAAGCACTTTCGGACGAGTTTATGCAGTACACCATTCAGGTGGTTAAAAACGCGAAAGTCATGGCCGATGAATTTATGAAACGTGGCTACAACGTAGTTTCTGGCGGTACCGACAACCACTGCATGTTGATTGATTTGCGGTCTAAAGGATTGACAGGCAAACTGGCTGAAAATGCCTTGGTGAAAGCAGACATTACGGTAAATAAAAACATGGTGCCTTTCGACGATAAATCGCCGTTTGTTACTTCCGGCATCCGCATTGGAACGCCAGCCATTACGTCGCGCGGATTGAAAGAAAAACACATGCCGAAAATTGTGGAGTTGATTGATAAAGTATTGATGAAACCAGAAGATGAAAAAAATCTGGCTGCTGTGAAAAAGACCGTCAATACCATGATGTCGAAGTTTGAACTTTTTGCTGATTAATTGTACATGCCACGTCTGCTTGCCATCGACTATGGAACAAAGCGTGTGGGCATTGCGGTTAGTGATCCGTTGCAGTTGATTGCGCAAGGATTGACAACGGTAGCTACAAAAGATTGCATTCCATTTCTTCGTGGTTATTTTCTGAAAGAGGCCGTAGAAGTAGTTGTTGTTGGTTTACCCAAACGACTCGATAATACAGCAACCGATGCTACGGCTATGGCACAAGCCTTTGTACGCCTTTTGCGGCGCGAGTTTCCGGCAATGCGTGTGGAAGTCATTGACGAACGCTTTACGTCCAAAATGGCTTTTCAAACATTGATCGATTCGGGCTTGAAGAAAAAAGATCGGCGCGATAAAGCCTTGATCGATGAAGTAAGCGCAACGATTATGTTGCAAGATTTTATGGAAATGCGGCAGCATAGAATTTGAAAACTGCATTTGCACCTCATCTTATCGAATCGATTTTTACGCTACTTCGATGTGTAATTCATCATTACGCAAACTAATTTTTTTGCCTTGCAGACGCAATGTTTTCAAGGCTTCAGCACCTACCGATTTGGATAGTTTTTCGCCCGACGGACTGCGTATTAAATCGTGATGGAGGAAATAATTTTCGGAAAATGATTTTTCGTCGAGCAATTGCGCAAGAAAAATTTGCGCAGCCGTAGAAGGCAATAAATCTTCGCCACGCACAAGCGCATTGATTCCAAAATGTAAATCATCAACCAACGAAACGAGTTGATAGGCCGGAATGCCATCGCGCCGCCGCACCACAAAATTTCCCAACGCCTCATGCACATCGCACGCCACCGCACCCAGACGCGCATCGGCAAACCGCACAATAGTTTTTTCGGGAACAAAAATACGCCAAGCGAAATTCGGTGTTGCTAAATCCAATTTGCGTTCAAAGCACGTGCAAGCCTTTTTCAATAAGTCTTTGCGCGAACACGCACACGCGAATACATGACCACCAGCCACTAATTTTGCTAACGCGGCCTCATACAAGGGCAAACGTGTTTTTTGCGACCAGTTTTTTTCAAAATCAGCAAGCGATTGTGGCCCTCGGTCAATGGTGATGTTTAAGTAAGCAAGACTTTCAAAAATATCGATCAGGTATTCTGTGCGTTTTCGATCGTTATCGAGATCGTCGATACGCAGCAACAACGAACCCTGCGTTTGTGCGGCAAGTTGTGCCGTGAGCAGAAAAGAATAGGCATTGCCCAAGTGCAACAATCCGCTTGGCGTTGGCGCAAGGCGGGTATGAAGCGGGGAAGCGTGGAGCATGAACGAAAACGCGTTTATTTCAACTCATAAATCTCCATGATTTTTTTCAAAATACCTTCAAAATCAATATTGAGATCAACGAGTTTTCCGGTGTGAATATCGAATACCCAGCCGTGAACTTTTAGTCCACGCAGCTTGTATGCTTCCTGCACAGCGGCTGTTTTAATGAGGTTGGTGCATTGTTCAATAACATTGAGTTCGATGAGGCGATTGTAGCGCGCATCTTCGTCGGCAATGGCCATCAGACTATCTTGATGTAAACGAAACACATCGCGGATATTGCGCAACCAAGGATTTAAAATGCCTAAATCAACAGGTTGCATAGCGGCTTTTACGCCTCCACAATAATAATGGCCACAGACCACAACATGATTGACTTTAAGGTGGCGCACCGCATAATTCAATACAGACATCACATTGAGATCGACATTGTTGACCAAATTGGCAATATTGCGATGCACAAATACTTCGCCTGGTTGCGCACCAATAATATCTTCAGCCGTTACACGACTATCGGAGCAACCGATGTAGAGTATTTCGGGTGATTGTCCTTTGGCCAAATTTGTAAAATAGTCAGGATCTTTTGCCAGTTTTTCATTGATCCACGCTTGATTATTCTTAAATACGTTTTCGATGTTCATCGTTTTGTTTTTTTTAAAGCATCATATCATCATGCGGTTCTATTTTCGGTGGCAAATTGGTTTTGCCCAATAGTTCCAGTATTTCAATTTCGAGATTGCGGCAAATGGTGGTCATGGGAATGTCGTTTACCGCACTATCAAACGGATTTTCGCTGAATTCGCCCACTTGTTCCATGGTAAAAAAGACCCACGAAATGAGCATCGAAAATGGGATGGTGAGCCATATTTGCCAACCATGACCATTGTCGGTGAGTTTGATCATTTCGGTAATTAAACCAAAGGGCAGAAGGCAAATAAACAAATCGACAAAGACGCGACTAAAAATGCTGTATTGTCTAAAAAGCGGTGTTGTTTTAATGCGTTCGCAGCCGCCTTGCCAATTGTAAAAATCGTTGATCTGACGCACTAATTCGGTGTGTTCAAAATCGGTAATGGTTTTATCGTGCCGCAATTTGGTAACGACTTTCATTTGGTGCGCCAGGGCCGATGCTGCAATGTTTGATTTATTTTTTACTTGGTCGTAAATATCCATTTTATCGCGTTCTTGAAAAAGTTCGCGGATCGCAATTTCGTATTCGCCAAGTTCTTTCGCATCGTGCACAAAGGTTTGGTGCAATTTTTCGCGGTTGGTGGCCCAAGGAATGGTGCGCCGCAATTGCAAGCGCAAGATGTTGATGTAGGCAATGTGGCGGTTGAGCAAATCTTCGCGAATGGTTTTGTCTGGAATAAACGCCACAATCATGGCCGAAAAACTGCGCGTGGAATTGGTGATACTTCCCCACAAACGTCGCGCTTCCCAGAGCCGATCGTATGCTTGGTTGTTTTTGAAACCAATATAAAAAGCAACGGCTGTACCAATTGTTCCGATAGGAAGAAACGGAATAGCTACACCCCGAATATCGAAAATGGCGTAAAGCACACATACCAACAAACTTACAAGCAAGGTGCGCAATAAATTGCGCCGAGCAAAATGCCAAAGCAAACCAAACTTGAAAACTTTACCAATATACATACGCTTACCGCAAAAAGGAATTGATTTGAAGCAAATATAAGAATGGAAGCGGTTATGGCCGTTTTTTATTAAACAAGGATGAAATTTAAACAGGCTCTTAACTTTTGGAACAAATAAAAACATTGCAGAATCGGCAAACAGCATGTAATTTCACACCATGAGCATGCAGGTAACGTTTTTAGGTACTGGTACATCTTTGGGCATACCGATGGTGGGTTGCGCGTGTGCGGCATGCACCTCATCTGACCCGCGCGATCAGCGTTTGCGTAGCTCGGTTTTGTTTACCATTTCGGGCAAAAATATTGTTATTGATACCGGTCCAGATTTTCGGCAGCAGATGTTGCGAAGCGGCATACGAACGTTAGATGCAGTCGTGTTTACACATGAGCATAAAGATCATTTATCGGGTTTAGATGAAGTTCGCGCATACAATTATTTCATGGAAAAAAATGTTCCCGTGTATGCGCATGCGCGGGTAGAAAAAGCCATTCGGCGCGAATACCATTATATTTTTGAAACGCCCGAATATCCAGGCATTCCGAAAATTGATCTGCACCAAATTGATTTGAATCCGTTTGACGTAGCGGGTATAAAATTTATACCGATTGAAGTGATGCATTACCAATTGCCAGTTTTGGGTTTTCGCGTTGGCAATTTCACGTACATCACCGATGCGAATTACATCTCGGAACTTGAAAAAGAAAAAATACGCGGCACCGAAATTTTGGTCTTGAATGCCTTGCGTTTTGAAAAACACATTTCACATTTTACGATTGATGAGGCCATTGCCTTGGCGCAAGAAATAGGAGCGAAGCAAACGTATTTTACGCATTTGAGTCATCAGGCTGGACCACATGCGGAGCTTGCGGCCAAATTGCCTAAAGGCATTGCTCCGGCGTATGATGGGTTGGTGGTGCGGTTGGAGTTTTAGGGGAAGTTTTCTGCTTCCTTGTGTTACAATTTTCAAGTTGTTTACTTCTCTTTGTTTTCGGGCATTGTAATGGATATAATGCCTTTTGTTATTGTTTATTCTTGATTTAGCTATTTGTTGTCGTTTGTTTTATGGATTAGCGTTGGTTCTAGCTATTACTCCACGTTTTATTTTAAAATAGTTATATGCAATTGCTTGTTTTTAGGTAAAAATAATTGTTTTTTTAATTGTGATGTTTTAGGTTTGAGGAAGATTGGACGCAAAATAAACTTAACTAATCTATCAAGATTAAACATCGACCTCATGAACACAAGCTACTTAATTGGAATAAAAAAAACAACATTGTTTTTTGCTTTTATACTAGCAACAACTTGTGTGATTGCTCAACAAGCCTCACCAATTGGAATTCTATTTAACCCACGCGTAAATAAGTTTGCGGTTTCAGGTGTCGGTGGCGGCAATGTATATGAATTTACGGCAAATAAAAATTCCACATCGGGTCAGGTAGCAATAGACTGGAATATTGCTCTCAGTAATGGTTATACGAGTGTAAGGAATAAAGAAAAACTTACGACGCTTACAACAATCTTCAAATACAATCCACTTTTACAAGCAAATTATGTGTCGGGAGATTCTATAGAGTTAAAAAAACTAGCATTTGTGGATAATGAATTTCAGTTTTTGTTGGGCCTCCGTTTAGTTTCATTGCGCGCAATGGGAATTGACAATAACTCAAAGTTTTTAAATTCTTTTTTTGTTGACGGCTCAATGGCTCCTTATGAACTTATTTCTAGTTATAACCCACTAAATAAGGGTTTTAAAAATTTCAATATCAATGTTGGCTATACATTGGGTTACATTACGAATACCGATTTTGGGTTGATAGGGATTACCTTCAGCCCACAAGCTAATTTTATTGGTATTTATGAGAACGAATCAAATGGTCGTGCTTTTGAAGAATTGAGTAAATCAAGTTTGAATTTAAGCAAAAATATTCTTGGCGGAGGAGGTAAGGTGAATGTATTCCTTAACGATTTCTGTTTTTTCTTCGAGATTAGAAAATATTCTCCATTATACAATTCTAGAACTATTAACGGATTGACAGATAGAGCAATTTTCTCGGTTGGAGGTGTTGCAACAGGAACTGTTTTTAAAACAAAGACAAAAGAGGTTCAGCAGGATTAAATTGTCGATTATATAGTCGCAATTCGCTAAATTCTATGTCATTTCTAAACCTGAAAAAAGATAACTTTGATTACGCGCACACGTGTTCGCTTCACAGCTCTATTTTTCAGCCAATGACCAAATTTATCCTTCCGTTTATAAGTTGCATCTTACTCATATCCGCAAAAAAAGACGAAACGTCAAACCAGCCCAACATCACCGAAATTGAAAAAATCATTCAACAAGAAGTTGCGTCTAAGCGCAGCAAAAGCATCATTGTTGGCATCATCGATGCGCAAGGTCGGCGGTTTGTGAGTGCGGGAACTTATAGCGATGTGCAGCAACTCAAACCAGATGCCAATACGGTTTATGAAATTGGTTCAATCGGAAAATTGTTTACCTCGCTCGTCTTGGCCGATATGGCCTTGAAACGCGAACTCCAATTGACCGATCCGATTTCTAAATTTCTTCCCGATACGGTTCAAACACCGACCTACAAGGGTAAAAAAATATCGCTCTTGAATTTGTCCACGCACCGCGCCGGCTTTCCGCGCATGGCATACAACGTGGATCAAAAACATGTGGATCATCCTTTTGCCGATTACAACGAAACGCTTTTGTACGAATACCTCAAGACGTTTCAACTCAGCCGCGAGATTGATTCAAAATGGGAGTATTCCAATATCGGTTATGGTTTGCTGGGACATTTGCTGACGCGCCACGCGCATAAAAATTACGAAACACTGGTGCAAGAACGCATCTGCAAGCCGTTGGGCATGACGCGCACTTCCTTAGACTTGGCGCATACCATCAAAACCAATAAAGCGGTAGGGCATAACGAATCGGGCCATGCCATGTCGCAAACGGTTTCGGTGCCTGTTATGGAAGGTGCGGGCTTTCTGCTTTCGAGTGCGGATGATTTGCTCACGTTTGCGGGCGCGCAACTGGGCTTGGTGGAATCGCCGCTGAGTGAGGCCATGAAGTTGACGCATCTGCCACAAGGCCCCAAAGATGGCAACGATGGCGATATCACGATGGGCTGGACCTTGCTGCGGTACGATGGACAGGAATTGCTTTGGAAAGATGGCGGCACACCGGGGTTTCGTTCGTTTATTGGTATTGATAAAAAGAATAAGTATGCGTTTGTGATTTTGTCGAATTCCGATAATTCGATTACGGATATCGGCTTGCACATCCTCGACACGGCGTATCCGTTTAAGCCTTATCGCTACAAATGGAATTTGATGGATACGCTCAACGTGTGTATTGAAGCGGGTGGTGTAGATGCGGGCATTGCTATATACAAAGAACTAAAAGCCGCAGCAAAACCCAATTTTGTTTTTGATCCCACGCAATTGCTGCAAGTAGGAAACGCCTTGCAACGCGCAGGTCGCATGGCAGATGCGATTCGGATTTACGAATTGAATGTGAGCGAGTACCCGAACGTGCCGCCCGTGCTCGAAAGTCTTGCCGAAGCACAGAAGCGCGCGGGGGATGGGGCGGGGGCACTGGCCAATTTTGAAAAACTAGCAGCCATGGATCCGCAAAATTTGCATTGGGGCTGGATGATTGGGCGGTTGAGGTAGGTGGGTCGAAAGTAGGGGATTTTGGATTGGTGTTATAACATTCCTTATTTTTTTGTATTTATTGTTGTTAATATGAGGTTTGTTTGTAAATTTCAGCATTAATATGGTGGATTGGGTAAGGTTTGTTTCATCAATAAACCGTTAGTCACAATGCCAAAAGACAACATTATTTATAAAATTAGAACAACTAAAAGTGCGGGGTCAGCACTCTAATTTCTGACGAAAATAAAATGAAATCAAAACTACTTTTTACAATTATGATCTCGGCTTTCGGTGGCTTTTATTCAAATGCACAAACGACGATCACATTGCAACCCGATTCGGCTGGTGGGAAAGATGCTGAAATTGCTCTCATTGTGCCGAATAACAATTATGGTAACAGCGGTAAATGTTCTCCTTATGCATGGACGCAGAATTCAATACTTAATGTTGTAAGACCACTCATCGAATTTGATTTATCCAACATCCCTGCAAATGCAACGATAACGGATGCAAAATTTACATTGTTTTATAACCCCAATTATGCTCCTCTAACCCAACATAATGGCAGCAACGCTTTTTGGATTAAAAGAATAACTTCTACTTGGACTGAAAATACAGTTACATGGAACACACAGCCAACCACCACTTCAATAAACCAAGTAAGTGTGCCTCAGAGTTTATCACCGACTCAAGATTACATTGATATTGATGTAACGGCATTGGTTCAGGATATGATAAATAACCCTGCTACCAGTTTTGGATTCATGCTTCAATTACAAAATGAAACTCCTTATGCAGATGTAATGCTGGCATCAAGTGATAACATTGATAAAACACTACATCCCAAAATACAAATCACTTATACTACGAATGTCGGTGTTGCTGAAACGATTAACACACAAAGTATAATGAGCATTTATCCCAATCCATTTACTTCTACGGTAACTTTACAGATGGATAAGGTTTTAAATGACGCAACATTGACAGTTTATAATTCTTTTGGGCAGACAGTTGCGCTCATAAAAAACATCAGTGGACAGACAATCCTTTTCAATCGAGAAAATCTTGCAAGTGGATTGTATTTCGTTCAACTGACAGAAGAAAACGAAATCATTGCGGAAGACAAATTCGTAATCACTGACAGATAATTTTTCATTAACCGTTACGATCGTTAAACTGCTTCGTTCTCGGTGGACAGCAAAACCCAATTTTGTTTTTGATCCTACGCAATTGCTGCAAGTAGGAAACGGCTTGCAACGCGCAGGTCGTATAGCAGATGCAATTCGGATTTACGAATTGCATGTGAGCGAATACCCGAACGTGCCGCCCGTGCTCGAAAGTCTTGCCGAAGCACAGAAGCGCGCGGGGGATGGAGCTGGGGCACTAGCCAATTTTGAAAAACTAGCAGCGATGGATCCGCAAAATTTGCATTGGGGGGGGATGATTGGGCGGTTGAGGGAGGTGAGTCGAAAGTAGGGGATTTTGGATTGGTGTTATAACATTCATTATTTTTTTGTATTTATTGTTGTTAATATAGGGTTTGTTTGTAAATTTCAGCATGAGTATGGTGGATTGGGTAAGGTTTGTTTCGTTGATATGCTAGTTAGCGGCAACCATAAGGCGACACTCCGATTATCACAAGACTTATACTTAAGCGCAAATGCACTAAAACTATTCACTTATGGTAGAAAAAATGAAAGAGCTACTAATTCTTGTAGCCAGTTTAATAATCGGATATTACATTTCTTTTTGGATAACAATAATTGCTCTGGTTGGCTATTCTATTTACAGACTTAGTAAAAATCAAAAAGACAGAGCACTTTTTCAGCAGACTTATAAACAGGAAAATATAAAATACTTCAACTCTATTGGTAGCACAAAAGAAGAAAGAGAGAGGAATATTAAAAATATGTTTGACAGCAAACAAGCTACAATAAGATCATCTTTTCTTTATCAATACAAATATGGTACTGTTGACTATGATATATGGTTTACTCAAAGCCGCAATTTATCCATAATGGAATCAAAAGAAAGGACGTTTTTAAGAGCAACATTTTTATTATATAATAGCAATTTAATCACCCCCGAAAACTTTTCATATTATCTATATGCTTTTGTAAATGGCAATGGAAAAGCAGCAATTGATAATATTGGATATAAAAGTTATTGTAAGGCAATCTCCAGAGTAGAAGATAATAATACTGCGATTGCTTATATGAATCAAAACTGTTTTAATGATAACCAGACCATAATAAGATTTTCTCAAAATGTTATGGATGCAGCAGTAGATAGCGCAATTACAAATTTCATGAAGATTCTACAAAAATTAAAACTTACTGATAAGGTAGACCCAATTGTAAGTGAGATAGACAGCCATATTCATGGAGGCGGGGCATGGCTATCAGTAGAAGACTTAAAAAACAGTGTTTATAACGGTCAAAGCGAATACAAAATTATACTGGGGCAACTTAATGATGATAGAGATACAATTCTATCATACGGCGGCGAAGGGTCTCTAATTACCATTGCACCACCGGGTTCAGGAAAAACTCAATGTTTTGTTTTGCCAAATATGTTAAGCTGGACAGGTGGAGCGGTTGTACTTGACGTTAAAGGAGAGATTTATTCTGCTACAAGTAAATGGCGTTCGGAAAATGTTGGCCCAGTTTATAAATTTAGTCCATTAGACCCCAACAGTAGCCATAGTTATAATCCTCTTGTTTTTATTCGTCAAGAGAGTGATTATGTATGGGAGGATTCCAGATTTCTTGCTGACATGATGTTAGTTCCATCCAGTGGCTCTGACCCATTTTGGGAAAATACGGCAAGAGACATTTTAACTGCAGCAATTGCATATACCAGTATGAATAATGCTTCTACGGAACGACCTATGTCAAAAGTTATTGATATTCTTTACGGTATTGGTTATGATGAAATGATTTTAGCAATGAAAACAAATGTCTTAGTGTCAGCAATGAAACGTACAGGCTTTGCATTATCGGAAATGGAGGCGAAAACCAAAGATAGCGTTTTAAAAACTGCGCAAAGCATTTTAAGTGCTTGGCAAGGAGAACGAATAGAAAGAATTACAAAGAAATCGGATTGGAATCCTTTGGATTTACGCAAATCCAAGTCAACTGTATACATCTGTGTGAATCCGAATGAAATTGAAAGCTATCTATCAATACTCAGGGTCTTTATTGCTCAGCATATCAGAATGCTGACAAGTGAGTTGCCATCAAGAGATATTACACCTGTTCTCTTTATGCTTGACGAACTCCCGAGATTAAAAAAAATGCCACCTGTTGACGAAGCACTAAATGTTGGACGTCAATATGGAATTAAATTATGGATGTTTGCACAAAGTTACGGACAGTTAAAAGAAGCATATCCAAATCCTGATGGTTTATTGGGTAGTTGTGTTGTGAGGACTTTTATGAATGTTCCTTTAAATGATGAACTCGCGACAAAACTTTCAGAACAACTTGGCTTTCGAGATGGCCCACTTGACGCTACAAGGCAAAAAATTGTAGAACCACTTGAATTAGCTGGCCCTAACTATAAAGACATCGCATTAGTAATTGCGGCCAACACAAAACCAGCAAAAGTCAAGAAACGATTTCATTACCAAAATAATTGACAATCAAATTATTTAAGCGCAAAATAAAATCTATGAAAAAAGAAGATATTGACTTAGAAAATGAAAAGAGAAAGACACAAATAGAGGCTACAGAAAAAATTCTTGAAATATTACAAGTAATTAATGAAAAAGCAATTGAAGAAAAGATAGAAAAAACACTCACTGAAGTTGGAATGCCAGCCGATAAACCATTTATTGATGCACATCAATTAGACATGACTACGTCAGTCATTGCTACTGCTGGTGTTATTGCTGCGTTAACTGCACAGGTAGGTAAAGAACTTTATGATGAAGCTAAAAATTATTTAGAAAATAAATTTTCTGAAAAAGATGCAGCGGAAGAATGGAGAAAAGATATTAATAAAAAAGAAGTCGACTTAAATGATAAACATTCAAGTCTTCATCAAACTTTAGAGCAAAATAGAATTATGCAAGAAAGCCAACTGAAAGACTCTAAGAAAGATGGCTATGAAGAAAAACTGTCTCAATTAAATAACAGCATTGCCAAAGAAAAAGTTCAAATCGACGACAAATTCATGAGAGATTCAAAAGAAATAGAAAATGAAAAACAGGCTCTTCAAAATGCTTATGACAGTGCAAGAGGGATGCACGAAAATGAAAGAAAGCAAGAAATAGAAAAGCAACGAAAAGAGTTTGAGTGTCAACAAGAATTAGAACGAAAGAAGGAACAAGAACGAAACCGTTAATAATAAATGCGCAACAAGAATGCTTGACGGAATTCATGTTTCAACTTTTGTTTTTCAATTTAGCTAAATATCCATTTTGACTTTAGTAATTTAGTTTTAGAATATCTAATCAACTTTTCATCATTAATCACCTGCAGATTACTGACTGACATAGGCAAGTTCTGTTCGGAACGAAGAAGTCGCGCCTTAAACCAACCTCAGTCCTCAATATTAAATTCATTTTGCCATCACAACTAAGCCATTTAACCAAATCCCCCCATGAACTACAAAAAACTAGTTGAAGAATGGTCTCAAAAAAATCAACAGTTTGGATTGGAATTGCCCAACGGCTGGTTCGGTCGTCCTTACGACAATATTCACGGCATCACTTGGACCGAGGATCGCAAGTTTAAATTATTGGTTGAGATCGATGAGCAATTGCTTTTAATTTTTACCAAAACGAAACAATTCGAAATCCTTGAGATTGAAAATACCTTGGTGTTTAAAGGTTATTTAAGGTGTACATTTGATCGTATTGCTTACGGCGATTTAGCCTCGAAACTAGATACGTTTGAAGCTGGTCAGGTTACGTTATTTTCGTACGTGAGACGAACTTGAACACGGTTTTGCAAAGAGCAGCTAAAATAGAATGTTACAAGCCAGAAAAACGAACGCCCAATCGCCAAACATTATAGCCAATTTTAAGATGACACACCAAAATGCAAGACATATTGCACTCAAATACGTTTCAGAAATGGGTGAAGTTTTGCCTGGATTTATGTTCGGACTTGGAGACGAGGAGAAGTTTATAGAAAGCTATTACTTTGATTTTATCCTCCTAACATTGAAAGGCGAAAGAAGCGAAGAAGCACCTTTTGCTGGGGATCGTGGTTTGACAGTCAATAAATACAACGGGCAGGTTGAATTAGTATCACACGGAGCTTATGCCGCTTTGAGCGATCGTGAAAACAAATGGAACGAAACGTATCAATTACTTTCAGCTTTCAAGGACGGAACATTACAACCGACAGCATTAAAAGCCAAATTAGACTTGACATCAGAACAATTACTTGAACTTTCTAAGATTATTAAGGAAAGCGAATTGAATAGAGAAGCAACTTATGAAATTGTCGAAAAACATATTCTTAAACTTAAAGATAAGTTCTCTTTTATTAAGACATTCCGATGAACGTGATTCGGTGCTCTTTGATTACTATTGTAAAAAGCTGTTATTAGTAAGAATTTTGCAAATCGTGTTGATCTGTTTTGTTGGCTGCTGGCTGGGCGTTGAAGGAGTAGATGTATGCCCTCGTAACCTGAATACATATTTTTGCTAAATAAAATCACCAATCAAATACACTATGCTATTAAACCGTCCTATAAAATGTGCTGCTGCGGGCTACAACAGAAAACCGTTTTATGTTATTGACAGGCAAAAACAAGAAACGCGTTATGTGGTTTCATTTCAAGATGGAGTTAATATAAAGCAGTTTTTGTTGCACTTCATGGACGAATCGATCGGTCGATTGGAAGTCAGAATCATTGATCATGGCGATTATCAAAATCCGATCACATATACTGGTTTTGCCGCCAATGAACAGATTCAAACGCTTATAGAAAAGTATGAAGATCTTGTGTTGTATGATGGGGGACATGAATTATGGATAAGCCGTCCTGAAAACGAATCGTTTGTTGTTTTTGACGATCATGGACTTGTGTATGTTTATACGAAGGATGATTACACCAATATTTTGAATGGCTACGGACTAACTCCGTTGAAACTAGAAAATCCGATTTATACCTTTATGTTAGATCGTATTGGACTTACAAGAAGAAAGCGCGTGCTCCTCATTCATGAAATTAACCATTGGCATGTTCGATCGCCCAATGCGGCTGATGAACTGAAACGTTTCATTGAAGAGTTAGGTCTAAGTCGTTCGTAAGCCTTATAAGCCAACAAAAACAGACCAATGGCTCAGTTTTGCCAAAGCGAAAAGTCTTGCTAGCAGCACGAGACACACCTTAGTCGAAACTTATAAACAGACACAAGCCAATAAAAAACAAGCAAAAAACTCAATACATTTTGTTTTTCGGGAAATTTTCCGATATTTGCACTCCCAAATCGGGAAAAATACAATTTCAGCCATGTCAAAAGTCTGCCAAATCACCGGAAAGAAAGCCATTGTAGGCAATAAGGTTTCTCACTCAAACCGTAAAACGAAGCGCCAGTTCAAAGTGAACTTGCTTGAAAAAACATTTGTGTTGGAGGATAAATCTTCCATCAAATTGAAACTTTCTACTTCTGGTTTGCGCACCATCAATAAAATCGGAATCAACGAAGCGGTAAAACGCGCGCGTGAAAACGGTTTCTTGCCACGAGCAAAGTAATCTGTACAAAGTCTTTTAAAAACGTTGTTTTGCAAGCCAAGACAACGTTTTTTGTATTTTTATACCGCCTGCAAAATTCCTTGTAGGCGGTTTTTAGCTTTTATACCATGCGTTTCAGCTTTTTTATTTTGCTTACAGTCTTTGTGCTTTTTATTTCGGCCAAAGAAGACAATTATGCCTACGATACAGATTTACTTTCTGCCGATTTTCACCGTGGTCGCCGCGATGCGCTTCGCGCCATGATGCCCGATAGCAGTGTGGCTGTATTTTTTGCTGGCGCGGTAAAAAATCGAGCCAATGATGTGGATTACGAATACCACCAAGATCCCGATTTTCATTATTTGACAGGGTATGATGAGCCGAATGCGCTCTTGCTCGTTTTCAAAGAAAAACGCAAAATCGATACGTTATATACGGATGAAATTTTATTTGTTCAAAACCGCAATCCACAAGCTGAAGAATGGACGGGCAGGCG
>JAAFIA010000024.1:0-850 GCA_013298545.1 Bacteroidota bacterium | reverse complement strand
TGCAAAAAAGTTTTTGAAGTTTGAAACGCCCTTGTTAAATGCTGAATTCGGTAAACTGAACATCAATTTCAAACGGTTTAGTAAAATATTTTATTTCCCGCTTCCGCTTTATGACATGGCTGAACAGCGCGACCAAGGTTGCTTAGACGCGCTATTGCGTACATTTTCGGATAAAACAGCGAAACTGAAAAATAGAGATACCCAGTATTTAAAGCAGTTTATGGGTACGCTGCGCCAAATCAAGCAGCCTGAAGAATTGGCCTTGATGCGCAAAGCAATTGACATCAGTTGCATTGGTCATTTGGAAGTGATGCGGGCCTTGGAAGCGGGCATGACGGAATACCAAGCGCAAGCCGTGGCCGAATATGAATTTAGTAAACGCGGTTCGTCGTATTGCGGCTATCCGAGTATTTGCGGCGGCGGCGAAAATTCCTGCATTTTACATTACATCACCAACCGCAAAACGCTCGAAGGAAAAAATTTATTTGTGATTGATGCGGGCGCCGAGTATCATGGCTATACAGCCGATATTACACGCACCTTGCCCGTTGATGGAAAATTCTCGGAAGAGGAAAAAGCGATTTATAATATTGTGCTTGACGCGCAACTGGCCGGAATTGCTGCATGTAAGGCCGGAAATGAATTTCGTGCGCCACACAAAGCGGGTTTGTCCATCATCATCAAACGGTTGAAAGCGCTGGGCATCATCTCAAAAGACGAAGAATATATCCGCTATTTCTTTCACGGTACATCGCATTATTTAGGCCTCGATGTGCATGATGCGGGGCTTTACGGGTTGTTAGAACCGAACAATGTGATTACGGTTGAGCCGGGCATTTATATTCCCGAA